>NZ_LZTE01000019.1:0-90617 GCF_001665925.1 Gordonia sp. 852002-50816_SCH5313054-c
TGTCGACGGCGTGGTGGGTGTGCGGTCGGGTGGCGGCGACGACGAGCATGTCGTCGGCGATCGATTCGCCGATGCGGTAGGCGAGAAGTGCGGTGCGTGCTTCGGCTTGGCGTGCCAGCCGTTGGGTGGTGCGGGCGACGTCGTTGAGTTCGACGCCGGAGAGGTGGCCGATGGTGTCGAGGTCAGCGGCGGTGAACGACAGGGGCGAATCAGGGGACGGTGACGTCGGGACGTGGTCGCCGTTTATGTTGTCGATGATGTCGGTCATGGCCACCCCCTTTTCGCCGCTATGTCGTCGATCGCTTATGTGTTCGATCTGACAACAACGCTACAGGGTGGGTACGACAATTCGGACACGCGGAAAACTCAGTCGGCGAGCCCCGGCACCCACTTCTCCATGATTGCCCGGTAGGGAGCCTCGGCGTCGAGTTGCGAGGCGATGCCGACGCAGCCCGCGAGGACACGGAACACCATCACATACTGCTTGGGCACGTTGAGGTTTCGCGATGTCTTGTACACGTCGCCCCGCACGTCGGTTGCCTTGCCCGCGGCGCGTTGGAGCCACTTGCGGGTGAAGTGGAATGACTCGGTGTAGAGCGGATCGACGTAGGGCTTCAGGTAGGCCTCGATGTCGGTGGGGCTGACCCGGTCGGCGCGGGACCGCAGGATGAAGCCTGCCTTGATCATCTCCTCGGTCAGCTCGTCGTACTGCTTGTCACGAGCGAGTCGCAGGATGGGACCGGTTTCGGGAGGTAGACCGTTGGGGTAGTGGCCGACGGCGCCGAAGTCGAGTACGCCGAAGCGACCGTCGTCGGTAATGAAGAAGTTGCCCGGATGCGGGTCGCCGTGCAGCAGTCCGACGCGGAACGGCGAGCTCACCTCGAACGTCGCCATGCGTGCGGCGGCCTCGTTGCGGGTGGCCTGATCGCCGGAGGTGATGATTTTCGACAGTGGTGTGCCGTCGAGCCACTCCGACACGACCACCTTGGGCGCGCTCGCGATGACCTTCGGGATGACGAAATCGGAGTCGCCGTCGAATGCCTTCGCGAAGGCGCGCTGGTTGTCGGCCTCGCCGAGATAGTCGAGTTCGGCCTCTGTGCGGTCGATGAGTTCGTCCATCATCGCTTTGACGTCGGTCCCGGGCGAGAGTTTCTGCAGCAGTCCCGACATCCTCGACAGCGTCTTGAGGTCGGCCTTCAACGCGTGGTCGGCGCCGGGATACTGCACCTTGACGGCCACTTCGCGGCCGTCGGACCAGACGCCCTTGTGGACCTGACCGATGCTCGCCGATGCCGCGGGCTCGTCGGAGAATTCGCGGAAACGCTGACGCCACTTGGTGCCGAGTTGTTGGTCGAGAACCTTGTGGACCTTCGGCGCGGGTAGCGGGGGAGCCTCGGCCTGCAGTTTGGTGAGTGCTTCACGGAAGGGTTCGCCGAACTCGTCGGGGATCGCGGCCTCCATGATCGACATGGCCTGGCCGACCTTCATCGCGCCGCCCTTGAGCTCACCGAGCACCGAGAACAACTGATCGGCGGCCTTCTCCAGGAGCTCCTGGTTGACCTCGTCCTTGTCTTTTCCGACCATCCGTTTGCCGAAGCCGGCGGCCGCTCGACCTGCCATACCGATGGGTAGCGTCGCCAACCGTGCGTTGCGACGATGCTGCCCGCGTGTGATGTCGGTCATGGTTTTGTGGTGTCCTTTCCCCATCACAGGATAGAGGACCGACCTGAGGATCGGCCTCAGCCATCAAGCCCCATCACCCGGCGGCGACGTCGTATTGGCACCGGCACAACGGATGCGGAACCCACGTTTTGGTGACGATCCTCGTCGTCGGCTCGGAATGAAGTTCGACGGTGCGCCCGAACAGCTCGGGTGGTCGCGCGCCCAGGGGTGCGCAGATCGCCACGGACAGTTGCTCGATGTGCTCATGGGCAAGGGCGGCGGTCGCCCGAACCGTGGCGGGCCGGCCGTGACCGGAGACCCGCACCAACTGCGCCGCGACGATCGGCCACTCGGGGTCACGGTCAGCGCGATGTAGGTCGATGCACGACAGGCAGCTCGTGAGTCCCGGCAGCACCAACGGTCCGACGATCCCGACCCCGTCACGCATCCGCACCTGAAGATGAGGCCGTCCCGCGTCCATGAGGCCGGAGACGAGCATTGTGTCGTGCACGAGGTAGTCGGTGAGCACCACCAGATCCGTCGGCCACCCCGACACCGGATGCTCGGGCGACGGCCGTCCGCTCGACCGCGTGACGGAGAAACCCGAGTCGGCCAGGGACGTCGCGAGATGCGAGCCCAATGGCCCCGAGCCGTGGACGCGGATGCGACGCAGCCGGTCGTCGATACGCCGAGGCGACGCCGCAAGTCCCTGCAACGCACGGCCCGCCGCGACCAGATGTTCGAGCAGGGTGGACAGGTCGTCGGGCGTCAGGCCTGTCGCGGCGAGATCGGTCGTGACATCGGACATTCGCTGTGGACTCTCGAGCTTCACGAGTAGATTCGCGAGTTGCCGCGCCGACACCTCGCGGTCGAGTTCGACCACGATGCCGCTGTCGGGGCCACTACCGATCTGCAGCCGATTTCCCGGACGGATGACCACGACGGTGCCCGGAATGACAACCGGCAGAGACTCATCCGACTCAACTGCAATCGACTGAGGGGCGGCCGCCGTAGGTGTCAGCAGTTCACGTGCACGTCGCGCCATGCGGCAACTCTGCCAGCAGAATCGGGGCGCGTGCCGAGCAGCGCGACGTTATCCACAGCCGACGCAGCGCGCCGGCCTTCATGCACAGATGTCGAGGACGTCAGGCGTTGCCGTCGTCCTTCTTGTCATCGCCGGACTCGCCGTCGGACTCGGGCTCGTCGCCGGAGTCTTTCGCTGCCTCTTCGGCGAGCGTGCGCTCCAGTTCGGCGATCGCCTCGTCGATGCCGCCCACGTCCCCGCCGATGACGCGGTCGATGAAGCCCGCGGGATTGTCGAGGTCGTCGGCGTCGGGCATCAGATCGGGATGCGCCCAGACGCCGTCGCGATTGTTGATGTCGCTGGCCTCGGCGAGTTGGCGCCACAGGGCCGACGCCTCGCGCACCTTACGGGGACGCAGCTCGAGTCCGACGAGCGTCGCGAACGTCTGCTCGGCGGGACCGCCGGACGCGCGACGTCGACGCATGGTCTCGGTGAGCGCGGCCGTGCTCGGGATTCGATCAGAAAGTGCTTGTGACACAACCTGTTCCACCCAACCCTCGACGAGGGCGAGCAGAGTCTCAAGCCTGCTCAGCGCAGCCTTCTGCTCGGGAGTCGTCGTGGGCTCGAACGACGCCGACGAACTCATCAGCTCCTCGAGCTTCGACGGATCGGAGAACAACTGCGCCGGATCGATGTTCGCGGTGAGGTCGGTGATGCCGCTGAAATCGACGGTGATGCCACGCGCGTACTCCTCGACCGTCGCGAACAGACGCTGACGCAGCCACGGCACATGCGTGAAGAGGCGCAGATGTGCAGCCTCACGTGCGGCGAGGAAGACGACGATCTCCTGTGCCGGCTGCTCGAGTCCTTCGGCGAACGCCGCGATCGCCTCGGGGAGCAGCACGGCCTCACCCTCGGGTGCGAGGGGCAGACCGATATCGGTGGAGGTGAGAACCTCCTTGGCCAGTTGGCCGAGTCCCTGACCGAGCTGGGTGCCGAAGGCCATGCCGCTCATCTGGGTCAGCATGCCCATCATCGGGCCAGCGAACTGCGCTGCCTCGGGAGGCAGATTCTGCTCCCAGGTACGCGAAAGCTGTTGGGCGACGGGATCGCAGAGGCGCTTCCACGTCGGCATGGTCTCCTCGAGCCACTGCACCGGGGTCCACGCGACAGACTTGCTGACGCCACTGGGAAGTGTGGTCGCGTCGTCGAGCCAGACGTCGGCGAGACGCACAGCGTCGGTGACGGCGTTCGTCTCCCGCTCCAGGACTGGGGTGAAGTTCCCGATCTGCTGGCGGGCGAGATTCGACGCGAGGTCGTAGTTGACCGGCCCCGATCCCTTGCCCTGACCACCGAATCCGAAGGTCCCCGAACCCATCCCGCTGAGCATGCTCCCGAGCTGGCTGAACACCTGGCCGAGTGCCGCAGGGTCGAGGGACTCACCGCCGAGCGCGAAGCCGAACGGGTTCTGTGCGGAGTCGCCGCCACCAGAGGCGCCGCCGGACGCACCGCTGCCCTTGTCGTCGCGGTTCTTGTCGCGGTTGTTGTCGTCACCGTCGCCGGACGGGGAGAAACCGAAGGGCAAATCACTCATGGGTTCCACGGTACCGTCCGAGTCGACCGTGGGTGACCTGCGAGCCGTTCGCCTTGAGCGTAGTTCGCTCAATGATCTTCGACGCTGCGCGGCGTCGACTCAAGCGCGCCTGCTTGCGCCTGCCTGCATATCCCGCTCGCGGCGTCGATTATGGTGGGCGGAATGACAGGTCCCGCAACGATGGTGCGGCAGCATTCCCGCCGAATCGCCACCATCGCAGTGACGACGCTGCTCCTACTCATTCTCATCGTCGTCGGCACAACGGTGCAGGTGCCCTTCGTCGCCCTCGGACCAGGTCCGACCGTCAACACGCTGGGCAAGCTCGACGACAAGCCCGTCGTCGACATCACCGGTACCCCCGTCGACCCGACGAACGGAAACCTCAATCTCACGACGGTGTCGGTCAGCGACGGCCTCACCCTGTTCGACTCGATCCGTCTGTGGGTCTCGGGCCGCTACACCGTGCAGCCCCGTGAGCAGATCTTCCCGCCCGATCAGACGACGCAGCAGGTTCAGGAACAGAACCAGCAGCAGATGACCGGGTCGGAGAGCACCGCGACCGCAGCTGCGCTGCGCCATCTCGACCGTCCGACCAAGCTGATCGTCGACTCCGTCGCCGCAGACGGACCGTCGTCGAAGGTGCTTCGGCAGGGCGATCAGATCCTGTCGGTCGGCGGGGCGGCGGTGTCGACCTCGGAGGACGTGCAGTCGGCCGTACGCAAGCAGAAGCCGGGTGCGCAGATCCCGATCGAGATCGATCGCGCAGGCACCAAACAAACCGTGACGGTCACCACAGCCGCTCGTCCCGACGACAACGACGTCGCCTACATCGGACTCACCCCGGATGTGGTCAACGCTGACCCCAACCTGAAGATCTCCTACAACGTCGGCGACATCGGCGGACCGTCAGCGGGTCTGATGCTGACCCTCGCGGTGATCGATCGCCTCTCGCCCGGCGAGCTGACCGGCGGCAAGTTCATCGCGGGCACCGGGACGATCACCGACGACGGCACAGTTGGCCCCATCGGCGGGATCACACACAAGACCCTCGCCGCCCGCGAAGCAGGAGCCACCGTCTTCCTGGTGCCGGAACGCAACTGCACAGAAGCCAAGTCCGACGCTCCCGACGGCTTGCAACTGGTCAAGGTCAACTCACTCGACTCCGCGCTCTCGGCACTCGACGACGTACGCGCGGGCAAGGACGCACCCCACTGCTGATCCGGCGTCGACCCCGCTGAGTTCTACCCCTGCGCCTCGCGGTCGTCGAGCGTGGCAGCTAACGCCGACTGCAGCGTCGATGCCAGTTCTGGATGCGTGAGCAATTCCATCGGCGCGTCGGGATCGTCGTCGGGGGCGGGCTGTAACCGCATCAGCGACAGCGTTTTTCCACCGCGCAGGGCGCCGACGGCCAGGCGTGCTGTGCGGGCCGACGGATGTTTGCGGGCCGCGGCGCGCGCTGCGGACTCGCTCGCGGCGGGATCGGCGAGGAGTGGTTCGAATGCGGAGTCGAGGTCGCCTTCGGCATCCGGCGGCAACACGACGATCTCCAGAACCAGCGCCACGCCTTCCACCGGCGGGCTCCACGTCGCCGTCGCCAAGAACTCCTCGAGCTGTGCGTACGGTTCGTCGCCCGCGGAGACCTCGAGTGGCTCCTGCGCGACGGGACTAAGCGCGGAATCGTCGTCCTCGGCGACCAGGCCCGGATTCTGCTCGGCGATCAGACTCGTCGGCACCAGAGCGAACAACTGCGGCGGCTGACCCCACCCGCCGAGTTCGACGTGATCGAGTATGTCGTGCAGTGCGCGGCCGAGATCGTCGGGGGAGAACTGGCCGAGGTCGGTGTGCTCGTCGGTCATGGCTGTCAATACTGCCTCGTGTGCCACGAAGACGTACCGGGACCATGGGATCCGATGGCTCTCGCGCGAGGACAGTACAGTGAATGCCACGATCGCGCTGTGAGGTGCGGCAGCCCCGGAGATGTCCGAAATGACCGAACCGGGTACGCCCTGCAATGATCGCGCTGAGAACAACGATCGCACCGAGAACGATGGCACTGGGAGAGTGGGTTAGTGGGCGTACGCGGGCCGGCGGGCATGCCGACACTGTCGCGCAGAAGCAAGATTGCCATCGGGGTGGGTGTCGCCATCCTCGTGGTGTTGTTGGTGGGGCCACGGCTCGTCAGCATCATCACCGACTGGCTGTGGATGTCCGACGTCGGATACACCGAGGTGTTCTCCACGATCGTCTGGACACGCATCGCGCTCTTCCTGATCGTCGGCGTTCTCGCCGGCGGTCTGATCTTCGGAGCCGTTGCGCTGGCTTATCGGTCGCGTCCGGTTTTCGTGCCCGCGAGCGGTCCGAATGACCCACTGGCCCGGTACCGGGCCTCGATCATGGGCCACATCCGCTGGTACGCGATCATCCCGCCGATCCTCATCGGACTGATCTTCGCGCTCGTCGCGCAGGGGTCGTGGGCCACGGTGCAAACCTTCCTGCACGGAACCGAATTCGGGCAACGCGACGCACAGTTCGGCCTCGACGTCGGGTTCTACGCCTTCGACCTCCCGTTCTATCGGTTCGTGCTCAACATCCTGTTCGTGGTCGTGGTGATCTCCTTCTTCGCGAGCCTGATCACCCACTACCTCTTCGGCGGCATTCGTCTCGGTGGCGGAGGCAACTCGATCACCAACGCCGCGCGTATTCAGTTGGCAGTCCTCGCGGGAACCTTCTTGGTGCTCAAGGCGGTGTCGTATTGGTTCGATCGATATTCGCTGTTGTCGAGTCAGCGCAAGCAGGAGATCTTCACCGGCGCGAGCTACACCGACATCAACGCGGTGTTGCCGTCGAAACTGATCCTCATGGTCGTCGCGATCATCTGTGCCGTCGCATTCTTTGCGGGCGCCGTGATGCGCGATCTGCGTGTCCCTGCGCTCGCGACCGTGCTGATGTTGTTCACCGCGCTTGTCATGGGCGTCGGTTGGCCGCTGGCAATGGAGCAGTTCTCGGTCAAGCCGAACGCGGCCCAGAAAGAACTCGAATACATCCAACGCAATATGGATGCGACGAAACAGGCGTACGGCCTCGTCGACGGGACCAACGTCGAATATCAACGCAATTGGACACAACAACCGGCCGATCCTGTCGCGGTCAACAATGACAGCGCAACGCTGTCGAACATCCGCGTCCTCGATCCCAACGTGATCGAGCCCGCATTCACCCAGCGTCAAAAACTCAAGAACTTCTACGGATTCCCGACGCAGCTCGCCGTCGACCGCTACACCGTCGACGGTCAGCAGCGCGATTTCATCGTCGCCGCACGCGAACTCGATCCCAGCAAGTTCGACGCCAACCAGCAGAACTGGATCAACAAGCACACCGTCTTCACACACGGCAACGGATTCATTGCCGCGCAGGCGAACACCGTCGACGAAGCGTCGTCGGATGCCGAGAGTGATCGTGGTGGTCTGCCGGTGTTCGCGGTGAGCGACCTGGAGAATTACCAGACAGAAGACTACAAGGCCAATGCTCCGATCAAGGTGAGCCAGCCGCGCATCTACTTCGGCGAGCTGATCGCCAAGGTTGATCCCGACTACGCGATCGTCGGCTCCACAGAAGGCGACCGCGAGTACGACCTCGACGGCAAGAACTACACCTACAGTGCCGATTCGGGTGTCTCACTTGGCAACTGGTTCAACCGGATCCTCTATTCGGTCAAGTACACCGAACGCAACATCCTGCTGTCGAACGCGATCAACTCCAACTCGAAGATCATCTACAACCGTGACCCCCGCGACCGCGTCAAGAAGGTCGCACCGTGGCTCACCGTGGACTCCAAGACCTATCCGTCGGTGATGGCCGACGGGTCGATCAAGTGGATCGTCGACGGCTACACCACCCTTGCGACGTACCCGTACGCGCAGAAGACCTCGCTGCAGGATGCGACGACCGACGCCCAGGAGCTCAACCGCGGACAGACCGGCAGGACGCAGGTCAACAAGCAGGTGTCGTACGTGCGCAACTCGGTGAAAGCGACCGTCGACGCCTACACCGGCAAGGTGACCCTGTACGAGGTTGACCAGAACGACCCGGTACTCAAGACCTGGATGAAGGTCTTCCCCGGAACGGTCAAGCCGCGCAGCGACTTCGACAAGCAGGAAGATCTCAAGCAGCACGTGCGCTACCCCGAGGATCTGTTCAAGATCCAGCGTGCGCTGTTGTCGCGCTACCACGTGTCGGACCCGGGAACGTTCTTCCGCAGCAACGACTTCTGGTCGATCCCGAACGACCCGACAAAGGATGACGCGACCCAGCAGGGCCTGAGCCAGCCGCCGTACTACTTCACCGCGGCCTCGCCGCGTGGGCCGCAGGCCGAGTTCCAGTTGACGACCGTGATGAACGGCTTCAACAGCCGATTCCTCTCGGCGTACATGACGGCGTCGTCGGACCCCGACGACTACGGCAAGATCACCGTCAAGACGCTGCCGACGACCAAGCAGACCGTCGGACCGCAGCAGGCACAAGAAAACATGAAGAGCGCCGGACCCGTGGCATCCGACCGAAAACAGGTCGAGGACACCACCAAGGTCACCTACGGCAATCTGCTCACCCTTCCGGTGGGACAGAACGGCGTGCTCTACATGGAGCCGATGTACACGCAGTCGAAGACCGACGACTCCGCGATACCGAAGCTCTACCGCGTGCTGGTCTACTTCAACGCGGCCAGCGACGAGGCCCGCGTGGGCTACGCGGCGACGGTGGCCGAGGCGCTCAAGCAGGTGGGCATCTCGCCCGCCCAGGCGACGACACCCGAGAACGGGCCGGTCGATGTCGGCAACGATGGCCAACAGCCGATCGCGCAGCCGACACAACCGACCCAGCAGGGCCCTTCGTCACCTCAGCGTGAGGCCGCGGTGAAGGAGATCGGTGCTGCACTCGGCCAGCTCAAGGATGCGCAGACCAAGGGCGACTTCACCGCCTACGGCGAGGCGCTCGACCGGCTGAACAAGGCTGTGCAGCAGTACGAGTCACTGCCCGCGGGTAACTGACCTCAAGCAACGGTGATTCTCGGCGTCGGACCATAGCGGTCCGACGCCGAGTTTCGTTGTGGGTCCTGTCTTGCCGGTCTCATCGTGCGCCCAAATGTGCTCTGGTGCACTGAATACCGTGTTTCACGGGACCATCACATCGGTCCTTCACGATGCAAGCATCGTCGATGCCGATGGCTAATGTGACAATCGCGAGTGCTCGATTCGCCGGGTGCCGATTGTTCGTTGGGGAGGTCGGGGAAGATGCCACCGCTGAGTCGGCTCGCTCGAATCCAGATCGCTGTGCTGATCATCGCAGGGCTTGTGGTGTCGATCTTCGCAGGCATTCGCTACGTGCATCTCAATCGTGTTGTCGGCGTGGGGATCTACACGGTCGACGCTCATCTACCGGAGTCCGGCGGCATCTTCACCAACGCCGAGGTCACCTATATGGGGGTCCCCGTCGGTCGCGTCGGCACACTGGCGCTCAGGTCGGACGGGGTCACCGTGCCGCTGATCCTCGAATCCTCCGGGCCCGACATTCCCGCGAATTCGGTTGCCGTGGTGGCGAATCGGTCGGCTATCGGTGAGCAGTATGTCGATCTGCGCCCGCAGTCGGGGTCCGGACCATTCCTGCACGACGGATCGGTCATCACCAAGACTTCCGTCCCGCCGCCGATCGAAGACGTCGTGTCGTCGGCGCTCGACTTCACCTCGTCGATTCCGATCGACGATCTGCACACCGTCATCACCCAGCTCGGCGCGGCGTTCAACGGACAGGCGGATAACCTCACACGGCTCGTCGACTCACTGGGCAAGCTCTCGCGCGCCGGGGTTGACTCACTGCCGCAGGCGATCTCGCTGATCAATTCGGCAGACTCCGTGCTCGCGACGCAAGCGGTGCAGTCGGATCAGATCCTGGCTTGGTCGCGCAGCCTTGATCTGATCACCGCGACGCTCGCATCGTCGGACCCCGATCTGCGCAGACTGCTGACAACGGGAACGACTTCGGCCACGCAGATCTCCACACTCATCCAGCGCAACGGTGGCGACATCGGCAAGGTGGTCGGGCAACTCTCCGAGGTTGCGCGCACCATCGAGCCCGCGGGCTACAACATCGGAAACACCTTCGCGATGCTCAGTCTGCTGTCGGCGCAGGGGCATACGACGGCGCCGGGCGACGGTCAGATCCACTTCGGCGTCGTCCTGGAGACCAATAACCCGCCGGCGTGCACGCAGGGCTACGAGTCGACCGACGCGATGCTCGCGCGTGTTCGACGTGAGAAGCCGAACTTCGACATCAACTACGACGAGTTCCCGTTCAACACCGAGGCGCGCTGCACAGCGCCCTTCGGTAACCCGACGGCCGTCCGTGGCGCACAACGAGTCTCGACCGCCAACCCTGACACCCCGCAGCCGTGGGACTCGACGCCGAAGAAGGACCCCGACAAGCTGAATCTGAACCCACTCGCTCAACAACTCGCGGGTCTGATGGGCGTGCGGTCGGCGGGGTGATTCGGGCAAATGTGTCGTCGGTCACCACCACGCACGTCGACCCCACTTTTCGACGCATCGCCGCAGTTCAGCAGGGGTGGCGCAATGGATTTGCATCTGCGCCGAACGCACCTGTAACGTGGTGTTCACCAACGCGGGGTGGAGCAGCTCGGTAGCTCGCTGGGCTCATAACCCAGAGGTCGCAGGTTCAAATCCTGTCCCCGCTACGAGAACCGGCCCGCTACCAGCGGCGAGACAATCGCCAAGGTAGCGGGCCGGAATACTTCTCAGCCCCAACGGGGCGAAAACGGGACGCTTTGCGGTGTGCACTAGGGCAAGCGACGGCGGGCGTTCTCATCGGCCACACACCGAACGCAGACGCGCGGCGGATACGGCGGCACGGCGTCATCAGCGAACGGGACACCACAGTCACGGCACACGATGAGTTCACCGTCGGCATCCCGCGCCAGATGCACCCGACGTCTACCGGCGACCATGACGACGACCGCGACACGCCGATGCACGACACGCCGATACCCCAAATCGCGGAGTGTGGCGCAGATCACAGGCGGGCGGCGGCGGGTTAAGCGTTCCCGCAGGTAGGGCACTATATGTCGACATGTAGGGTCTCCTAACTCGGTTGGTTTGGTCTCTAAGCCCGGCCCACCTTGGCCCACCTTGTTACAGCTTCGGCGGGAGGCTCACGAGAACGCCCGGCGACCCCGCGCCGACCGCTTGGATCGTGACGAGTTCGCCGGAACCAATGAGGTTGTCGAGGACTTCGGCGGCACGCTTGCGGTTGCGCGAGCTAAAACGGCGTAGCAGCTTGCCGCGCGGCAAGCCTTCGCGATTGTCGGCCAGCACGGCGAGCAGCCTGTCGACAATGCGATCCTGCTTGTCGGTCTCGGTCTCTGCGGCGTAGTCGGCGCGTTCGATGGCAGCTTGGGCGCGGGCGATGTTCGCGCGGCGTTCGGCATCCTTGGCGGCGGCGAGTAGCCCGTCGCGGGTGCGCTTGGACATGTCGAGGACGTACCCGGCGCGGTCCCAATCATCGAGTGTGAGGGCGAACTGTGCGCCGCGACCGTCGAGGACGGCGAGCAGATACCCGACACGTAAGCGCAGTTCGTTGCGGTAGGTGTCGAGCGGGTCGCTTATCGGTTCACGCTTCGAGACACGGGCGTAGAACGATGTGCGGACAATACCGAGGTCGCCGCCGACCTCATCGGGTAGCGCGATGAACTTGCCGCAGGTGTGCCGTCGCGGTCGGCGGGGTCGCGGTCATCGAGTACCCAAGGGATAGGGACTTCCAGCGGCGGGACCGAGCCGTTACCGCCGACCTCATCGACCGGTGGCATCGTCTCATCTTCGCCGTACGCCCACAGGAACCGTTGGGCGGTGCCGCCGGGGTCGTTGAGCAGTGGCCCGAGCTTTTCAGGCTGGCACTCGACAATCATGCCGAGGGTGTATGTTCCGGCGGGCACGGTCACCGACGATGACGTGTCGGCGTTCTGTGACCCGAGAACACCGGAGTTGAACGCCGACCGCAACGTCGGGAGCAGCGTTGCACCTTGCCGAGACCCGCGAGCAACGAACGTTTCTACCTCATCGACGGCAATGAACCCGCGATCCCGAGGTTGGCGGACACCGGCGGTCTCATCACCCTTGGCAGGCTTGGGCATGTCACCGGCGAAGAACCGCGCCAGCCCTTCGCCGGTGGGAATCGGCATCAGCGTCGGGTCGCGGCGGGTGCGTGATCCGGCGTTGACGAACACAACCCGGCCTTCGGCGGTGGACGTGGCAACACCCTTACCGCCGCCAGAATCGCCCACAATGGCGGCGAAGATATTCAGCGGCGGTGTACGCCCGCCGACAATGGCCGGTAACCGGATGCCGGGATCGAGAACCGAGGACAACCGCGCCAGGACCGCGAGCAGCGTTGCATACGGCGATGCCGATTGAGCGAGAGCGCAACGGCGTATGTGGTCGAGGGCGGGCGAGGACGACCAGAACACTTCGGCGGCGAGCTGGTCTAGCTCTGCGGCGGTTTCGGCATCGAGAGCGTCGTCGTCATCGAGTTTGAGGGCATCACTGTCGTGGTGTCCGGTGTCGACGCCGACGGTCGAGGGGTCGACGTCCACTAGGTCGGAGTCGACCAGACCGGCGGCGATGTGGTCGGCGGCGTCCTTGCCGTAGGCGGCGTGGACTACCGACACCGAGACCGCGCCAGCGGCCAGGGCCAGACCCCATACGTCGCGGGCGTAGTTGTTCCCGGCGGTGTCGTTGTCGGCAACGATGACGACCGGGTGCCCGGCCAGCGGTGACCAGTCGGCGCGGTGCGGTGAGTTCGCACCGTGAGGGGCGGTCGTCGCCAGCGAACCCCATTGCGAAGTGATTGCGTCGCAATCCTTTTCGCCTTCGGTGACGTAGACCAGTGCGCCGGGGTCGGCGGTGAGGGCGTCTCGGTTGTAGAGCGGGTTCGGGTCGCCGTCGACGTGGGCGGCGTTGTACTTCGGGATGAACGACCCGGCGGCCTTGCCGACGTAGCGGGGAACTGTGCGGTCGGGGTAGACGTAGGTGACGCTTCGGCGGTTGTCGAACAGATCACGCGGGGTCAACCCGACCGAGGCCAGGACGAAAGCGACCGGGGCGGCGGGATCAACGTCGGGGCCGAGGGTCGACTCGACGTGTGCGAGCACGTGGCCGGGTATCTGAGTAAACCGGGCGAACCCCGGTTTTCCTTCGAGGTCGACCAGGCCCACGGTGTCACTCACCGGTTGCCAGGTGCGCCCGGCCTTGGTGAACGCTTCGCGTACCCGGTCGAGGGCGGTCGTGTTGTGTGCCATACTGGCCTCACTTTCGAGTGATTGAGTAGTGGCGGGGGCCGATTCGGTTCGGTCCCCCGCGAGATAGGCCACCGGGACGGCACCCGGTGGCCTATCTGTTTTCATGCGAACGGGCGCGGATCGCCGTGGTTCACCCACATGCACCAACGGTTCGGCGTCTGGTCGAGGTGATATGCGACGTCGAGACGTCGAGAGAGCACGGAACGACGACCGCAGGCACTACAGCTCACTAGCGGGTCGCCAGCGGCCAGCGATTCAAGTAGCACCCCGACCACATCGGCAGGATCGGCGGCGGGATCACTCATGCGACAACACCAATCTCGCCGAGGCGGGCGGGGCCGGTCTCATCGAGTCGGCGAACCTCATCGGCGGCAGGTAGCGGCAGGTCGGCGGCGTCGAGCAGTTCACCCACGCGGGCGGCGATAGCGTCGTTGTCGCGGCGAGCGGCCAGGCGTTCTACGGCGGCGGCGCGGATCGTTTCGGCGCACAACCCGCAGACCTTGACGGCAATATCGGAGATGCCGGGCAACCCTTCGAGCGGGTGACGCTCACGCGCGGCCCACGATGCACTCACGCCGACGGGGGCCAGCCCGCACAGGTCACAGGAACGACCGATGCGCCGGTTGTGGTTATGTCGGCGGTCATAGACGCCTTGGGCGCAGGTGAGGGCGGCGTAGTGGTCGGTGAGCTTGTCGCCGTCGTGGGCGGCCCATGCCGCCGAGCCGGGTTCGGTGTCGGTGAGGAACTTCTCACGGACGGCGGTCGAGGCGGTGCCCGGCGGAACTAGATCAGTCCCCCAACCGCGCAGCAGCAGACCGGTTTTCGGTTCGACCATCTGTGACAACGCCGACCGGCGGACGCCGAGAGCATCGTAGTTCTCGACAAGCCAGGTCGGGGCGTAGAGGTCTCGGACCACGATCAGCGCCGCTACCCGGCCCGCGGCCAGATCAGACGCCGAGGGCACCACGGTTCGGTAGAGCATCGTGAGGAACCCGGCGACTCGCCAGGGCGCGAGACTGTGGACGTAGGTTCGCGGCATCGACACGAGACCCCAATCGGGGGCCGGTTCGGGTGCGTCGTGCCCGGCGGGCAGGTCACGCACGACCGGGGCGAGCTGGTCGGGATCGAGGGCGGTCACGGTAGGTGAGGACATGAGACGGTTTCCCTTCGAGGGTCGAAATGGATTGAGAGACAACGGAATTACACCCTTCAGGAACTACGGTCGGGTTGGGAGATGAGCCACGCATCGACGTCGACACGACGGAACCGCAGGTGCCGACCGACCGAATAGGCCGGAGGCCCCGAACCTGTCGACCGCCAGCGGTACAGTGTCGCCACCGGTACCCGCAGGTACGCGGCAACCTCACCCGTCGTCATTACTTCGTGTTCACGTGACATAAAGCGATACAGTACACGGATGCCGACGAATAGGATGCGATCCGTGAACACACCTGCCGACAATGCCGAGGAATACCGAATCCGGTTCGTCACCGAGACCGGGGAACCGTTGCACCACGACGAGCTGGAACCGCCGAACCCGATCACGGTCGAGTTCGAGCTAGACGACCACACGTTGCGCCTTCGCTTGGACAACGACGGTAAGAAACATCAGCTACGGCGCGTCGACCTCATCGCCGGTGAGGGACAACCGCATCTGCGAATCCGGGCACTCGCCGCGATACGCGTCGGGAGGCTGATCGACGTCGCGGCGCGCGCCATCGCCCACACCGAACGGCGCGGACGTTGGGATGCGCCGGTCACGATCCGGTTCGATGAACCCAACGTGCCGCTGACGGCGATCTTCTCCCACTTGGGATTGCCCGCGCCCGACATGAGCGGCGAGCTACCAGTCGCAGCGCCAGGAACCGACGAGATCGTCCGCAAGGCTGGCCCCGGTTCAGAGTTGGGGAGTTCGGCGGTCGGGGCGGTCGCCGAATATGCCTTGGCCCGGGGATTGTCTCGCAACGGGTTCGTCGGTGACTTCTTCGGCGTCAACAAGTCGACCGCGCAGTATTGGGCCGAGACCGCCGCCGCTAAGGGCAAAGTGAACATTGCCTAGAGCACCGCTTGCGGTCGGCACGTGGGGAACCATCACGAGGTCGAAAGCGCCGCAAGGATATTGGATTGCGCGGGCACGGTTTCGCGACTTCGACGGCATCACCCGCAAGGTGTCGGCGCGCGGTAAGAGCGGGGCCGAGGCCGAACGGCGGTTGCGTAAATCCCTTGGGGAGCGGGCGACGCCGACGCGTGAGGACATACGCGCGGACACCCGGCTATCGGTCGTGGCGGCGGTATGGCTGGCAGACGTCGAGGCGTCGGGCCGGGCGATCAACACCAAACGACGCTATGCCGAGGTTGTCGCGCTGCACATCACGCCCGGCGTCGGGCAGTTGCGGGTACGTGAGGCGACCGTCGCGGCGTTGGAACGGTTCATCAAAGAGCTGTTCGAGCGGGTCGGCCCGGCTACTGCGAAGCTCGCCAGAACCTGCCTCAGCGGCATCATGGGCACCGCCGCCCGACACGGCGCGGCCCCGCGCAACGTTGTTCGCGACGTCTCGACACCGGCCCCGCGACGCCCACCGGTGCGGGCGTTGACCGTCGATGAGGCACGCCGGTTTCGTGGTGCCCTACGCGCCGACCGCAAGGCGATGCGCGCCGACGTGCCCGATGTGGTCGACATGATGCTCGGCACCGGGGCCAGGATCGGCGAAGTGTTGGCGATCCGATGGACCGAGGTCGACCTTCTCGCCGAAGTGCCACACGTGGTCATCACCGGAACCGTGGTGCGAGAAACCGGGGTCGGGTTGATCCGCCAGGAACACACCAAGACTCAGACCGGGCGGCGGCGGCTGGCATTGCCGAGGTTCGTTGTCGGCGTACTTCTCGAACGCCAGGTGCGCGCCGACGATGACGCCCTGTTTGTGTTCCCGAGTTCGGTCGGCACGCTTCGCGATCCTACGAACTTTCGCGATCAGTTCCGCGCCGCCCGCGACCGCGCCGGGTTCGGTTGGGTCACCCCGCACACGTTGCGTAAGACCGTCGCGACCTTGCTTGCCGAGGGCGGTCTCGGTGACCTTCGCCTAGCAGCACAGCAGCTAGGGCACGGCGACGACACCACGACCGCCAGGTTCTACGTCGCCAGGACTGGAACCGCGCCGGACTCGCGAACCGTACTCGACACGTTCGGCGACTAGAACACGTTGCAAACCGAATCGGACATAACGCCCGCCAGGCAGTCGGATAACCGCAGGTCAACGGCCCGACGGTCGGTGGCACATCAGGTAGAACACGTTACAGTTCTTGAGAATCGCAGTGCGGCAACAGGTTTCGATCCGTTGGGTTCGAGTGCCCAAGGGGCCGAGCGACTGACGCGAATCGCTAGGACGGGCGCGGGCCGGTCCATCCGGTCGGCAGGCCCGAGCCGGTCGTCGGGGCGGTCGGCACCGGTGGCAGGGATGCGGGATCGAGGGCGTGGCGGGCGATGAGGTCGGCAATCACCGAGGCGTAGCGGGAGAGTTGGCGGCGTTGGAACGGCGACGGTCCCGCCGGTGCCACAGGATCACCGACGATCAGGATGCGACCGTGGAACCGCAGACCGCCGCCGCTGGTCGCGGCGGCGTACCCGGTCACGGTCGGGTTGAGCTGATTACTACCGGCGTCGAGGCTCAACGCCCACAGTTGCGCGCCGATCTGCACCCGCTGGAACGCATCGAGGGCCGGGGCGGTCGGCCCGACGATGAGCCGTTCATCTACTGCACCGCCGGGATGGACGACGACACCGACGGCGGCGGGAGCGTAGGACCGTCGCGGGCCGAGAGCGCCGACCGGGATCGGCGCGCCGGGAATGGTTTGCTTGGATAGCGACGGGGCGTGATCGAATCGGGGCGGCATCGTCTCAGTCTCTCGAAATGGATTACGGCGGTTCATATTCGGGACGCGCTAACGACGCCCTCGCAACACGAGACCATTGAGGCCCAATCCTCGAACGCGCAGACCAGGGCGTCGGGCGAGTGTGGGGAACCGGTGTCGGCGTAGTGGGCATCGAGGCGGTCGTGGGCGATCTGTGCGACCGGGGCGGCGAGACCGATGATTGCACCGGCTACCGAGGCCAGCGGCCCCAACGCGCCAGAGACCGACGACACGTAGCGCCCGGCCCGGCCTTCGGCGTCGGAGACGTAGCGGCGGGCGTCATCGAGCGATGACGTCGGGGCGGTCGAGGACAACCGAGGGGCCGAGAGAGCAACACGACGGGCATGTTCTAGTCGCGCTTCGAGATGTGCGCCTAGTTCGAGCACCTGCCCGAGTAGTTCATGTTCGCCATCGACCAACTCAGGAACCGAGAACGCCCGCCGACGCCGGAAGTCGGCAACCGTGGACGGTTCACGATCAGCGCGGGTGCTGGCAGCAACACCGACTGCGAACGTTGACAGGTTGGGGCGCGGACGGACCCGACCAGCGGTGTCGGTGCGGTGCGCTTCGGTTGTGCGGGCGAATCGCTGCACCACGGCGTCACCCAACGCCGACGCGTGGGGATCAGGGGCCGAATCGAGATGCACGAGACGCCGCGTTGCATGGGTCTCGACACCATCAACGAAATCGGCAGCAGACCCGACCGCCGCCAACACCGACGACCGGGCGGCGGCGATCCGGCGGGTGTGGCCCACCAGCTCAGCATCGAGAGACCGGCCAATATCGGAGGCGGACGGACCACCTTTGACGCGACGACCCATAGCCGCCGATTGTATCGACCTTTGTAGCAAGCCGCGGGCGATTCCGGCGCATACGATCACCACATGCCACAACGCGCAGGCGGAACACGACGCCGGGGACGTATGAAAATCATCAGCGACGCCGGGACCGAGGCGGCAATGGCCCGCGCGGCCCGCTCAACGCCACCACAACGGCCCACACGGCGCACCATCGACCCCGAGGCGCTGATCGAGGCCCGGCGCGTGTGGCGGGGCGTACAGCCGCGCATGTTCCGCGAGACCGTCGCACACTACGGGCCGGAGTGCATCGCGTGCGGCGCGACGGCGACAACCGTCGACCACGTGACGCCGCTAAGCCAAGGCGGCTCACCGACCAGACTCGACAACTGCCGACCGATGTGCGGGTCGTGCAACTCACGCCGAGGCGACCGGCCACTAGTTGAGTTCGTCCGGCAAGTACGCGCCGAGCAGCAGGACAACGGCACCCGCGACCGCCGCAACCGCCAGCCATCACGGAATTGGTTCGGCACATAAAACCCGCCGGGACACCGCAAGCCGCCGACGCAACCAGCCCCGAACCCAAACCAGCGCGCATCCCCAGCAATCTTTCCGGCGACCACAACGACAACCGCCAGCCGCGAACACCAACCAGACCCGCCGGAAAAACACGCGTTCTCAAATACGTGCCTTGACCAGCACAAACACAACCAGCGTAGACCGTCTCGAATCATCCCATAATCTGCGAAATCCGTTGCGCCCGTTATCTATTCGGGTTCATCACGCCAGAACGGCTCGAATCCGGTTGTGCCACTTTATGTTTCACCCCGCGTGAAAATAGCCTACCGGGGAAATCAAAGCGACCGGCGCGGGGGGCGGCTGGCAGGTCGCCACTCGAAAAAAGCCACGCATGTAACGTGAGAATCGTTGGCACGCAACAACATTCACACGTTGCGAATCCAACCACGTTGCGGCGCAACGATTATGGTCGCAAGGCGACCAACACCCCGCGCGTGGCGCGCGGTCGCCGCGCAGCGGCGACACAACAAGGAATAGATAGAGATTCTTTTTTCCTTCGCTTTGCCGCATAATACGGCCTCGCGAGCGAGTCCTTGCTCTAAGCGTAACCGGCCTGTCAAGTCACCGACCAGGGCCAGGGCCAGAGCCAGGGACGGGGACGGGGACAGAGGGCAGGGCACAGAACACCGCGCGAGCTGTTCGAGCAACAGTTGAGGGTGAGCAGATGCGGTTGGTGTTGCCCCTCGGAGGGTGAGCAGATGCGGTTGGTGTTGCCCCTCGGAGGGTGAGCAGATGCGGTTGGTTGTTGCCCCTCGGTCGGTGGTCGTTCGGCCACAACGACGACGCCCCGCCGACAATCTCGGCGGGGCGTCGTTATCCTCAGTGCGGCATTATGCGGTAACGCCGCGCTGAGATTGTCGGCGGTGGCGTTGGGCGGCGTCTATTCGGTTGCGGCCCGTAGGTGAGTCCGAGGTCTGCTAGGTGGCGTTGTGCGCGGTGCGGGCCGTACTCGGTTGGCTCACCAACTAGCACAACCGAACACGACGACGCCCCGCCGAACCATCGGCGGGGCGTCGCCTATTTTCGTCGGCGGGCGGTCGGCCAAACGGATGTTCGTCGTGAACGGGTCAGGACGAACATCGGTCGGCGGGCGGTCGGCCAAACGGATGTTCGTCGTGAACGGGTCAGGACGAACATCGGCGTCGCCTATTCGGTTTTGCGGACCTTCGAGGGCGGGCAGACGTTGAGAGTTCGAGAGACGCCCGGCGGCGAGAATGCGGGGCGGTTACGGGGCGGAAACGATGCGGAACGTTGCGGGTTACTGCGAAACGTTGCGGGTTCGGTTTCGCGGTTGTCGCTGGTCGGGTTAGGTTCGGTCGAGGTTGGCCGATAGTGGCATCGGTAACCCAGAGGTCGCAGGTTCAAATCCTGTCCCCGCTACTAGGAACCGGCCCCGCCGGGACGACGCAAATCGTCTCGGCGGGGCCGGATTCATTTGTGCCATTTGGTTCTCTGCCATCGCGAAACCATGTCACCGCGGGTAGGTGACGATCACCTGGCCGCTGCGCCGACTACGCCATTCCACCCTGCGGTCGGTGTGGAGCGTCGGTACCCACTCTCCAAGATGTTTCCGCTGGTGATCGGCCCGGCACAGTGGGATGAGGTCGTCGAGTACCGTCCAGCCGCCGGCCTCGGGGTCGGTGTGGTTGAAAGGTCGCCAGTGGTCGAGGTCGCACAGGTGAGAGGGCATGCCGCAGAACGGGTATCGGCACCAGGCGTCATTGGCGAGCACCTCGGCGCGCAACGTGGCGCTGGGTGCATAGGTCAATGCCCCAGGTGGTGGCACGGTGTGAGAACCGTGGCCGGTCGGATCGGCGGGTGGTGCTTGGGGTCGGTCGGAGATCTGCGGGATGAGTGGTCCGGCGGCACGTACGGATTGGGGGTAGTGAATGGTCTTCGCGACGTCGGCGAGGGTGGTCGCATAAGTGGGATCAATCGGCCCGTATCCCTGCAACCGGGGTACAAGCACACCGTCGGGGTCTATGAGCACTGTCAACACGGGTGCATCGGGCATCACCAGGGCTCGTCCGAATGGGACCGGCACCTCGGTCGGGGTAGGCGCGTCGGGAACCTCGGGTTCGGCGACCGAACCCACCGCATCGGTGGGTTCGGGTGGCAGTGCGTCCTCTGCTTGCGCGTCCTCGGCGTCGGCGAGAGTTTCTGCCGATCCGCTGTTGATTGCCCCGCTGCCCTTCGAGCAGGTGTCGAGGCCGCAGTCGCAGGTGAGGTGCGCTCCCGGTACACCGGTGATCTCCCCGAGCGCGATCACCCGCAGTAACCCGAGCCGACGGGGATCTTTGCGGCAGGTGCGTTCATCGATCAGCGCGTCGATCTGCGATTTGAGGAACACCCCATAGTGGGCGGGGATGACCGCATCCAGGTTGGAGTGGCCCGCAACCTCTGCGGTGATGGTGACGTCACCCACCAACTCGGAAATGGTGTCGCGTTCCTCGGTGACACTGTCGGGGCTCATCGAAATCAACGCGGCGTCGAGCTGTTGGGATAGCACCGGGTCGGTGGTGGCGCGGGACCCGTAGTCCAAGACGATCTCTTCGAACGACGTCTCCGAGTCATCACCCTCGATGTAGTCGGGATCGATGTCTCCACCACGTTGGGCGGCGCGCGCCATGATCGAGATCCGGTTGGTGGAGTAGTCGCCGTTCAGATAGGCGGCGCGGATGAGCGGGAATTTCTCGAGTAGATCCGCCAACGCCACCCAACTCCCGGCCTTGCTTCGAGAGACACCGAATTGCAGAGAGACTTCGGCCCGCCCGAGTTTCTCGGCATGCTCGATCACCGAACCCCACACACTGGTCTCGGACCGACCGGCGAGGTGCTCGCGATACACCTGCTCAGCCAGTGCCGCGCCCGCCAGGACCGTCCGGGCCTCGTGCTTGCGGGACTCGCGCAACAACTCCCGGCCGGTCTCGGTGAGCTCATCTCGCGACATGGATCTGATCGTGGCGGCGTCGGCATCCGGATCGGTGAACGTCAACACACTGGACATCTGAATCACCTCCCCTCCGCGGCGATCGAACTCATGGGCACAAGTGTACGAAGGGGTACCGACAAAACCGGCACGGCAGCGGCCGGGCCGGAGGAATCTGTGGATGACTTTTTTCGGCGCACCCCGCGCCCCACCAGCCGATCACCAGGCTGGCCACGGCGACGACCTTCCACCACGTCGACCCGCCGGACGACTGTTGTTGAGCAGCAATCGAGTTCGCATCGGTGGCCGACGCCGCGCCGTGTGCGGCGTCATGATCGCGCGACGCGGGGCCGAGCGTCACCACGGGTGCGGGATGTTCAGGTTCCGTTGCCACGTGATCTTTGAGACACGCTCGGAGCCGTAGGGCTGTACGTTCTGAAGCAGCCCGTCCACCCCGGAATCGGCAGTGTACGAACAGAACTGAGGGCGACCCCGGCCGGCAGCCCAACTCGATGGTGCGTCGAAGGAAGGGCCCGGGCCCGTGTCAGTTCGACCAGCGTGAGCATCTCGGGGGACGTCGTCGGGTGGCAGCTTCTCGATTTGCGGCGACTTGGTGGCGGGCCGCAGCGTCGGAATAGATTGCTGTCATCACACCTCCCCGCAGTGGATGCAGATGAACAACACCCGATTTACTAGACACCGGAGCGGCCGGTGGTGGCAGTCTTAGGCTCACGTCGATTTTTCACTTTGCGATGTGAGCGGCACACTTTGGCTTTATGTGAATTCGACAATCCGACGCGTTGATGGGCACCTTCAATCGGAGATTCGATATACTCATTCCGATTCGATGACAATGCGTGTGCTGTGAGTTGTAGGGGCAACGGGCGCACGGTCCGTCCGGGGGGTGAACCGTGCGGTCGGCAGCGTGACGTGTGCGAACACCGTGCACTGACCTGGTGTAGTGATGCTCGTCACTAAAGGGTTGCGTCGAGTCACGGGTGCCGCCGGGGTTGTCGGGTTCCGGCGTAATACGAGGGAGGGGACCGCCACTATGGCGACAAAGAAGATAGTCAGGTTCGTCGACGATCTCGACGGTTCTGAATTGGACGAAGCGGTGACCGTTGTTTTTGGTCTGAACGGAAAACAGTACGAGTTCGACACGTCACCTGCGCATGCGAAGGAATTCGCACAATCTCTTCAGAAGTATCTTGCAGTTTCTCGCGTTGCGAATGGTTCGGGCAACGAGCGACCCTCCAAGCGGGCGCATCCGCGCACGCAGGCGATCCGAGCGTGGGCGCGCGAGAACGGTTATGAGATCAGCAACCGCGGTCGCATCTCGTCAGAGATCGTGGCGGCATTTGAGGCTGCGGTCTGATATTTGCGGCTCGTGGCGCATCGTCGGGACTAACGTGGGGGTCATGGCGACCGACAAGCAAATCCACGAACACATCAACGACCTCATCGCCGAGGAGCACGAACTTCGTGCCAAAGTGGGGCGCGGCGACATCACGCCGGACGAGGAGAACGCGCGCCTGTCGAAGATCGAGGTATCTCTCGATCAGGCCTGGGACCTGTTGCGGCAGCGTCAGGCCAAACGTGACGCCGGCCAGGACCCCGACGCCGCGGCAACAAGGCCTGCCGACGTTGTCGAGAAGTACCTGGACTGAGCGCGAGAAGAGCGTTCGATGGCTAGCTACGACGACACTTTTGCGCGCAGCGTCGACGACAGGGAGAACTTCTGGCTGCGGGCCGCGGCCGACGTCGAATGGTCGGTTCCACCGACGGTCGCGCTCGACGATTCGGCAGCGCCGATGTATCGCTGGTTCCCGGATGGTCGACTCAACACCTGCTACAACGCGCTCGATCGACACGTCGCTGCGGGACACGGTGACCGACTCGCGCTGATCTGGGACTCCGCGATGGTCGACGAGATCCGCGAGTACACCTACGCCGAGCTGCTCGTAGAGGTCTCACGATTCGCCGACGTGCTGCGCCGCCGGGGTGTCTCGCGCGGCGACCGGGTCATCATCTACATGCCGATGATCCCCGAGGCAGCCATTGCCATGCTCGCGTGCGCGCGGCTCGGCGCAGTGCACTCGGTGGTGTTCGGTGGCTTCGCCGCCCCCGAACTCGCCACACGCATCGACGACGCCGAGCCGGTGGCGATCGTGACCGCATCGGGCGGTCTGGAGCCTGGACGCAGCGTCGAGTATCTGCCGATGGTGGCAAGTGCCCTCGACCTCTCCGACAGCGCCGTCTCGACGGTCATCGTGAAGGATCGCCCGCAGGTGGCGGGCTCTGCCGCTGACTATGGCTCGTCGAGCAGAGAGGGGCGCACCTGGCTCGACTGGGATGCCGAGATGGAGACGGCCGGCCTCACCGAACCCGTCGACGTCGCGGCGGCCGACCCCCTCTACATCCTCTACACGTCGGGCACCACGGGAAAGCCCAAGGGGGTTGTGCGCGACAACGGCGGGCACGCTGTCGCACTGACCTGGTCGATGGCCAACATCTATGACATCGGCGCAGGCGATATCTGGTGGACCGCATCGGACGTCGGGTGGGTGGTCGGCCACTCGTACATCGTCTACGCGCCGCTGCTCGTCGGCGCGACGACGGTGATGTACGAGGGCAAACCGGTTGGCACACCTGATGCGGGAGCCTTCTGGCGAGTCATCGCCGAGCATCGAGTCAAAGCGCTGTTCACCGCGCCGACTGCGATCCGGGCCATCCGCAAGACCGACCCTGACGCGAAACTTCTTGACCAGTACGACATCTCGTCGCTCCGCGCGCTCTTCGTCGCGGGTGAGCGGCTCGACCCCGACACGCTCGCCTGGTCGTCGAACGTGCTCGGTGTACCGGTGATCGACCATTGGTGGCAGACCGAGACCGGTTGGGCGATCGCGGCCAATCTGCGTGGGCTGCAACCGATGCCGATCAAGGCGGGATCGGCGACTGTCGCCGTCCCGGGCTTCGGAGTCGGTGTCGTCGACGCCGAGGGGAACGTGGTCGATGCGGGCGTCGAAGGCAATATCGTGATCGCACTGCCGTTGCCGCCGGGCACACTGACCGGACTGTGGGGTGACGAAGAGCGCTATCGCAGTTCGTATCTCAACGCCTTCCCCGGCTACTACCTGACCGGCGACTCCGGATACATCGATCACGACGGGTACATCTTCATCCTCGGACGATCCGACGACGTGATCAACGTCGCCGGGCATCGCCTGTCGACCGGCAGCATCGAGGCTGTCGTGGCGTCGCATCCCGCGGTCGCCGAATGCGCCGTGATCGGTATCCACGACGACCTCAAGGGTCAACGCCCGAGCGGCTACGTCGTACTCAAGTCGGGTGTCGAGATCGAACCCGACACGCTGCGTGACGAACTGATCGCGAAAGTCCGCGACGAGATCGGACCGGTGGCTACGTTCCGCGACGTGACCGTGGTTGCCGCGCTACCGAAGACGCGGTCGGGCAAGATTCTGCGAAAGACCATGCGGCAGATCGCCGATCACCAGGAGTACGCCGTGCCGTCGACCATCGAGGATCCGGACGTACTGGCGCGGCTCGCGCAACAGATCGGGCAGTGACATCGCGGACATCGATCCCGACGCGCCGGCCGACCGTCCTCTGCACCTGCAGTTCGGAGCGATCGCACTGGTCTTTCTCGGGGGAATCTGTGGAACGGGTCTGCGCTATGTGATCGAGGAGGCGTTCCCCACGGTCGGCACCGGATGGCCGTGGGCGACGTTCGCGATCAACATCAGCGGTGCGTTCGTGCTCGGCGCGTTGCTGGGGTTCCTGGCACTTGTGGGTCCCGACGACGGTTGGCGTCGCAATGTCCGTGTCTTTGCGGGCACCGGACTCTGCGGGGCATTCACGACGTACTCCACGTTCGCGCTCGAGACCACGCAACTCGGCCATCACGGGCCGCCCGGCGTGGCGATCGCGTATGCGGTTCTCAGCGTCGTGCTCGGCGTGCTCGGCGCCTGGGCGGGCATCGTCGTGGCGGGTGCGGCTGGTCGACGGAATGCGGTGCGGCGAGGCGGTGTCTCGTGACGGTGCTGGCGATACTCATCGCAGGTGCGCTCGGAGCCGTGGCGCGGTTCGTCGTCGACGGCGCGATCAAACGTTGGCGAAACACGACGTTCCCGTGGGCGACGCTGATCATCAACGTCTCCGGCTCGTTGCTGCTGGGTGTGCTCGCGGGGTTGGTGATCTACCACGGGGCGCCGAGCGAGGTGCAGGCGATTGTCGGGACCGGATTCTGCGGCGGCTACACGACTTTCAGCACGGCGAGCGTCGAGACCGTGCGTCTGGCCGAGCGGCGCGCAGGCGGACTCGCGCTGTGCAACGCGCTGGGCTCGGTGGTTGCGGCCACTGCCGCCTGCGCCGTCGGGCTCGCGCTCGCGTGGGCCGTGTGAGCGGGCCGGCGGTGGGGTGATCTCGACAAGCTCGATCAGCGGTGGGGCGGCTCGATCAGCGGGGAGGGCGGCTCGGTCGGCGGGGTGATCTCGACAAGCTCGATCAGCGGTGGGGCGGCTCGGTCGGCGGTCGGGAAAGAGTCGAGCCCTGCGACACGGTGTGCCGCAGGGCTCGTGACTCGTCGAGAGTCAGTGTCTCACTTGAGTTCTGCGCTGCTCTTGTTCAGCACGCGGCGCGCGATGATGAGCTGCTGGATCTGCTGGGTGCCCTCGAAGATGTCGAGGATCTTCGAGTCGCGGGCCCACTTCTCGAGCAGCAGGCGCTCCGAATACCCAAGCGTGCCAGTCAGTTCGACGGCCTTGTTGGTGACATCGGTGACGGTGCGGCCGGCCTTGGCCTTGGCCATCGACGCCTGCAGCGAGTTGGGTTCCTTGTTGTCGGCCATCCACGTGGCGCGGATCGTCAACAGGTAGGCGGCCTCGAAGTCGGACTCCATCCGGATGAACTCGGCGGCTGCGGCGTGCTGGTTCTCGGCAGGCTTGTCGTAGTCGATCTCGATGCCCGCCTCCTCCAGGATGCGGCGCAACTCCTCGAGGGCGGCACGCGCAACACCGACGGCCATACCCGCGACGAGCGGACGGGTGTTGTCGAAGGTCTGCATGACCCCGCCGAAACCCTTCTTGGTATCCACCTCGGGGCTGCCGAGCAGATTCTCCTTGGGGATGCGGCAGTTCTCGAAGCGGATCACGGCGGTGTCGGAGACGCGGATGCCGAGCTTGTGCTCGAGTCGCACCACCTCGACGCCGGGATGCTCGCGCGGCACGACGAAGCTCTTGATTGCCGCGCGTCCGAGGCTGCGATCGACGCTGGCCCAGACGACGATGTGGGTGGCGCGCGAACCGGAGGTCACGAAGATCTTCTCGCCGTTGATCACGTACTCGTCGCCGTCGAGCTTGGCGGTGGCTGTCACCGCGGCCGAGTCGGAGCCGAAGCTGGGTTCGGTGATGGCCATGGCGGCCCACACCTTGCCGAAGCGCTTGAGCTGCTCGTCGGTGGCGACAGCGGCGATGGCCGAGTTGCCCAGTCCCTGATAGGGCATCGACAACGTCAAACCGACGTCGCCCCAACATGTTTCGATGACATTCATCACCGACTGCATGTTGCCGCCGTTGATATTTGCGCCCTCGCGCTCCGGCTTGGCCTTCTTCTCCTGGCTTCGCCCGCCGTCGGCACCCGCACCGGCCTGGCCGGTCTCGGCGAGGCCGTCGTACAGGCTTGCGAGAGTGTCGAGTTCGACGGGATAGGAGTGCTCGGCGAGGTCGTACTTGCGCGAGATGGGTCGGAAGATTTCGGCCGCGGCCTGGTGGGCCTGGTCGATCGTGGTGTTCAGCTTCCGGGGGAGTTCCAGATTGATTGCCATGTCAGATGCTTTCTCGGTCGGTCTCGTCGTCGGAAGACAGCCGCCGTCAGAGGACGACGATGCCCTCGCCGATGCCTGCGCCACGCAGATCGCGGTACCAACGCTCGACCGGGTGCTCCTTGGTGAAGCCGTGACCGCCGAGCAACTGCACGCCGTCGAGTCCGATCTGTAGGCCCTTGTCGATGGTCAGCTTGCGTGCGAGTGCCGATTCGCGCGCGAACGACAGACCCTGCTCGGCTCGCGATGCGCCACGCAGCGTGACCAGGCGGATGCCGTCGAGCTCGGTCGCGATGTTGGCGACCATGAAGGCCACGGCCTGCCGGTTGGAGATCGGCTCGCCGAATGCCTCACGCTCGTTGACGTAGGGGATCACGTAGTCGAGGACGGCCTTGCCGGTTCCGGCGGCAAGCGCCGACCAACCGAGGCGTGACAGACGTACGACGTCGCGATACGCGGCCAGGGCTGCCTCGCCGGCTTCTTCGCCGAGGAGCGCGCTTTCGGGGACGGCGACGTCTTGCAGCAGCAGACGACCCATACCTGCGGCGCGCACACCCATGCCCGGATCTGCTTCGACGATCAGTCCCTCGGAGTCGGATTCGACGATGAACAGCGCGGGCTGGCCGTCGAGCGCGGCTCCGACGATGAACAGTTCGGACGAACCAGCGGCAGGCACGAACGACTTCACGCCGTTGAGCCGGTAGCCGCTCGGCACCCGAGTTGCCTTGGTCTGCAACGAGAATGCGTCGAACAGCGCGCGCGGCTCCGCGATGACGACGGACGACTGCGGCACGTTCTCGCCTGCGAAGTCGGGCAGGTAGGTCTTCTGCTGGCTGTCGCTGCCGAAGTTGGTGAGAGTGGTTGCGACGCCGCTCGGGGCGAGGAGCGGGAGGGCAAGTCCCATGTCGCCGTAGGCCATTGCCTCGGCAACGAGGGCGTTGGTGACGACGCCACGCTCGGAAGCTGCGCCGTCGAACTGCTCGGGCACGTTGATCATCGTGATGCCGAGTTCGGCGGAGCGCTTGACGATGTCGTCAGGTGCGCTCGCGGCGGCGTCGGCATCGTAGGCGGCGGGGCGCAGGATCTCCTCGGCGAACTCCTTGACCGTCTCGGCGATCATCTGCTGCTCGTCGTCGGGGTTGAGGTTGAAGTAGTCCTTGGGCGTGGTGCTCAATCGCGCTGCGCCGCCGGAGCCGCCCTGCACCTTCTTGAACGCGCGGTTGGCTGCGCCAAGGGTTTGGAAGCCGGTCTTGGTTGCCTGGTAGGCGATCAGGTTGATGGGCTCACGGATCTGGTACTTCTCCGCGAAGTCGGAGCCGGTGACCGTCGTGAGCACCCGCATGGCGGTACCGATGGCATTGCGCTTGTGCGGGTTCTTGCCGACTGCTGAAGTGTCGCGGGGTTCGGTGTGAGTCGTCATGACAACCATTTCTCTTCGCACGGGTGCTGGAGCTGACCGTGAGCAGTATCTTACTCGGTAGTAAGTACGAACCTTACTACTCGGTAAGGAGATTGTCACGCGCTCGTCGAACATAGTGTTCTCCTCGCCGGTTTAGGCTGGTCACGTGTCAACTGATCGTGCCGACGTCCCTGGTCGCCATACCGCTGCGCCGTCGGGTTCGGATGGCCGACGAAGCCGAGTCGGACCGGCGATGGTGGTCGCCGTCGGCGGGGCGGCATTGCTCACCGCGATCGTGTGGCCACTGGACTCGGTCGATCACGGCCCCGACTTCTGCCCGTTCCGTGCGCTCACGGGTCTGCCGTGCCCGGGTTGCGGACTCACGCGCAGTTGGGTGCACCTCATGCACGGTGACGTGAGCGGGGCGTTCACCTACAACGTGTTCGGCCCGTTGACGCTGGCGGCGACCGCTATCGCAGTCGTGGCCGGAGCCGTGTGCCTCGTCGCCGGTCCGGGGGCATTGAGGCGACTGCGCCTACGTCGACTGCTGCCGGTGTTGGTGGTGGCGATCGGTGTGTGGCTTGTCTACGGAGTCGCCCGCATCGTCGACGCCGCTGCGGGATGGGGTGTGTTTCCCTCGGTCGTGTGACTCGGTGTTCGTTCGGATCAATGCGCAAACCCATATGTGAGAGCACAGTGGACACATGGAGATCACCCACTTCGGCCATTCCTGCGTGCTCGTCGAATTGGACGGGACGCGAATCCTCTTCGACCCGGGAACCATGTCGCACGGCTTCGAAGGACTCACCGGACTCGACGCGATCCTGATCACTCATCAGCATCCTGATCACTGCGACGTCGGGCGACTGCCGAATCTGGTCGGCGAGAACCCCCAGGCGATCCGTATCGCCGATCCGCAGACCGCCGCGCAACTCAACTCCGACGATGTGGCAGGGGAGTGGACCGCGGCGCTCGCGGGCGGCCAGGTCGGCGTCGGCGCGGTGACAGCTCGATTCACCGGAGGACGCCACGCTGTGATCCACCCCGAGATCCCCGTCGTCGACAACGTCGCGTATGTACTCGGAACAGCAACGGCTCCAGGACGTTTCATGCATCCGGGAGATTCGTTCTACATTCCGTTCGAGCAGGTCGACGTGCTCGCGCTGCCCTCGGCCGCGCCGTGGATGAAACTCAGCGAGTCGCTCGACTACCTGCGTGCGATGGCGCCGCGGGTCGCCGTCCCGATCCATCAGGCTGTGCTTTCCGACGCGGGGACCGGCGTTCACTACGCGCGGTTGCAGGAGATGAAGGATCCCGGCACCGAGTTCGTCGTGCTCGGCGAGGAGTCGGCGACCCAGGTGTGACGACCTCGTCGCGGCTCACGCGGGAGGGGCGAAGAACTCCAGCGCGATGTTGTCGGGGTCGCGGAAAGAAATGCCGGATCCGTAGCGCGCGTGCTTGATCTCGCTGTGCGCGACGCCGAGCTCGTCCAAGCGCACCAGCCAGTCGTCGAGTTCCGCACGACTGACGGCGAAGGCGATGTGGTCGAGTCCCGTCCTGTGTTCGTCGAAGCTTCCCGACGCCGCCGAGCCGGTGTGCGTGTGCAGTCCGAAGAGGGTTCCGCCGGCGAGCGTGAACACCGCGTGGTGGAAATCGCCGGACTCCTCGTCTTCGTCGAGGACGGGCGCGGCGTCGAACAGCGCTGTGTACCAACGAGTGCTGGCGTCGAGGTCGGTGACGGTAATGGCCACGTGGGTCAGTGCGGGAAAGCTGGGCATCGCGAATCTCCTGGAGCGTTGGGTCTCAGACGCACACGCTAGGAGCTGTCGGCGGTCGCCACGCGGGGATTGCGCACGGACTATCCGAGCGGGCAGGTAGCCCGGAGAGGACGCCGCGGGTTACGCCTCGAGTGCAGCGAGCACCTCGTCGTGGAGAAGTCCGTTGGTCGCGACCGCGCTGCCGCCGCCGGGACCGGGTGAGCCGTCGAGTGACGTGAACCGCCCGCCTGCTTCGCGGACCAGCACGTCGAGCGGGGCGAGATCCCATAGCGACACCTCGGGTTCTGCCGCGATGTCGACGGCGCCCTCGGCGACGAGGCAGTAGTTGAGGAAGTCGCCGTAGCCGCGCACGCGCCAGACACGGTCGGTGAGGTCGATGAACTTGTCGCGGACTCCGCGGTCGGCCCAGCCGGACAGGCTCGAGAAGGTCAGGCTCGACGACGCGAGGTCGGCGACATTCGAGACCGCGATCTGACGCGCGTCGCCGTGGTCGAACGCGACGAACGCACCGTGACCGGTGGCGGCCCACCAACGGCGGCTCAACGCAGGCGCCGACACCACGCCGACCACCGGCACGCCGTCGACCAACAAAGCGATCAGCGTGGCCCAGATCGGGACGCCGCGCACGAAGTTCTTTGTGCCGTCGATGGGGTCGACGACCCACTGCCGACCGGTCAGGACCGCGTCACCGCCGAACTCTTCGCCGAGGACCTCGTCGTCGGGGAAGACAGCCGCGAGCCGTTCGCGGATCATCTGTTCGCAGGCGAGGTCGGCGTCGGAGACCGGGGTGAGGTCGGGTTTGGCGTCGACCTCGAGGTCGATCGCGCCGAAGCGCCGCATCGTCAGCGCGTCGGCGGACTCTGCGAGAGAGAGCGCGAAATCGAGGTCGGCGGTGGCGTCGGAACCGGGCGTCGGAAGCACCCGGTCAGCGTAACGCTTGGCCGCGTTGCGAAAACTGTGGACTGATGGCTGCCACGATGACCGTCGACGCTGCGTTCGCCGCCCGAAATGCCCGGTCGGGTCGGTAGGGTTGATGCCATGTTGACCGTCATTCTCGTCATATTGCTCGTCGTCGCCGTGATCGCGATGATCATGCGTTTCCGCGGACAGCGGATCGGCGGATTCGGTGGGAACACGGCGGGCTACGCGCAAGGAACGCTGACCGTCACGGGCGTGAGTGATCAGGCCGAACCCGACAGCAAGGGGCAAGCGTTCTGCACCATCTCCGGAACGATCAACGGTCCGGGAACCAACCCGACCGAGGTGTACGGAACGATGATCCTCACCGAGGGCGAACCGTGGCCGCAGATCGGATCCGAGCATGCCGTGGTCTACAAACCGGGGAAGACCGCGACGACGTGGAGTTTCGGCCAATTGCCTCCCATGCAGACACCCGACGTGCCGCCCTCGGTACCGCCGTCGGCGTGAGGAGTGGGGGCACATCGGCAATCAGCAGTCGGTACCCTGGTAAACCGTGCATCCTGACGTAGCAACCGATCTCGAATCGCTCGACTCGACCCTGACGACCGTCGAGAAAGTCCTCGACGTCGAGGAGTTGCGTCGGCGGATCGACGAGCTCGAGATGCAGGCGTCCGACCCGGATCTGTGGAACGACCAAGACCACGCGCAGAAGGTGACAAGCGAACTCTCGCACGCCCAGGCGGAGCTGCGTCGCGTCACCGAGTTGCGGCAGCGACTCGATGACATGCCCGTCCACTACGAACTCGCGGAGTCCGAAGAAGGTGAGGCGCGCACGTCGGCGCTGGCCGACGCCGACGCCGAGCGCGAATCCCTGCGCAGCGACATCCAGGCGATGGAAGTCAAGACCATGCTCGCCGGCGAGTACGACTCGCGCGACGCCGTGGTCAACATCAGGTCGGGTGCGGGCGGCGTCGACGCCGCCGATTGGGCGCAGATGCTGATGCGTATGTACGTCCGCTGGGCGGAGAAGCACGGCTACGGCGTCGAGGTCTACGACACGTCGTACGCGGAGGAAGCGGGCTTGAAGTCGGCGACGTTCGCGGTCAAGTCGCCCTATATGTACGGCACGCTCTCGGTGGAGCAGGGCACGCACCGGTTGGTGCGCATCAGCCCGTTCGACAACCAGGGCCGTCGCCAGACCTCGTTCGCCGAGGTCGAGGTGCTGCCCGTCGTCGAGACCACCGACCACATCGACGTCGACGAAAACGACGTGAAGGTCGACGTCTACCGGTCGTCGGGTCCCGGCGGTCAGTCGGTCAACACCACCGACTCGGCCGTGCGGTTGACCCACATCCCGACCGGCATCGTCGTGACCTGTCAGAACGAGAAGAGCCAGCTGCAGAACAAGGCGTCGGCGATGCGGGTGCTGCAGGCCAAGCTCCTCGCCCGCAAACAGCAGGAGGAGCGCGCAGAGCTCGACGCACTGAAGGGCGACGGCGGATCGAGCTGGGGCAACCAGATGCGTTCCTACGTGCTGCACCCCTATCAGATGGTCAAGGACCTGCGGACCAACGTCGAGAACAACAACCCGACCACGGTTCTCGACGGCGACATCGACGAGTTCATCGAAGCCGGCATCCGCTGGCGGATGGCTGATGCCGATGCGTGAGGTCTTCGCGCAGGCAGGTTCGTCGGTGCTGGCGCGGGCCGACCTCACCACACTCGCGTTCGCACCCGGTGCGACGGAGTCGGTGATCGGGCGCTTCTACCGGTGGATGGCCACGAACGGCCTCGAAATCGTCATCTGGATCCTCGGCGGCATCCTCGTCGTGCGGTTCATCCGCTGGTCGGCGCAGAAGTTCAACGACCGTATCGAGGCCAAGTTCCACAACAGTGATCTGATTGTGCAGAGCGAGGACTCCAAACACCGCCGCGCGATGATCGACGTGGTGTCGTGGACGCTTGTCGTCGTCGTCGGCATCATCGTGTTCCTGCACATCCTCACGGTGTTCAAGGTGCCGTTGTCAGGCCTGGTCGGCCCGACTGCCGTCGTCGGTGCGGCACTCGGTTTCGGTGCCCAACGGGTGGTCCAAGACATCCTCGCGGGATTCTTCGTGGTCGCCGAACGGCAGTACGGATACGGCGACGTCGTGGCTCTGACCGTCACCGGCAACGGCGAAGCCGAGGGAACCGTCGAGGACGTGACGTTGCGCATCACCCGACTTCGCACATCCGAGGGCGAGGTCATCACCGTTCCCAACGGGCAGGTCATCAAGACCACAAACCGCTCGAAGGACTGGGCGAGAGCCGTCGTCGACGTTCCGGTGCCCGCCGACTCCGACATCGGAGTGGTCAACGAGGTTCTCTCCGAGGTTGGCCAGCGCTTCTACAACGATCCGTACTGGCACGACTTGCTTCTCGACGCGCCGTCGCCGCTCGGTGTGACAAACCTCGAGCTCGATTCGATGACCGTCAGGATGGTGACCAGGACCCTGCCCGGCAAACAGTTCGAGGTCAGTCGTGCGCTGCGCGCATGGATTGTGCGCGCGCTGGCTCGCCGCGGTATCAACGTCGCCTCGGGTAAAGAGGTGCAGGCGGGGTCAGCGCCGCCCAGCGGTCATTCCGAAGCCGACGCACAAGCATCGTCGGGGGGTGACAAGTGATGGTTCACCGTCATGACGGCCCCGACCACAGCGCGGGTCGATCCGACGACGACGCCGCGAAGGCAGCGGCCGAGGAGGTCGTCGCCAAGATCGAGCAGGCAGAAGCCGCCGCCGACAAGCAGGAAAACGCTAAACGCAACGGCAACAGCAACGGCGACGCGAATGCCGACTTGGACGCAAAGGACGACTCGGACGCGGATCGCACGGTGGCCCCGCAGCCGCGCACGGACGAGATCGGCAATCCACACAGTCTGCGCCACCGACGCGACTGGCACCACATTCCGCACACCGGGGTCCGTACCAGTACGGCGATCGTGTCGGTGCTTTTCATCGTGTGCGTCATTGTCTACGGCTACACCTCGCAGCGGTACGGAATCGTCGACGCTCCTGCGCCCCAGCCGACTCATCACCGCACGTCGGTCGAGACGACTCCGGAGACGACGTACTCGACGCCGTCCTCGTCGTATCCCTCGACGTCGGTGCCGTCGGGCGTCTCGGGTGAGTCGGGTAGTCCGAGCGAAGAGCCCGGTCAGGGAGGCGCCGTTCCGGGCACCCAGAGTGGGCAACCGACCACGACCGGTGGCAACGGCTTCTCGGACTTCTTCAACAACCGGAACAACCAGCAGGAGACGACAGCAGTCCCGTCGCGCTGACCGAGCGGGTCGGCGCGCGGGTGCGCACCTGAACAGACCTCTCAGGCGTCACCGTTACACTCTGTTGTCGTGATCAAGCTGGAGAACGTGACGATGAAGTACAAGGCATCCAGCCGACCCGCCCTCACCGACCTCGATCTCGAGGTCGACAAGGGCGAATTCGCGTTCCTCATCGGCCCCTCCGGTTCAGGCAAGTCGACGTTCTTCCGGCTGCTGCTCAAAGAGGATCGGCCGACGAAGGGTGAGGTGTACGTCGGCGAATTCCACGTGAACCGCCTTCGCGGACGATCGGTACCCAAACTGCGTCAGTCCATCGGGTGCGTGTTCCAGGACTTCCGGTTGCTGCAGCAGAAGTCGGTGGCCGACAACGTGGCGTTCGCGCTCGAGGTGATCGGCAAGCAGCCGTCGACCATTCGTCGTGTGGTGCCGGAGGTTCTCGAGTACGTGGGTCTCGAGGGCAAACAGGACCGCATGCCCTATGAGTTGTCGGGCGGCGAGATGCAACGTGTCGCCATCGCGCGGGCGATCGTCAACCGGCCACTTGTCCTGCTCGCCGACGAGCCGACGGGCAACCTCGATCCGGAGACCAGCGAAGAGATCGTCGACGTGCTCGACCGCGTCAACCGGCGCGGAACCACCGTCGTCATGGCGACGCACGATCGGCACATCGTCGACGCGATGCGACGTCGGGTACTCGAGTTCGACAACGGCAGACTCGTCCGCAACGACGCACAAGGCGTGTACGGCATCGGCTGACCGTCGATCCGGGGTGAGTGCGACTACGCGCCACCGACCGCTTCGACGCCCGTCAGTCCGCGTACCACCGAGCCGCGCACCACACAGACCAAAGGACGTGTAGCACCAGCATGCGAGCGAACTTCATCATCAGAGAGGTCCTCAACGGTCTCCGCCGCAACGTCACGATGACGGTCGCGATGATCCTCACCACTGCCATTACCCTCGGCATGCTCGGTGGCGGATTGTTGGTCATCCAGATGGCGAACAAGAGTCAGAAGATCTTCCTCGACCGCGTCGAGATGCAGTTCTACATCAACGACGACGTCAGTGCGGCCGACCCCGACTGCCAACGCGCACCGTGTTCGACGCTGCGCACCAACCTGGAGAACGAGCCGGGCGTCGGCTCGGTGACCTACGTCAGCAAGGCGGACGCCTACAAGGCGGCGAAGGCGGCGTTCGAGCAGAGCGCACCCGAGATCGCCGACATGATCTCGCCCGACGCCAACCCCGCGTCGCTCAAGGTTCGGATGAGCGACGCGAGCCAGTTCGGTGCCGTGCTCGACAAATATGCCGACCGGAAGGATCTGGGCGTCGACGGCGTTCTAGATCAGCGAGAGTTGGTGAAACGCATCTTCAGCGTGCTCGACGGTGTGCGCAACGCGGCGTTCGCGGTGGCCGCGGTCCTTGCGGTGGCGGCGATCCTACTGATCGTCAATACAGTTCAGGTCGCGGCGTTCACCCGGCGGACAGAGGTGTCGATCATGCGGCTTGTCGGTGCGACCCGTTGGTACACGCAGCTACCCTTCCTCTTGGAAGCGGTGGTCTCGGCGTTCATCGGTTCGCTGCTGGCGATAGCCGGTCTGTTCGCGGCGAAGGTGTTCTTCTTCGACAAGGCGTTGAACGACCTCTACGGCGTCAACATCCTGGCCAGGATCACCGCGGGCGACGTGTTGTTCGTGTCGCCGTGGCTGATCCTCGCCGGAATTGTGTTGGCAGGCGCGACGGCGTATGTCACGCTGCGTGTCTATGTTCGTGAGTAATAGCGGGCTGTAGCGAGGAGGCTCGGAGCGACGGCTGGCCGACGATTAGCGACAGAAAGGGCTGAGTGATGGCGAGGGAGAAGGGGCGCAACGTGATTGCGTCGAATCGGAAGGCTCGCCATAACTACGCCATCCTGGACACCTACGAAGCCGGTGTCGCTTTGGTCGGCACCGAGGTCAAGAGTCTTCGGGAGGGCAAGGCGTCGTTGGTCGACGCATTCGCCACCATCGACGACGGCGAGGTGTGGCTGCGTGGCCTCAACATTGCCGAGTACGGGCGCGGTTCGTGGACGAACCACACGCCGCTGCGCAAGCGCAAGCTCCTCATGCATCGCAGTGAGATCGACAATCTGATCGGCAAGATCCGCGACGGCAACCTCACCTTGGTGCCCCTGTCGCTGTACTTCAACGACGGCAAGGTCAAGGTCGAGCTCGCGCTCGCACGCGGTAAGCAGGCACACGACAAGCGCCACGACATTGCTCGACGCACCGCGCAGCGTGAGGTCGAACGCGAGCTGGGTCGTCGCGTCAAGGGCATGTGACCGCGACGTCGACGTCTCGTGGAGCGCGCTTCCCGGTGGTTGCCGCCGTCGTGGCGGTGATCGCTGTGTTGGCGGCTGTCGCGTGCGCGCCGCAGCAGGAGGGTCGGATCGGCGGTGACGGACCCGCGATCCCCGGGCTTGCGGGGGTTCCGCCGATGGGGTGGAACAGTTGGAACACCTTCGGATGTCGGATCACCGAGCAGATCATCCGTGCGCAGGCCGATGCGCTGGTGTCGTCGGGACTGCGCGATGCCGGTTACAAGTACGTGATCGTCGACGATTGCTGGGCTGCTCCGCAGCGCGACGCCTCCGGCAGGCTGCAGGCAGATCCGGTTCGATTTCCGTCGGGTATGGCCGCTCTTGGGGACTACCTCCATCAGCGTGGCCTACTTTTCGGGATCTATTCAGGCGCACGGGATAAGACCTGCACCCAGTTCCAGGGCACGTATCCGGGCGCGACGGGCAGCGGTGGCCACGAGGCAACCGACGCCCAGACATTCGCCGGATGGGGCGTCGACTATCTCAAGTACGACTGGTGCTCGTCCGACACTTCTCACGACGATCAGGTCTCATCGTTCACCGCGATGCGAAATGCGTTGCGCGACACGGACCGTCGAATCGTGTTTGCGATCAATCCCAACAGCGGCGTCGCGGGATCGGTACCCGGTGCCGAATTCGATTGGGGCGGAACAGCAACCACGACGCGTGTGACCAACGACGTCACGCCCGCATGGTCGACCGCGAATGGATCGTCGGGATATCAGGGCATCGTAAACATCGTCGACGCCGCGGGGCCGTTGACCGCACGGGTGAAGCCGGGTTCGTTCATCGACCCGGACATGCTGGTCGTCGGATCAACTGGGCTCACACCCGCGCAGCAGCGCACTCAGATCTCGATGTGGTCGATGATGGCTGCGCCTCTGATCGCGGGAAACGACCTGACGAACATGTCGCAGCAGACTCTCGACACGTTGCGTAACGCGGCAATCATTGCGATCGACCAGGATTCGCGAGTCGTCGCCGGTGCGATGGTCGACGACGACCCTGAGGTGTGGTCGCGGGCCATCGGCGAGAAGGGGTTGGTCATCTCGCTGACCAACCGCGCCGATCATGCGCGCACGCTGTCGGTGTCGTTGGGAAGCATCGGACTCGTTGGCGATGCGTCGGTGACCGGTGTGGACGCGTGGACCGGGCGCTCTTTCACGGCGCAGCACGGCGAGTTGTCGGTACCTGTCGGCGTGCACGACACGGTGGTCCTCGAGATCCGCTGAGTGTGATCACTTCGCGAGGTGCGGTGTCGTTAACGGCTCGAAGGTGTCTGGGGACGCTCATTTGGGTCGCGATCCGGTGACGACTGACCGTTAGCGGCGCGTCAAGTCTGGAAGGTTGCTGTGAGTGTCGGTAGACATGCCGGGTGATCACGAGGGGACTACCACAAACGGAACATAAGCCACAGGCGTCACAGGCGACGCGAGCATGGCGACCGGTGAAGACGCCGAGGCGTTCTCGACGCGGGACGTCGATCGTCGCCACGTTGCTGGCCGTTGTCATAGCGGTTGCGGGGGCAGCGCTCACGGGTACCGCGGTCGCGGCTCCTGCTTCGGCGGCGGTGGTGCGGATCGACCGGGTCGACGACCAACTGTCGATCGTCTACGTGTACTCGCCGTCGATGAGCAAGGTGATCCCGAATCAGGTGTTGCGACCGCGAGGCGACGGCTCGGCGCCTGTCTTCTACCTGCTCAACGGACGGTCAGGCGGCGTCGAAGGTGACAGTTGGCTCAAGCAGACCGATTACCGATCGTTCTTTGCTGCAAGAACGTGACCGTGGTGTCGCCACTGGGTGGGCCGTACTCGTGGTACGCCGACTGGCAGCGGCCGGACCCTGCGCTCGGCGTCAACAAGTGGGAGACCTATCTGCTGCGCGAACTACCGGCCGCCATCGCAGGTCCCTTGCGGGCGAACGGCCGCAACGCGATCGCAGGTTTGTCGCTCTCCGGAGGTCCCGCGCTCGACATCGCCGGCCGCGGCGGATCGCTCTATCGTGCCGCGGCGTCGTACAGCGGTTGCCCCGCCATCAGTGCGCCACCCGCGACCGCAGGCGTCTTGGCGACGACCTCGATCGGTGGTGGCAACGCGCTGAACATGTTCGGACCTCCCGGATCGCCCGCATGGGTTGATCACGACCCATCGCGGAACCCGACGCGGCTGCGTGGCAAGGCGATCTACCCGGGCGCGGCGTCTGGCCTACCGGGACGCACCGACGGCGCTCCCGTTGGCGCGCCGTCGCTGCTGGCCGGACCTGCCGAGGTGGAGATGGGAACGCGCTGGTGCACCGACCAGATGGCCGCGGCACTGAACGGCGCGGGAGTACCGCACACGTACCGAGTGTTCGACCAGGGTGCGCACACGTGGTCGCTGTTCGCCACCGAGATGCGCGACAGTTGGCGGGTGATCGGACCAGCGCTCGGCGCGTGAGAGGGCGCTTTGAACCGAGCCGCCGAGAAAAGGGAATGAACAGCGAGCCGCAGGTTGTTATAGTGGAGCTTCCGCCGGTTTCCGGTGGAACCATCTCGGGGCTGATCGGTTTCGACTACGTGCGTCGAGGTGGGGGAAGCGTGTCGGTGCAGGCCAGAGACCACCGTTAAGCGTCGCGGCAACCAATTAAGCGCCGATAAGAATCAGCGCGACTACGCACTCGCTGCCTGACAGCGACTGCGTGTCTGTCGGCCCGGGTTTTGCTCCCTTACCCGGTGCCGGCATCATCTCGGGGAGCTCACCGTCCACTCCGGTCGCGGGAGTGAACGGGACAACTCACAGCGACTGGGATCGTCATCTCGGCTTGTTCGCGTGACCGAGAGATCCGAGTAGAGATATAGCGGACTGCACACGGAGAAGCCCTACCGAAGCGACGGAGGACCCGGGTTCAATTCCCGGCAGCTCCACGAAGGCCTCCCACCTGTTTACTCAGGTGGGAGGCTTTTTTGTGCGGTGCCGTCGCCGTACATGGTGAGCCAGAACGATCGAGCCATGGCTGCGGCGAATGCGTGGTCTTGGGCGTCGTCGGCGAGTTGCATGACGTCGGAGAAGCCTGCCTGCATGCCTACGACGATGAATCGCGCAGTCTGGTCGGGTTCGATGTCGGGGGACACGAGACCCGCGGCCTGTTCGGTGCGGATTCGTTCGGCGATATCGGCTGTGTAGTTCTGCAGGCCTCGTCGAAAGTTGTCGCCGAAGCGGGTGTCGGTGCTGGTCGTCTCGAGGTACGCACGCCAGATCACGCGGTAGCGGCGGGCTGAGGCGAGGAGTTCGACGATGACGTCGGTGAGGGCCTCCGGACGTGCCTGCGACGGTTCCTTCCAATAGCGGTCGGCCGTGGCCACGAACTCTGCGAGCAGGGGAGCGGTGAGCTGCAGAATCAGCGCGGTCTTGTCGGGGAACCACTGGTAGAACGTCGACCGCGAGACGTCGGCGACCTCGAGGATGCGTTCGACGGGGATGTCGGCGTAGTGCTCGCCGGTTTCCAGAATTTCCGATGCAGCATCGAGAATTCGACTCTCCGACATCGTTTTCCGCCTACCCGCCCTCGGCATGCGCAACACGGTACCGCGTGGGACAACCGGACGATGCCCGGTGCGCAGCGCGCATCGGGTTTCCGCGATAGCCGATGGACTTACGCGCCCTCGGCGAGCGCACGACCGACGAGGTCGAGTGCCGAACCCTGCCACAGGGAGATGTGGTCGAGCATCGCGTGCCGACCCCCCGGCACCGAGACGAACGTGGCGTCGTAACCGTCGTCGCGCAGTTCGGCTATGCCTTCGGCGGTGCGTCGAGCTGAGGTGAGTGTGTCGGCGTCGCCGTGGATGGCGCGCACGTGGGCGCCTCGACGGATCTGACGCCAGTCGCGATGCTGCCACCACGGGGCCAGCGCGAGTAGGCCGGTGACCCGTGGGTCGGCGCCGAGGTGTGCCGCGACGCGTCCACCCATCGAGTGTCCGATGAGTACGACGGGAACGTCGGGGTTGTCGCGCGTGATCGAATCGAGCGCTGCTCGCGCATACGGTAAGGGACTTGCCTGGCCGCCGTTCCAGCCGTACACGCGGTAGCGCACCTGCCGTACGTCGACGGCGCTGCCGAACCGCGCGCGGATCGACCACGTGAACGGGTACATCCTCAGTGCTGTTCCCTGGGTCGCTCGGAAAGGTCGGTAGCTGTCGTCGGTGCCACCGGGCAGGACGAGCACGTTGAGTCGCGGAGTCATCGACTCCAGCATGCCGCTGACGGAACAAGGGACTGACGGCGGCGCCGGTTTCGGGCACAATCTAGGACTATGGCTTCTCCTCGTGCCGGCACTCCGGCTCAGCCCGAAGACCTCATCGACGTCGACGCTGTCGTCGGCGCCTATTACGACAGGGTGCCCGACCCGGATGATCCCGGGCAGCGCGTCGTCTTCGGTACCTCGGGGCACAGGGGGTCAAGCCTCGACTCGGCTTTCAACGAAGCACACATCCTCGCGATCACACAGGCGATCGTCGAGTACCGCACGGGCGCGGGTATCACCGGCCCGCTGTTCATCGGGTTCGACACGCACGCACTGTCGATTCCCGCGTGGAAGTCCGCACTCGAAGTTCTGGTCGCCAACGGGGTGACCGTCTATACCGCAGAAGACGACACCTACACGCCCACCCCTGCTGTCAGCCGTGCGATCCTCACCTTCAACGCTGCCAATCCCGGTGTCGAGTCCGACGGCATTGTCGTCACCCCGTCGCACAATCCGCCGCGTGACGGTGGCTTCAAGTACGACCCGCCGACCGGCGGACCCGCCGATACGACGATCACGTCGTGGGTCGCCAACCGCGCCAACGAGCTGCTTACGGCGAAACTCGATGGGGTCAAACGGATTTCGTTCGAGAAGGCCCGACGCGACGACTTGGTGCACGACTATTCGTTCGTCATGAACTACACCGACGGACTGGGGTCGGTCGTCGACCTCGAGGCGATCCGCAACGCAGGGGTTCACATCGGTGCCGACCCCCTCGGTGGTGCATCGGTCGGCTATTGGGCTGCCATCGGATTCCGCTACAACCTCGACAAGCTCACCGTCGTGAATCCGACTGTGGACCCGACGTTTTCGTTCATGACGCTCGACACCGACGGCCAGATCCGGATGGACTGTTCATCGCCGGACGCGATGGCGTCGCTCATCGATTCGCGTGATTCCTACGACATCGCGACCGGTAACGACACCGACGCCGACCGCCACGGCATCGTCACCCCCGACGGCGGGTTGATGAACCCCAATCACTATCTGGCCGTTGCGATCGACTATCTGTACACGCATCGGTCGAACTGGTCGCCCGATGCCGCGGTCGGGAAGACGCTGGTGAGTTCGAGTCTCATCGACCGAGTCGTCGCCGGTATCGGCAGAAAACTGATCGAGGTGCCCGTCGGATTCAAGTGGTTCGTCGACGGCCTGCTCGATGGCAGTATCGCGTTCGGCGGCGAAGAGAGTGCAGGCGCGTCGTTTCTCATGTTCGACGGCAGTCCGTGGTCGACCGACAAAGACGGCATCATCATGGCGTTGTTGGCGTCGGAGATCTTGGCGGTGACCGGCAAGACGCCGTCGGAGCGCTACCGCGAGCTGGCCGCGGAGTACGGCGAATCCGCTTATGCCAGAACGGATGCGCCTGCCACGCGCGAACAGAAGGCGGTGCTGGCGAACCTTTCCGCTGATCAGATCACCGCCACCGATCTGGCCGGGGATCCGATCACCGCGGTGATGACGAAAGCGCCGGGCAACGACGCGCCGATCGGCGGCGTGAAGGTGACCACCGCGGACGCCTGGTTCGCCGCACGACCGTCGGGTACCGAAGACAAGTACAAGATCTATGCCGAATCGTTCAAGGGTGTCGACCACCTCGCGAAGGTTCAGGAGCAAGCGCAGGAGGTCGTCGACGCCGCACTGTCGTGACTCGTTGGTGCTGTCGTCAATTGCTGGTGCGTTAGGCTCGCCCGTGGTGCCACGCTGCTGATCGGTGTTGCACACCTGCTCCATGGGAGGGCACGGCGACCACACGAAGGATGATCTGTGACTGACAGGCGTAAGCCACCCGCATCGACGTCAAAACACCAGCCTCGCGCGACGTCGAGCACCTCGACGTATGTGTTGCTAGGAATCGCCGTTGTGGTGGTGATCGCTCTGGTCGTCGGCGGCGTTCTGTGGAACCGCAATCGCGATCACGGCGGAACAGCCAACGAGCAGGTCCTCAATTCCAACGCCGCGTTGATCATCGGTGCTCCCGACTCGAAGACGACGATCGACGTCTTCGAGGACTTCATGTGCCCCGTGTGCAAGCAGTTCGAGGAGCAGTCGGGTCAGGCGATTGTCAGCGCCGTCGATGCGGGCAGGCTTCGGGTTCGCTACCACATGCTGAACTTCCTCAATCGTCAGTCGGCGTCGGGTAGTTACTCGAGTCGTGCCGCGGGCGCACTGCAATGTGTTGGCGCAGGCGAAAACAAAGAGGTCTTCTTCAAGTTCCACTCCGCGCTGTTCGCAGATCAGCCGAAGGAAGGTGGCGACTCCGATAAGTCGAACGCCGACCTGGCGAAGGTCGCGGCCGAGCAGGGCGCCAACGGGGTGACGCAGAAATGCATCGCCGACGGGGCCAAGGTCGCCGAGGGCGAGAAGGCGGCTGAGGAGTCGGAGAATCAACTGGCCAAGGCCACCGGCGGGCAGGTTGCCACACCGACAGTGCTCTCCGGAGGCGTGCCTGTTGACGGAATTCTCAACGGAACCGGATGGCTCGACGCCCTGCTCGGCAAGGCGAGTGAATAGTCGGGGTAGCGCCATGCTGTCGCAACCCCGCTGCAACGGTCGCAGATCTCAAACACGTTGCGACGACGCGACGCGAGAGCGCAATGGCGCGAAATCGCGCGATTGCTGTCGTTTTGGTGGCACCCTGGGTATCACTTGTTATCAGGGGGGCCTGATCGGCGTGCTCGGGGGCCCACTCGGTGTTCTGCTCGGATTCGGTCTCGGTGCCGCAGGCGGCGCGCTCGTTGATGCCAGCCGCTCCGACGACCTCGACGACGCGATCACGGAGTTCGGCAAGACTGTTCGCCCCGGCGGCAACGCCATCATCGCGCAGACCGACGAGGCCGACACCGCAGCTCTCGACGCCCTGGTGACCAAGTACGACGGTGCCATCGTGCGTCGCCCGCTCGACGAGGTTCTGGCCGAGCTCGAGGCTCAGCAGGACGCTGCAGAGGCTGCAGCCGAGGCCGCTCGTAAGAAGCTCCACGACGAGAAGAAGGCTGAGAAGAAGGAGAAGCGCGAAGAGCGCGTCGAAAAGCTGAAGGCGAAGTTCTCCTGAGCTGACACTCCTACTGCTTGAGCGAGACCCCTTCGACGACGCGTCGAAGGGGTCTCGTTCTGTTTGTGGCGGGTTTGGGTATTGGCGAATCTTGTTGCGGCAGTATGGACTTCCTCGGGCGTGTGATGTCGGCGACCTGATGTATGCAGATGAGCGATCCGACGGGAGCCTTAAGCGCATATGGACTTTTCGATCGACTAGTTGTAACACCCGGGGAGGTTGTGAACGGCGTGGCGTCTGTGAACAGGTGAGGGCCTCCGGTATCGGTGGGGTTACCACACACACGCCGACTACCAAGAGGCCCTCATGACACACCGTAATGCCTTCCTGGCCGAACGTGGCCGTCTGTCGCTGGCCCAGTGCGTCGTGGAGTCCGGCTGGACGCTGCGGCGAGCTGCTGAACGGTTCAACTGCTCACCCGCTACGGCCAAGAAGTGGGCCGACCGCTATCGGCAGGCCGGTGCGGCCGGGATGACCGATCGCTCCAGCCGCCCCCACCGATCCGCCAACCGGCTCGCGCGGCGGCGGGAACGACGAATCATCAAGGTGCGCTTCTGCCACCGGTGGGGAGCCGCCCGGATCGCGGCGCATTTACACATTGCGCAATCGACCGTGGAGGCAGTCCTGGCGCGCTATCGGATGCCGTTGCTACGCCATCTCGACCAAGCCACCGGCCTGCCGGTGCGCGCGCCACGCCCCCGCCGCTACGAACACGACAATCCTGGTGATCTGGTCCACGTCGACATCAAGAAGCTCGGCCGCATCCCCGACGGCGGTGGACATCGCCAACTCGGGCGCACGATCGGCAATCGGCACAACAACAAGAAGGGCCGCGGCTACTCATTTCTGCATCACGCCGTCGATGACCACTCACGTCTGGCCTATTCGGAGATCCTCGGCGATGAACGCAAGGAGACCGCCGCCGGGTTCTGGACCCGTGCCAACGACTTCTTCACCGCTCACGGCATCACCGTCACCCGAGTCCTGACTGATAACGGGTCCTGTTACCGCTCAAGGGTTTTCGCTGAAGCTCTCGGCCCCGACATCAGGCACAAACGGACCCGCCCCTACCGGCCGCAAACCAACGGCAAAGTCGAACGATTCAATCGCACCCTGGCCTCGGAATGGGCCTACGCACAGCTCTACACCTCTGATGGGGCCCGGGCGGCGACCTACAACGACTGGCTCCACCACTACAATCACCACCGAACCCACAGCGGCATCGGCGGCCTCACCCCGATCGAACGCCTACACGTTCACAACCTGGCCGGGTCTTACAACTAGTCGGCTGAGTCGGTCACACGAATCATGTTGTTGTACAAGCGGAGTGGGTCCGCATTGCGTCTGGCGCGGTGAATATCCACAAGTCGATCTTGTGTTCGAGATTTCCTCGACGCTGTCGGTATTGTCGGGTAATGTAGAACACATATTCGACATGACGTGGGGCGGGGGTGGCGGCACGTGAACGGCAACAGCAATCGCAACAACAGCGAAAACGGTGGCGCGCCTTCGGCTGTGGGGTCGTCTGTGTTGGCCTCTGCTGCGGTGGGTTCTGCGGATGCGGTGGTGGCGGAGAAGCTGTCGCGCTTGGCGTCGGTGTTGGATGAGTTGGCTGCCGTCGATGTGTCGCTGGTATCCGACGCGGCGCTGGTCGAAGCCACTGTGGAGGCCGAACGCCTGGCGTTGCGGACCGCGGGCGCTGTCACGGATCGGTTGATTGTGGAAGCCTCCGACCGCGATCTACCCCGCGCCCTGGGTTTCCGCGATGTTCGCAACTTTATGGGGCACGGTCTGCACATTGGTGACCCGGCGGCGCGGCATCGGGTGATCGCGGCGACCGGATCGTTCACCACGATCTGCGGTGACCGACTACCACCGTCGTGCCCGACGTTGGCTGGGTATGTGGCGGAGGGTCGGGTCGCGGGCGCGCACGTGCGTGCGGTGTTGGAGGTGTTGGAGGCGATCCCCGGTGAGGTGTCGGCCGAGACGAAAGCTGCCGCCGAAGCGCAGATGGCCGGGTATGCGGTCCAGTTCACGCCCGCCGAAATCACCAACCTCGGGTCACGATTGTTGGCGCATCTCGATCCGGACGGGACACTCACCACCTCGAAGGACCGTAAACGTCGACGCCGTCTGTGGGTGAACCGACAGAACGCGCAACTCATGTCACGGTTGACCGCCGATCTCGATCCGATCGCCCGCGCCCGACTCGATACGGTGCTCGACTCGTGGGCCAAACCCGGCATGAACAACCCGGATGATCCGGAGTCGCCGGTCGGTCCGATCGCGACCGCGAATGCCGAGCAGGTCGCGGCGGCCGCGCTGCGTGATGAACGCTCGCCTGCGCAACGCAACCACGACGCCTTCTCCGCACTGCTCGGGCAGGTGTTGGAGTCGGGGATGCTGGGTAACACGCATCGGGGGTTGCCGATTCAGGTGATCGTCACCACCAGCCTGCACGAGTTGGAAGCGCAGGCGGGGATCGCACAAACCACGTCCGGAACACTGCTGCCCATTCAGGACGTGATCAACATGGCCGCCTCTGCCGGAGCGAGTCAGTATTTGGCGGTGTTCGGTGACCACACCAGTGTCCCGCTCTACCTCGGTCGGTCGAAGCGGATCGCGTCGCTCGGGCAACGGTTGGCCTCGTTCGCCTCACCCGGCGGGAAGATGTGTTCGGCACCCGGCTGTAACCAGCCCGCGTCACGGGTGCAGATGCATCACGCCGCGAAAGACTGGGCCGACGGCGGACTCACCGATATCGATCAACTCGTCCCGGCCTGTGATGTGCACAACCGCAGAGTCGGCACGAAACCCGGCCAGTTCACCACCCGCATGATCACCGAAGGACCCGACACCGGTCGCGTCGCCTGGCGGCTCAACGCCAAACCGGGTATGCCGGAGAATCCCGAACGCATCAACCGCATCGCCGACGTCAAAGCCGACTTCCACGACTACCTCGCCGCCGAACACACCAGCAACGACGCTGCTGCAGCCGCAGCACGCGCGGCTGGTACCGGGATCGACACAGACACAACCGTTACCTGGATTGTGTTGCCGCACTTGGTGCCCAACCCGCCCAGCGGGCGGATCGAGCTCGCACTGGTGGGCAGGGTGCCTGTCGGCGATACCTCGCTCCTGAGCAGGCGGGTCGACATCCGATGGAACCTCTCCAGGCCACTCGAACTCGACCCCGAGCCGCCCACAGATCCGGAAGCGCCAACGGGTCCAGCTCCACCAGCCGGCCCCATCGCGCCCCACGGCGCCGACCCGCCAGACAGCCTCGGCCCACCGCTGGCCGACGCCGCCTAACCGGCCGCGGCGACCAGGCCGACACGCTGAACTATCCGGACGCAACGTCGAACCTGGTTGTGCCGCAACCCGTCTACACCCCGCCACCACACTCGGTGGCGGGGCAGACGTGGTTGGGCACATCTGCTTAGGGCGACGGATGAAAGCCGGAACGGCCTCAGGCCCCAGAGGTAGCGCGAGATTCGCGAAGCTCGGCGGCGTCGTCGATGGCTGTGCGTAGTCGTCGAACTGCTTCGCGAAGTGTGTCGGGTTGCAGGGTCGCGAAGCTGAGTCGTGCACTGTCGGTGAGATCGGCATCGACGGCGAATGCCGAACCCGGAACGAACGCGACGCCGTAAGACAGTGCGACACTCAGGATCTCGCTGGTGTCGACACCGGGCAGTCGCACCCAACAGAACATGCCGCCGCTGGGTGAGGTGTATTCGACCGAATCGCCGAGCTCGTCGTCGAGAGCAGACGTCAGGGCGTGTGCGCGGAACGCGTATGCCGAAGCGATCGTGTCGATGTGGGCGTCGAACCACGTTGTGTCGGAGAGCAAGTCGGCCACCATGAGTTGGTTGAGCGTCGATCCGCACAGGTCTGCAGACTGTTTCAGTCGTTCCACTAAATCCACCACAGCGGGTGTCGCGTTCAGCCAGCCAACGCGCAGCGCCGGTGCCAGTGTCTTCGACGCAGAGCCCAGCCGAATCGTGCGATCGCCGGGAATCGGTGTGGGCGGAGCCCCGTCGAACGCCAAGCGTCCATATGGATCGTCCTCGACGATCCAGAATCCGTATGTCTCGGCCAAATCGGCCAGACTGTTGCGGGTCGCAGTGCTCGCGGTTGCTCCTGAGGGGTTGTGGAAGTTGCTCACCGTATGCACTATTCGCGGCCGGACGCCACGTTCGAGGAGCCTCGAAAGTGCTCCGACGTTCGTACCGTCACTCGTGATCGGCAGGGCCACGATCTCGGCGCGGACGCATTGAAACGCTTGTAGGGCACCGACATACACGGGATCGTCGACGACAACGACGTCTCCGGGGTCGACCAGTGCCTGAGCGAGCAGCGACAATGCCTGCTGAGATCCGTGCGTCAGCAGGATTCGGTGTGGGTCGACGCCTTCGACGCTCGCAACCACATCGCGGCAGAGCGATACTCCGCGGCTGGTTGTGTACTGCAGCGCATTTGGGTGGCCGATCATTCGTGTAGCGGCGTCGGCTATGCGGTCGCCCGGGATGAGGTCGGTGGCGGGAAGGCCGCCTGCGAGGCTCAGCACTCCGGGTTGCTCGGTGACCTCGAGGAGGTCGCGAATCGCCGAGCCTCGAACTCCTCGGAGTGCTGCTGACTCGATCGGGACTGTGGGCATTGTCGAGGAATGCGGCATCGCACATCGCTCCTGTTCTCGGGAACTGAACGGGGGAGGTGATGCGGATGGTCACCGGGAAGGCGTGCATCGGGTGGATCGCCTGCCACAAGACTAGCCGAACAGTCTCACTAAGCGATATCGAAATCCCAAATAGTGAAATCCACACGATCGTCTTCGCGTGGGCTTCGCCCCGCGACGGGAGCGTTAATCTAATGAAAACGACTATCGTTTACAATAGTGACATGAAGGTACGCAACTCGGTTCGCTCGCTGAAGAACAAGCCCGGCGCCCAGGTGGTGCGACGTCGCGGGCGCATCTTCGTCATCAACAAGAAGGACCCTCGGTACAAGGGCCGCCAGGGCTGACTACTGCGGCAAACCGCCGATGGTTCACTGCTCGGATGAGAGAGTCCCGGGTCGTAGGTGACCTTCCGCCAGAGCTCGATCTCTCCCCATTCTCGGGCTGGGTTCGATTCGCCGAATTGCCGAGCGCCGATGTGCCGCGTGGGCCAGGCGTTTACGTAGTGGTGCGACCTACTGACGCCCCGCCGCAGTTCCTCGATGTATCACCGGCCGGCCGTTTCAAAGGCATCGATGGCACCGAGCCTGTCGCGGATCTCCGAGACCGTTGGGTGTCCGAAAGCCGTGTGATGTACATCGGCAAGGCGAACGTCGGCAGGAGCGGCCGACGCGGGCTGCGTCGACGGCTGGATGAATATCGTCGCTACGGGGCGGGTGCACCCGTCGCGCACTCAGGTGGCCGACGCATCTGGCAGCTCGCCGATCATGGCGATCTTCTCGTCGCGTGGCGTGAGACCCCGGACGCCGATGCCGCCGCTATCGAGACCGCGATGATTGCTGCGTTCCGTCGCCACCATGGGCGTCTGCCCTTCGCCAACGCGCGGCTGTGATGCGCGCAGGCCGCGTTAGGGGCACTCGACGGTCGTCCCGCCGTCGTCGTATCGGCGACGCTCTGCGACGAGGTCGGTTCGCATAGGAGTCAGCACCTGCCGGGATCACTTCAGCGACTGACGAAGTGGGACCGAAAAATAGCAGAGAAGAACACTTTTCACCCCTATCGCTCTTCAGATCACAAAGCTGCCATGGTGAGACGTGGGAATCGAGACGGGATGGCACAGGTTCGTGCCTTTCCGACCGCGGCACTCGGTTTGGGACTAGCCTGAAAAATGGTCCTGGAAATTGTCGGGATTTCGCAAGAGTGACGACAATGAATGGCATCGATCACAGCTTCTTCGGGAACGTGGGATCGACCGCTCTGCCGCTGAACATGTTGCCGTCACGACCACTGACCAACAGAGAGAAGGCATTCAGAATGCACTACAGTGCCGGCAACTATGAGGCTTTCGCACGACCGCGCAAGCCTGACGGAGTCGAGGACAAGACCGCGTGGTTCGTTGGCGCCGGGCTCGCCTCCCTGTCGGGAGCGGCGTTCCTGATCCGGGATGCGCAAATGTCCGGCGACAAGATCACCATCTTCGAAGAGCTCGATCTGCCTGGTGGCGCGCTGGACGGCATCAAGGAACCCAAGAAGGGGTTCGTCATTCGCGGCGGACGCGAGATGGAGACCCACTTCGAGTGTCTGTGGGATCTGTTTCGCTCGATTCCGTCGATCGAGCAGGACGATGCCAGTGTCCTCGACGAGTACTTCTGGCTGAACAATGACGATCCGAACTTCTCGCTGCGGCGTGTCACCATGGAGCAGGGTGTCGACGCAGGCACGGACTTCAAGTTCAAGCTCACCGACAAGGCCCAAAAGGACATTGTTCGCATCTTCCTCGCCACCCGAGAGGAGATGGAGAACAAGCGCATTGAGGACGTCGTCAGTGAGGAGTTCTTGAACAGCAACTTCTGGCTGTACTGGCGCACAATGTTCGCATTCGAGAATTGGCACAGTGCACTGGAGTTCAAGCTCTATTTACACAGGTTCATTCACCACATCAAGGGATTGCCGGACCTCTCGACGCTCAAGTTCACCAAGTACAACCAGTACGAGTCGCTGGTGCTCCCGCTCTACAAATGGCTGCTCGATCACGGCGTCACGTTCCGGTTCTCCACCACCGTGACCGACGTCGACTTCACGATCGATGGCACGCGCAAGCAAGCCACCAAGATTCACTACACCACCAAGGGTGAGGAGGGCAGCGTCGATCTCGGGGAGAACGACCTGGTCTTCATGACCATCGGATCTCTCACCGAGAACTCCGACGAGGGTGACCATCAGACTCCGGCCAAACTGGACCGCGGACCGGCGCCGGCCTGGGATCTGTGGCGGCGCATCGCCGCGAAAGATCCGGCGTTCGGCCACCCGGACGTCTTCGCCGGTGATATCGACAAGACCAAGTGGGAGTCGTGCACAGTCACCACGTTGGACAAACGTATCCCCGAGTACATCCACAAGATCTGTGAACGCGACCCATTCAGCGGCAAAGTGGTCACCGGCGGCATCGTCACTGCCCGGGACTCGAGCTGGCTGATGAGTTGGACTGTCAACCGCCAACCGCACTTCAAGCAGCAGCCGTCCGACCAGATCGTCGTGTGGGTGTACGCGCTGTTCTCCGACACCCCGGGCGACTACGTCAAGAAGTCGATTTCCGAGTGCACGGGCGAGGAGATCACGCGCGAGTGGCTCTACCACATGGGTGTGCCGACCAATCAGATCGACGAGTTGGCCGCAACGGCAGCGAAGGCGGTGCCGTGCATGATGCCGTACGTCACGGCGTTCTTCATGCCACGCCAGCACGGTGACCGCCCGTCCGTGGTGCCCGAGGGAGCAGTGAATTTCGCGTTCATCGGTCAGTTCTCCGAGAGTCAGAGCCGAGACTGCATCTTCACCACGGAGTACTCGGTTCGCACGCCGATGGAGGCCGTCTACACGTTGCTCGACATCGAGCGTGGCGTGCCGGAAGTCTATGGATCGACCTACGACGTCCGGGAGTTGCTGAACGCGACTTCACGGCTGCGGGACGGCGAAGAGGTCAAGCTACCTGGCCCGCACCTGCTCCGAGAGAAGTTGTACGGCAAGTTCCAGGAGAACGAAGTCGGCAAGCTGATCTCGGAATACAAGCTGATCGAAAAGCCCTGATCCGCCTGTTACCCAGCTAGCGCAGAGCTGTACGGAAACCCTCTCCGACGCGACGTCCCGAGCCGCGTCGGAGAGGGTTTTCCGTGGAGCTGAGCGGGGCTTGAGTCATTGGCCCACTGCAACTTACGCAGTGCAGCGCCGGTGAGCGTCGCGTCGTCGTCGCCACAGGTACACCGCGCAGAGGACGCCCTGCACCATGACGATGGCGCTGATCGTGGAGGCGATGATCCCGGCCGATTGATCGGCCGCGGTGAGCAGGTCGAATCCGGCGTGCCAGATCAGCACCGGAATGATGCTCCAGTTCGCGCCCACCGCCATCCACGCCAGCAGATACGACCCGCAGAAAAGAGCAAGCATCCAGCCGACGATGCCCGCCCCCATCTCCATGTAGGTCGGATTGAAGTAGAACGCCGGAAGGTGCCAGGCTATCCAGACCACTGCCACCACGGCCGCCGCCCAGAAGATCGACATCCGGCGTGAGAGTGTTGGGAGCAGCCAACCTCGCCATCCGGCTTCCTCTCCGACGCCGAAGGTGAGAATCCACACCGCCATCACGATGGGCCAGGCGAGCCCCGGCAACTTCTCGGTGGCGCCGAACTGGTCGAGATCCGGCCACTCCCCGGTAACGATCGCACTCACCACATAAGCGATCACTCCGTAGGCCACCGGCATCCCGATGGCGACGAGCCACCAGATCGGCCGGAAGTTCACCGCGAACGTTCGCCGTGCCCACTGCCGCACCCCTTGCGTGCCGCCTTCCCACATCGCTGCGGCGACGGCACCACATGCGGGTCCGGCCGATCCGAGGAAGAACGTCCACGGCATGGAGCCGAGACCGTCGGTCCGAGCTGTGATCAGAATCGGTAGCCAGATGAGCCACGTGACGGCGAACGACACGAGCACAAACACGACGACGGCGCCACGCCTGCTCTCGGCGGGAGTCTCGCCATGTGACATATGGGCGATTCAATACCGCGAAGCCCCAGACTGCACACCGAACACGACGACCAATCAGCAAAAAACCCTCTCCGATCAGGTCGGAGAGGGTTTTCTCGGTGGAGCTAAGGGGACTCGAACCCCTGACCCCCACACTGCCAGTGTGGTGCGCTACCAGCTGCGCCATAGCCCCGTATTCGTGAATGCGCGCCCAGTGAAATCCGTCCCAAGCGCAAAGGCGAAACTACACCATGCGCGTAGGCGGAACCAAATTCGCTTGTCGCCCGTGGACGCGACATGCGCAGCGGTGAGGCCGTGGCGCTCCCGAACATCCCGTTCATGTCACGCACCGGCTGTCCGACGAGCTGGTCGTCTGGCTCACCGCCGTCGACGCAAGTAGGGCGTCTACGCCGCCGATGCTGCGTAGACGCCCTACTCGTTAGTGGCGATACAAGTGTCGATTCAATGCGGCGCGACAGTCGATATGACGCGCCGCTCGACGTCAGTGTGCTGCTTCGAATGCCTCGAGCACATTCAGCGGGATTCGACCGCGGTCGCTGACCTCGAAGCCGTTCTTGGTTGCCCATGCGCGAATTGCCTGCGTCTGCTCTTTGCTTCTTGCGCCGGCGCCGTTCTGCGCAACCCGCTTGGGGCTGCGCGAGCCGCTTGCGCGAGAAAATGATATGTATTTCGCCAGGCCATCCCGGAACTGCTGGGCATGCTTCGACGATGTATCGAACTCGTAGCTCTTGCCGTCGAGGCTCCAGCGGACGGTTTCGTACTCGTCGAGTACTTTCCCGTCGACGTCATCGATGACCTGGACGATTTCCTTCTTTGCCATTTTCCCCTCCGGGTTGTGCTGTGGACCTACGGGCGCAGCGGGTCGATCTTACTGCGACATACTGCTGTTCTTGTGGGCGAGCGGGCTGTACGTTCGGCTCGACTCTGAAGTCATGACTCGTCGAACCCCGAACGTATATACATTCTTTATACACCTTTTGTTTGAATACTTGGAATCAGTAATCGAGCCGACGCCGTGAGTATGAGTGGCCGCAAGGCTTCACGCGTCGAAATGCGGTTTGCGTCACTACTGAGCATTGCTGATCAAGCAATGCCTACTTCAATTCGTCGGAGACGCGGGGGTGTCGTTGTCGGGCTGCTCGGGCTCGGTAGTCGTAGCTATCGGAGATTCGATCCCCGCGGAGTTCGAAAGCGATCCGGGAGCCTTGTCTGCGGCGTTGAGTGGAGCGAAACCCTTTGAGCTGAGCGAGAATCCGGATTGCGAGTCCGACTGCAGGCAGAAGATTCCAGGGGTATCGATCAGACACGAGAATCTGCCGACCGAAATGGTCGTTCCGTAGTCGACGATTGCACTGCGATACAAAACAGGGTGCTCATTCTCGCAGCCGCCCTGTTGGGCGCGCTCGTCCGTCAGGACGACGAGATCCTCAGCCCATACACAGGAACGGGGTGTGCGAGCCGGGCGTGGCGCCGATGACTGGCCGTCATTTGACCGGCATGTCAGTGCACGACGAGAAGCGTCGACATTGATCTCCGTGGAGCAACTGACAGCTCTATCCGGGCTGGTGAAGTGAAACCCCGACGTCTCGATGACCGGACCACGTGGGGTCGTCGAACCTTGGTGATAACGCGAATTGTCGGCGCGTGGTGCGGTCGCTATCGCCCGGCCGATTGTCCCGGTTGGCAGAAACGTCGCAGTACGGCTTTGGGTGGCGATCGTGGTCGATGAGCTCGGGTAATCCGATTCTGTCGACAGGTTGTCAGTTGGCGGTAACACGATCGACGAGGGAGTGGTGCTGGTGTTCAGTCCGCACGAGGTGATCGCAACGGCGAGTAGCGCTGCGGCGGCGAATGCGGGAACCGCTAGAAAACGCGCGCGGCGCCGACCGTACCCTTGCACTGTGTCGACCCCCAAGATCGTGTTGTTCTATGTCTTCACGCCACTCCCGGATCCCGAAGCGATACGCCTGTGGCAGTTAGCCGTGTGCGAATCGCTTGATCTTCGCGGAAGAATCATCGTGTCCCCGCACGGTATCAATGCCACTGTCGGTGGCGAGCTGGACAGCGTCAAACGCTACGTCAGAAAATTGCGTGAATATCCTGCATTCCGGGATGTTGATATCAAATGGTCGGAAGGTGTCGGCGACGACTTCCCGAAGCTGGTCGTTCGGGTTCGGCCGGAAATCGTCACATTCGGTGCGCCCGATGAACTCGATGTCGACGAGAATGGCGTCATCGGGGGCGGCGAACGACTCGACCCCGATGGCGTCCACCGTCTGGTTGCCGAGCGCGGCGACGACGTCGTTTTCTTCGACGGACGCAATCAGATCGAGGCGCAGATCGGACGTTTCGCCGGTGCGGTCGTACCGGACGTGGAGACGACGCGTGACTTCGTTCCGCTCCTCGACAGTGGCGCTCTCGATCACCTCAAGGATCGTCCTGTCGTCACCTACTGCACGGGCGGTGTGCGCTGCGAAGTGCTCTCGATGCTGATGCGTAAGCGCGGCTTCTCGGAGGTTTATCAACTCGACGGCGGCATCGTCCGCTATGGCGAGCAGTACGGCGACAACGGCCTCTGGGAGGGCTCGCTGTACGTCTTCGACAAGCGTATGACCGTCGACTTCTCCGACGATGCCGCTGTAGTCGGCAGGTGCCGCGAGTGTGGTAGGCCGACGAGCAACGTCGACAACTATCCGGATCGGCTGGGACGCGAGCTGGCAGTGGTCTGCCCCGACTGCTTCGACGGACTCGCCGACTCATCCGCATGACTGCCGAGGCGGTGCCCGTCGTCGTGCTCGCAGGCTTTCTCGGTGCGGGCAAGACGACCGTGCTCAATCATCTCCTCCGCGCGGGAGGGGCCGGCGAGACCACAGATGGGGGAGTCGCGGGCAGGGCACGGCTCGGTGTCCTCGTCAACGACTTCGGCGCCATCAACATCGACGCACTCCTGGTGGCGGGTCAGGCCGACGGAGCGGTCACGTTGTCCAACGGCTGCATGTGCTGCTCGGTCGACCGTGAGGGGCTCGACGCCGCGCTGGTGGAACTCGCGCGACCGGAGGCCGGGCTCGACGCGATCGTGATCGAAGCGAGTGGCATCGCCGAACCCAAGGCGCTCGTTCGGCTCGTCGCAGGACTCGACGACCCGACTATGCGCTACGGCGGACTCGTGTACGTGGTGGACGCCGCCGGTTTTGTGGAGTTGCGTGAGCGGCACCCCGAAGTCGACTCGCACATTGCCATCGCCGATCTGGTCGTCGTGAACAAACGTGACCTCGTCGACGCTGCGGCGCTCTCGGAGTTGGTGGCCGCGGTCCGTGAGGTGAATTCGTCCGCGCCCGTCGTCGCAGTGGCCGAAGGGCGGATCGATCCGGCGCTGCTGTTCGATCGACTTGCGCGCGAAGTCGAAGACGTCACGGAGCCACGCCAGCTCACGCTCGACGAGATGCTGATCCCCGACGCCGAGCACGCCAACGCCGAACACGCCCACGCCGAACAGCCTGAAGGGCACGAGGCGCATACGCACCTGCACGACACCTACCAGTCGGTCGAACTCGACACCGCCGACGCCGTCGATCCGCGACGCCTCGCAGCGCTGCTGCACGAGCCTCCCGCCGGGTGCTATCGCATCAAGGGTGTGGTCCGATTCGATCTGCCGGGATATCCCGAGCGCTACGTCGTCCACGGCGTCGGCGGCTTTGTGCGCATTACGCGCGACGGCTGGTCGGGGGAGGAGTCCCGAACCAGGATCGTCGCGATCGGATCAGGCATGGATCGTGTTGCCGCACGGGAGGCACTCGAGTCCATCCTGGCGACAGCCGAAACGGCCGACGACGAGTACGGCATCCTGCACATCACTCGTCACCTGCCCGACGCTCACTGATCGACTCTGCCTGAGGTAGGAGTGAGTCCCACCGATTGCAGGGACGTCACAGGTGCCTAACGAATCTCATCGCCCCAGGTCACCGATTTCCCCATTGCACACTCTGCTGCTTAGCTGTTAAAGATGTGACTGTTGTGACCAGTGTTGCGTGTGGAAGGAGTGAGGTTCGCCCGGCATGAGCCGAGCGTGCCCGAAACCGTGATGACCCAGAAACGACACCTGCGGACCCGTGTGTCTGCTGCTGCCGCTGCGCTCGCGTTTGCGGCTACCGCAACCGTCACCGTTACGACAGGGGCCGGAACCGCGATGGCTGCGCCTGCTGCACCGTCGGCGACCGGCACCTCCCTTGCCGGCAAAACGGTGTTCCTCGATCCAGGACATCAGGGTGGGTCCGCGGGCCACAGTCTGTCGGCCCAGGTGCCCGACGGCCGCGGCGGCAAGAAAGACTGCCAGACCACCGGCGCCACCGGCGTCAACGGGGCTGCTGAGCACACAGTGAACTGGCAGATCTCGCAACTGGTCAAAGCCGGTCTGGAAAGCCAGGGTGCACGAGTGGTACTGAGCAGACCCGACGACACCGGGTGGGGCGGATGCGTCGACGAGCGCGCGGCTGCCGCGAGCCGATCGGGTGCCGCGGTCGCCGTCAGCCTCCACGCCGATTCGACGACGGCAGGCGCCGACGCTGCGAAAAAGGGCTTCCACATGATCGTTCCCACGCTTCCCCTTCCCGACGCGAAGGCGAACGCGGTGCAGGGCGGTCAGGGACGTAAGGCGTCGACCATCATGCGCGACGCGTTCGTCAAGGCTGGCTTCCCGCCTGCGAACTACGCGGGTGTCGCCGACGGCATCCAGACCCGGTCCGACATCGCCGCCGTGAACCTGACGACGGTACCGGCCGTGTTCATCGAGATGGGTAACCTCTCGAACCCGACCGAAGCAGCATCTCTCGCCGGTCGTGACGGCCAGTTGAAGTACGCGATGGCGATCACCAACGGAATCCTCAACTATGCGAGCCCGGGCGCCGCAGCGCCTTCGGCCGACACGCTCAACAAGCCGCCCGCGACCCCGCCGTCGAGTGCGCCGAGCTCCGATGGCGGTCTTTCGCTGGTGATTCCGTTCGTTCAGCAGTTGTTGAAGTCGGGTGACCCGAAAGAGATCACCCAACTGCTGCTGTCCGAGGGGCCCGACGTGTCGGCGCAGGTGCTCAACGCGATGCTCGACGTGATCTACGGGTTGTTCGACGGCAAACTGCCCATCGGATAAGCGTCGATACACCGCTTGGCTGATCGGTCGGTCCGCACTCGCATCCGCTGAACCTGCGGCTACTGTTGGAAACCATGGGTATCCGTGATCTCGTCATGAAGACTCCGGTGCCGTCGTTGCGTGGTCGTAAGGTGCTGATCACCGGCGCGGCGAGCGGAATCGGCCGGGCGACGGCAGAAGCAGCGGCGGCTCAGGGCGCCGAACTGGTGCTGACCGATCTGCACGCCGAGCCACTCGACGAGGTAGTCGCGGAGATAACCGCTGCAGGCGGCGCGGTGCTCTTTCACCTCGCGGGCGATGTCTCCGACTACGAATGGGTGTCGGCGTTCGCGCGTCAGGTCGACGCCGAGGTCGGTGTGATGGACGTGGTGATGAACATCGCGGGTATCTCCGTGTGGGGCACCGTCGAGAATCTGCAGCACAAGCACTGGCGGTCGATGGTCGACGTCAACCTCATGGGGCCGATTCACATCATCGAATCCTTTGTGCCGCAGATGGTTCGACGCGGCCAAGGCGGGCACCTCGTGAACGTCTCGTCGGCGGCAGGGCTGCTCGCGCTTCCGTGGCACGCCGCGTACAGCGCGAGCAAGTTCGGTATCCGTGGTGTCTCCGAGGTGTTGAGGTTCGATCTGCGCCGACACGGCATCGGTGTCTCGCTGGTGTGCCCAGGCGCTGTCGCGACCCCGTTGGTCGACACCGTGAGCATTGTCGGAGTCGACCGCGACGATCCGCGAGTTGCCAAGGCCATCGGCCACTTTCACCGCATCTCGGTCAGTCCGGAAACCGCCGCGGCCAAAATTCTCGCAGGTGTACGGAAGAACAAATTCATGGTCTACACCTCCTTCGACACGCGGTTCGGGTACTGGTGGGCGCGCAAGTTCGCGCTGCCGTACGAAATCGTCATGCGCATCGCCAACAATCAGTTCGACCACCTCGCGCGCGTTGCAGGCACGACACTCGAGACGCGGTCGGAACAGGACGCGCGAAGTCGAGGACGACAGCGGACCGCGGGTGAATAACTCCTTCGTCAAAACCGTTGCGACGGGCGACGATCCAGACTTCTTCGCAGCCGAAGCGGCGTCGTTGCGGTGGCTGGCGGCAGGGGGAGCGCGGGTTGTCGACGTGATCTCGGTGTCCGCGAACAACATCGAACTCGAACGACTGACGACCACACGCCCGACCGTCGCGGCAGCCGAGGATCTCGGCCACATGCTTGCCCGCACCCACGATGCGGGCGCGGCCCAATTCGGTTCTCCGCCAGATGGTTACGACGGCAGGCAATTCATCGGGAAGCTGCCCCTGCCCACCGTCGAGCTTGACCGCTGGGGCGAGTTCTATGCCTCTGCGCGCGTGCTGCCGTTCCTCGAAGCGGGAATCGCCGCAGGCAATGTCACGCGGCGTGACGCAGAGTCGACTCGACAAGCCTGCGATCTCATCGCCTCCGGAACGTTCGACGACGGTGCTCCGCCGTCACGCCTGCACGGTGACCTATGGGGTGGAAACGTGGTGTGGACGCCCGACGGTGCAGTCCTCATTGATCCCGCTGCGCACGGCGGACACCGAGAGACCGACCTCGCGATGCTCGCGCTGTTCGGCTGCCCGCACCTCGACAGCGTCGTCGAATCGTATGAGCGGACACATCCACTGACCGACGGCTGGCGACAACGGATTCCGCTACACCAGATGCATCCCCTGGCGGTGCATTCGGTTCGACACGGACCCGGATACGGTGTGGCGCTTGGCGATGCGGCCCGGGCGACGCTGGCCCTTGCAGGAGGCGACCGATGAATTCGACGCCGCTTCACCCCGACTTCGATCCCTCGATTCTCGTCGTCTCGGCCACCCACGCCGAGGCGAAGTACGTGCCGCCCGGTGCGCGGCTGCTCGTCACGGGGATCGGCAAGATGCGCGCGACTGCCGCATTGACCCGCGCACTGGCCGACCCATCGGCGCCGTCGACGAGGCTCGTCGTCAACATCGGTACAGCGGGAGCGCTGCACGATCATCACGCGGGGTTGTTTCTGCCGTCGGTGGTCGTCGAGCACGACATCAGCGCGACGGAACTGCGTGCCATGGGATATCCGATCGTCGATCGGTGGGAGGTTCCGGACGGCGACGGTTCGGTACTCGCCTCGGGCGACACCTTTGTTGCCGACCCGCTACGCCGCGCAAGCCTGGCCCAGCACGCAGACCTCGTCGACATGGAGGGCTGTGCCGTCGCATATGTCGCGGCCGCATTCGACGTCCGGTGCCAATTGGTCAAAGTGGTCAGCGACGGCGCCGACGAGCAGGCAATGGATTGGCCGTCGTTGGTCGACGACGCGGCGCGACTACTCGGCGACTGGCTTGCCGACAGAGGGGCGTGAGGCTCAGCGCTGGTTGCGGGCGCGAGTGGTCTGGTAGACGGCAGAACCCGACGATCGCGTCGCGGGCTCATACCGATCGAGATCGGCGGCGGCGGTAGCACGGACGGGCTGACCGTCGAGTTGCTCGCCCGCAGCAGTGCGCTGTACCTGCCCGGCAGTCGCGCGCGAGCGAGGGTCCTGTGGCGGTGCGGGCCGCGGCGTCCGAGTGCGCGCGGCGTCGTCGGTGGCCGGACGCTCGCGGCCGTCGCGGGCCTGGCGTTCACGCCCTGCGCCGCGCTCAGTCTGGTTTCGCTCACCCCGGCTGCGCTCGCCCGGTTCTCCGGAGGCCCGGCGGCGGGGACGGGGGTCGTCGCTCGACGGTGCCTGTGCGGGCGCTTTGCGTGGGCGTGGTGTCGCGTCGGACTCCGGTCGAGCAGCCTTCGCCCGACGCTGAGTGCTGTCCGATTGTTGTCCGTCGTCTGACTTCGGTGCGCCCCGCTGCGTCGAACGCGTGGCCTTCGGGTTCCCGGCCTTTGAGTTCGCGGCCTTGGATTTCCCGGCTTGCGCGGTGCGCGGCGTCGAGTCCTTCGACGCCGAATTATTGAACGTGTGCTCGGTGCCTGCCGGGCGTGCTCGACGTTTCGGTGCCGGCGAATCGGTGAGCGACTGGCCGCGCGTGATGTACCAACGGCCGACGCCGAGTGCCAGCGTCACGAGGAAGGTGAACAGGATCCACGGGAAGTCGTTGGCGATCGGCAGGAGGACCTTGAAGATCAGGCTCTTGAGACCCGACGCCTCGTCGGCGTTGAGGCCGTACAGAGTGACCACGCCCACTCCGAACGCGATCAGCGGCGGTTGCGCGACGGCGGTGAAGAGCGCCCGTCTGCGTACGGCGAGAACAGCGACGACGCAGCCGACGAGGTAGAAGAAATTGAAGACCGAACCCAGTGCGTCGCTCTGATTGGCGTCGATGATCGCGCCAACAGCGGTGAAGGCCGCGGCCACCAGAACGGCGCCCCACCAGGGGATACCCCTGACGTTGGGCAGTACCGACTGTTGGTCGACGGGCACCGCGGAGCGGCTTCGCTGCGGGAAAGGCACTCCTAGACGGTACCGGGTGATCCCCGGATTTCCCTTAACCAGTGCTCGATGTTGCGCGCGCGTCTGGTTCGTCGGGTATTGGGTCGGGGTTGTCGGACTGCGATACGGGCATTCCGGGAGTGGGGCGCACCCCGACGTCGACAGGGCTGGGCCGTTCCGGTTCGGAGGAGATTCCGAGAGATTCGAGCGACGCCAATTTGCGAGCCGTCACCCCGACGCGGCTGTCGACGGCGCCGAGCGTCGAGTTGAACGACTCAACCGCCCGACGCAGTGAGGCGCCTGTTCGGTCGAGGTGGCTCAGGACCGATCCGAGTCGATGATGGAGTTCGACGCCGAGCTCTCTGATCGTTGCGGCGTCGGCGGCGAGGGCGTCGTGGCGCCACCCGAGAGCAACTGTGCGCAGTAGCGCGACGAGGCTGGTCGGGGTCGTCACCACGACGTTGCGCGTGAAGCCGTACTCGATGAGCGCTGGGTCGGCACGCACCGCAGCGTCGAGGATCGGGTCGCCGGGTACGAACAGCACGACCATCTCGGGGGTGTTCGCGAACGCGGTCCAGTACGACTTCGAGGCCAACTGCGTGATGTGTGCTCTGACCGCCCGCGCGTGGTCGGCCAGGAGTGCCGCCTGTTTGTCCGGATCGCTGCAGTCCGCGACGGATAGGTACGCATGCAGGGGAACCTTCGCGTCGACGACGATGTCGCGGTTGCCCGCCAGGTGGATCACCATGTCCGGACGGACCTGGCCCGCGATGTCTGACTCGGCCGACACCTGCGTGCTGAAGTCACAATGCTCGCTCATACCTGCCAGCTCTACGACCCGTTCGAGCTGCAGTTCGCCCCAGCGGCCCCTGACGTGCGGCGTGTGCAGGGCGTTGGCCAGCGCGCGGGTCTCGTTCGAGAGCTGCTGTGAGGCGATGTGCATGCCGCGCACCTGCTCGGCGAGACCCGAATACGCACCGATCCGGTTGTGCTCGACCCTGCGCAATTCTTCCGACAACTGGCCCAACACCCCGCGCAGCGGCTCGACGATGTGGGTGACCTGTGTGCCGATCGCCGTCGACTGTCTGCGCGCGGCGTCTTCGCTTGCCGCCGACAGCGATCGCGCTGCGAGCTCCTGAGAGCTGCGCAGCGCGTCGGCCTCGGTGCGTGCCGCCGATACCGCCGCGGCCGAGCGTGACGCGTTGGCCAGCCAACCCAGCACGGCACCGAGCAACAGACCCACGAAGAGAGCGACAGTGACGGACAGCATGACAGTGATGGTGCCGTCCGGTACCGACAATTCTCCGTCGTCGCAGTTCAGGGCTCGCAGTTCATGGCCGTGGTGGTCAGAACGTCGGGGTCCCGCCGTCCTCGTAGGTGAGCAGCCATTGCTTGAGCGGCTTGCCGTAGCGGAAACCCGCGACCGTGCCGTCCTGGCGGAGTACACGGTGGCACGGAACGAACAGCGTGGCCGCGTTTCTCGCGCAGGCGGTGGCGGTGGCGCGAATCGCCGTCGGGTGTCCAGCAGCCTCGGCGAGTTCGGCGAACGTCGTGGGACTGCCCGGCGCTACTGCGCGCAGCGACTCCCAGACCTTCTCCACGTAGGGGCCCGAACGTTGTCGGACCGCCACCGCGTCGATCGCGTCGAGTTGGCCCGCGTAGTAGGCCTCGACCGCGTCGCTCACGGCGGTGAGTTCCTGCGACCACCGAGACGACGCCGGTCGCAACGCGCGGTGGATCGACGGCAACAGTGATGCGGCGTCGTCGGTCCAACCCGACGCCAACACCGCGCCCGCGTCGTCGACGACGAACGTGAAGCGACCCGTCGGCGTCGCGACGGTCGCGTGGGCCGCTGATGACTCGGTCGCTGATGATTCGGCCGCTGGGGCGTCAACTGTTGACGGCTCTGTGGCTGTCGTGTCGGGGTCGGTGGGTACGGCGTCGAGTGTTGTCATGGTTGCCTCCTGGCGCGTGTCGTTGCAGTTCGATGCGCGGACACGCCGGATCGGCAGGTCAGGCGACCGTGCCGAGCTGCTGTCCGAGCCGATGGCGCCACAGGTGCATTGATGCGTAGGAGCGCCACGGTGCCCATTCCTGAGTGACGGTGAGGTCGATGCCGAGATCGTTCGCGGCATGCCGCACCACGAGGTCGTGGTGGAGCAGGGTGTCGGGGTCGCCGGTGACGACCATCGTCACGTAGTCGGCGGTCCACACCCCGACCCCGTGCAGAGTCAGGAGACGAGCACGCAACTCAGACGCAGCGACCCCCTGGTGAAGTTCCACCGAATTTTCCGCGATCTTCGACGCTGCGGCGACGATGGCGTCGACGCGCGCACGCGGGCCGCGCAACACCGACCGACCTTGCTCGGCAATCGCTGTCGCAGTCGGGAACGCACGTCCGGGACCGTCAGTCCACCCGGTGGTCTCACCGAGCGCCGAAACCAGCGCTCCCACGTGATGGCGTGCCGCGCCGACGCTGATCTGCTGGCCCATCATCGTGCGGATCAGAGCCTCTGCCGGGTCTGGTGACCCGGGCAACCGGATGCCGGGGCCTGCATCGATGAGGGGGGCGAGGCGCGGATCGCGTCGTAACACGTCTTCTGCTGCAGCGGCGTCGGCATCGAGGTCGAGGAGTCGACGCACACGCGACACCGCTGCGCCGAGGTCTCGGGAGTCGAGGTGTAAGAGATCGACTCGTAGGTAATTACCGTGCCGCTTGGGCCCCGATCCCGGTGAGATCCGAACCAGGGCATACCCATGCGGGAGGGTGAGGACACGGGCGAACGTCCAGTCTCCCGCGGGATCACCGGTGAACTCTTCCATCGAGTCGACGGCGTGCGCGCCCAAGAGTGTTGCGGGCCAGGAGGCGTCGAAGGGTTCGCGGTAGGGCAGCCGTAACGAGATCACTCCGCCCTCGGCATGAGCATCGGGATCGGTGGCGCCGTTACCGCGGAGCGCGCGCAATCGCGTCGGCGTGAGGCCAAAGATCTCGCGGATCGTGTCGTTGAACTGCCGCACGCTCGAGAATCCCGCGGCGAATGCGACGTCGGCCATCGGCATCGTCGTGCGCTGGATGAGTATGCGTGCGTTGGTCGCACGGTGTGCGCGGGCAAGCGCGAGGGGGCCTGCGCCGAGTTCGTCGTTCAGCACCCGGGTGAGATGGCGAGGGGAGTAGCCGAGTGCCGCGGCGAGGCCGTCGACGCCGTCTCGTTCCACCACGCCGTCGGTGATGAGTCGCATCGCTCGCGCACCGAGATCGGCGTTGGCATTCCATCTCGGTGAGCCGGGCACGGCGTCGGGTGCGCAGCGTCGGCACGCGCGGAAGCCGCGCGTCTGGGCTGCCGCGGCGGTCGGGACGAAGGAGACGTTGGCGGGTAGCGGTGTCCGGGCGGGACACGACGGGCGACAGTAGATGCCGGTCGTGTGCACGGTGACGAAGAACTGGCCGTCGAATCGTCGATCTCGAGCCGACAACGCTCGGTAGAAGGTGTCGAAGTCGAGGTCAGGGGTCGTCGGCGAGGTGCTCACTCGTCCACTCTGACACGGCGCGATGATCGGTTTCTGGCGGAAATCGGCCATCGCTGCGACACCATCGGAATACCGACAAAAACGTGACGTAGATTACATTTCGGTGGCACCATGATCGGCATGAGCACACACTTCGGCGGTTTTCGACATCGAGGTCGCAACCGTGAACTCCCGCTCGCGGAGTATCCCGAGTGGGGTTTGGACATACTGCGCGGACTGTACGGAGCCGAGACGGTCGACAGCATTCTCGTTGAGCAACTGCTGTCCGAGCCGAGTGCAAGCGTCGACGACCTCGCCCACCTCGACGGCACGTCGTCGACTCGCATGGCCCGCGCGGACGGCGGCGTCGCGTCCGCCGGGGAAGCTTCTGCGACGGCAAGTCCTCGACGTGGAACCGCGGACGACGACGTTCCGGTGCCGCCGGAGATCTTGACCCCCATGCTCGCCGAGATCGAGGCGATCAACGCGCTGCTGCGCTGGCTCAAGCGGACTTTCGCGCGCCACTGAACCGCGTGAGGGAGGGAGCCTTTCGCGTGAGGCGACGGCTCATGTGAGGATCATCGCGTGACCGCTTCGTCCGAGAACGTACCTGCGACACCTGAATCCACACCCGCTGACCCAACGCCCGCCGCGACCGCGACCGACTCCGGAGCGACTGGCGAACGCACGCACCCCTCCCGGATGTCGGTGATCCGGGAGGGCCTACGCGAGTCGGCGATCGTCGCACTGCAGGCCGTGCTCGTCGTGGCTGCCGTGTGGGTGTTGCTGTGGGTGGTCGGCAAGCTGTGGGTGATCCTTCTGCCAGTTCTCTTGGCGATCATCGTCTGCACGGTCCTGTGGCCGCCCGTCGCATGGATGCGTCGAAAAGGTGTCCCACCAGCGGCGGCCGCTCTGGTGATGATGCTGGTCGCGATCGGCATTGTCGCTGCCGTGATCGGCCTGATCGTTCCCTCGGTGGTTGCGCAGGCGCCCGAACTGGCCAACCGCGCCACCGACGGTGTGCAGCGGCTCCAGCAATGGGCGCAGGGTCCGCCGCTCAACGTTCGAGACGAGCAGATCGACAACGCCGTTCACGCGATCGTCAGCAAACTGCAGTCGAGTTCGGCCACCATCGCCTCGGGCGTGTTCAGTGGGGTCGGGACGGCGACCTCGGTGCTCGTCACCCTATTCACCCTGATCGTCCTGGTGTTCTTCTTCCTGAAGGACGGACCCAAATTCACCCCGTGGATAGACCGCACCATCGGGAACCCGTCGGCAACACACATCAGCGAAGTGCTGCGTCGTATGTGGAGCACCCTCGGTGGCTTCATCCGCACGCAGGCCATCGTGAGCCTGGTCGACGCGACGTTCATCGGCATCGGTCTCTTCATCCTGCAGGTGCCGCTTGCCGGGGTGCTCGTGGTGATCACGTTCATGGGTGGCTTCATCCCCATCGTCGGCGCGTTCGTGGCGGGCGCCCTTGCCGTGTTGATCGCGCTCGTGTCGAACGGCCTGACCACCGCGCTGATCGTTCTCGCGATCATCATCGCCGTGCAGCAACTCGAGGGGAACGTCCTGCAGCCGTGGTTGCAGGCCAAGTCGATGAACCTGCACGCCGTCATCGTGCTGCTCGCGGTCACCCTCGGCGGTTCGATCTTCGGCATCACCGGTGCGTTCCTCGCGGTGCCTGCCGCTGCGACATTCACCGTCGTCTTGCGGTACCTCAACGAACGAATAGCCGAGCGGGCCGGGGAGGCATTGCCGCCACAGGGCGCCCCGGTGACCGAGAATGTCGGGGTGCCCGACGACAAGGAGCCACCCGACGCCGGTGGTGGCGACGCAAACGACGCCGACGCGTCACCGTAGACTGGACACCCGTGAGTCTCACCCTCGGCATCGTCGGACTTCCCAACGTCGGCAAGTCCACCCTTTTCAACGCGCTGACCCGTAACGACGTCCTCGCGGCGAACTATCCGTTCGCCACGATCGAGCCCAACGTCGGCGTGGTGGAGTTGCCCGACAAGCGACTCGACCGCCTCGCCGAGATCTTCGGCAGCGAGCGCATCCTTCCCGCAACCGTGTCGTTCGTCGACATCGCGGGCATCGTCAAGGGCGCCTCCGAGGGCGAGGGCATGGGCAACCAGTTCCTGGCCAACATCCGCGAGGCCGACGCCATCTGTCAGGTCGTCCGTGTCTTCGCCGACGACGACGTCGTGCATGTCGACGGCCGCGTCGACCCGTTCGCCGACATCGAGGTCATCGAGACCGAGCTGATCCTCGCCGACATGCAGACACTCGAGAAGGCCATTCCGCGGCTCGAGAAGGAAGCGCGCAAGAACAAGGACCAGGCCGAGGTGCTCGACGCCGCGAAGAAGGCCCAGGAGATCCTCGACTCCGGCAAAACCCTGTTCTCGCAGCAGGATTCGTTCGATCTGTCGTCGGTGCGCGAACTGCACCTGATGACCGCCAAGCCGTTCCTCTATGTGTTCAACGCCGACGAGTCGATCCTGACCGACGACGCGCGCAAGGCCGAACTGAAGGCCGCCGTCGCACCTGCCGATGCGGTTTTCCTCGACGCCAAGGTCGAGAGCGAACTGCTGGAGCTCGACGAGGCCGACGCCCAGGAACTGCTCGACTCCATCGGGCAGGACGAGCCGGGCCTGCGCTCGCTCGCGCGGGCCGGATTCCACACGCTCGGCCTACAGACCTACCTGACCGCGGGGCCAAAAGAGTCACGCGCGTGGACAATTCACCAGGGCGACACCGCACCCAAGGCTGCGGGCGTCATCCACACGGACTTCGAAAAGGGCTTCATCAAGGCCGAAATCGTCTCGTTCGACGACCTCGACGCCGCCGGCTCGATGCAGGCCGCCAAGGCCGCGGGCAAGGTGCGCATGGAGGGCAAGGAATACGTCATGCACGACGGCGACGTCGTGGAGTTCCGGTTCAACGTCTGACGTATTCCGCTTCAACGTTCTCCGGCTTGTGCGCCGTGAAACACGGTGTGGAGATGTGGCGACAGCGCATCCGCGATGGCATCATTATTGACATATTTTGATGCGATTGGAGATGCGGCATGCGCACCACGGTGACCCTTGACGACGAACTCTTGGCCAAAGCAGCCGAGCTGACCGGGGTCCATGAAAGGGCGGCGCTCATTCGTGATGGGCTGGAGGCCTTGATCCGCATCGAAAGCGCGCGCCGCCTTGCTGCGCTCGGCGGCACCGATCCTGCAGCTCAGGCGGCTCCGCGTCGTCGGTCGTCGGCCGGATGATCCTGGTTGATACGTCGGTCTGGATTGACCATCTGCACGCCAAGGACGAGCGTCTGCCGAGCCTGCTTGCCGATGATGAGATCGGCTGTCACCCACTGGTTGTCGAAGAACTCGCACTGGGATCGATCGCTAACCGAGACGTAATCATCGATCTGCTGAGCAATCTCGTCCAGTTTCCGGTCCTGACTCATGCCGAACTGCTGCATCTCGTCGAGAGTCGAAAGCTCTGGGGCCGCGGGCTGAGCCCGGTCGACGCCGGGCTGCTGGGTTCGGCGATTCTCGTTGACGGCGCGACGCTGTGGACGAGGGACAAGAGGTTGCGAGCAGCATGCGTCGATGTCGGGGTGGATTGCGTTCTCGAGTGACGGCTATCGCCGTCGTCCCTCACATCGTTGGCTCGGCCACGCACTTACTCGCGCCCACCCGCGGCGGTGAGTTAGCCTGATTCGCGGCAGGGGGATCCTGCCGACTGCACTTCCAGGCACAGATGCCTGAATCATTGCGGAGAGGCCCGACTCACTCGGGACATGTCCGGATGGGGTGTGGCGCACCAGTGCGCCGACTTCACAGCCGATGTGTGACATCGGTTGACGAGAGGACATGACATGGCATCGAAGGATGAGAAGAACCTCGCGGCGGTTGCCGACAAGATCGCGAAGATGAAGGAGCCTGAGCGCTCGCTGGTTCAGCGGGCGCACGAGGTCATCATGGCCGCCGCGCCAACGCTGAGGCCGAGAATTTGGTACGGCATGCCCGCGTACGCCAAGTCGGCGAGTTCGCCTGCGCTGGTGACGCTGCGCAACGACGAACGCATCAACCTCGCCCTCACCGAGAAGGTCACGCTCAACCCGGGTGGCGGCATCGACGGAACGCTGATGCCGGCGGCATGGTACTTCGACACCCTCGACGAATTCACGGAGAAGAGGATCGCGGACATCGTCCGATCCGCGCTTTCCTGAGTCCGCCGAACCGAGACCGGCTGGGCCGCGCTGTACTTTGAAACGCCGCGGCATTTTACGACGCCGCAGCATGCGGCGCGGTCCGGCCGCGTACTTTGTTCGCATGCCCATAGCTGCGCACGACAGGCGATTTCGCGCGGTGCTCGGGGCCGCTTCGTGACTACACGGCCCGCGGTCCCGGACGACTATCCGCGGCTCGTCGAAGTCTGGCGTAGCGCGGTCGATGCAACGCATCACTTTCTGCGGCCGGCGGACCGAGACGATATCGAGCAGCACCTGGTAGCTGACTACTTTCCGCACGTGCGGCTGGTCGTCGCAGAAGTCGACGGTCAGGTCGTCGGCTTCGCGGGTACAGCGGGGGACACCCTCGAGATGCTGTTCGTCGACGCTGCTCACCGGGGAACCGGTGTCGGCAGCGTGCTTCTCGCCCAAGCCGTCGACGACTGCGGAATCACCCGTGTGGATGTCAACGAGGACAACGTCGACGCGGTCGGGTTCTACCGTCGCCGTGGGTTCGTCGAGTTCGAGCGCAGCGCACTCGATGACCAGGGCAGGCCATACCCGATACTTCGGATGGTCCGAGACGCATCAGGAAACCCGTGACATCGATTCAAACACTCAGCGAAACCGACCGTCGACTGGTGGCCAGGTGGGCGGTCGCATGCGCCGAGCGGGTGCTCCCGCTTCTCGAGGCCGACGACCCTGCGCGCACCGACATCGATGACGCCCTTGCGCGAACACGCGCCTACAGCGCGGGACTCGGGACCAGTGCGGAGGAGATCGCCAAGCGGATGGTCGCGGTCAAGGCGGCGGGCGCAGCGAGCACGCCGGCGGGCGCCGCCGCGGCACGAGCAGTGGCGCAGGCATCGGCGGTGGCACACATGGGTGCCCACGCACTCGGAGCCGCCGCGTACGCGGTGAAGGCAGTCGACCTGTCACACCGCGACAACCCGTCAGCCGTCGACGACGAAATACGTTGGCAGTTGGCTGAACTCACAGATGACGAGCGGGCAGCCCTGCGTCAGCTCCCGGCACTCGGCGTTGATTCGTCAGGTCCGCTGGGGCAGGGCTTGCTCGCGCGCGGCATTCTCGGTTCGACGATCCGCGAGCTCCAAACGAACATCGGAACTCGTCGTGGCTGACGTGTCGCGACTCGGCGTCGACGACGCCGGCGAGTTGCTGACCCTGCAGCGAGCGGCATACGTCACCGAGGCTCAACTGCACGACGACCTGACGCTTCCCGCGCTGACGCAGTCCGTCGACGACCTCGTCGCTGAACTGGAGCTGCCCCACGTGACTGCATTGGGGATCAAGCTGGGCGCGAGGCTCGTTGCAGCGCTGAGACTTTCGGTGCATGGCGAGGTCGCCGAGGTCGGCCGACTGACGGTGGTCCCCGATCTGCAGGGACGAGGCCTCGGCAGCAGGTTGCTCGCCTCAGTCGACGACTGGGTGCCACCATCGGTCACGCGAGTCGAGTTGTTCACCGGCGAGCACAGCGTCGCGAACATCCGACTCTATGAGCGGAAAGGTTTCGTGGAGTTCAAGCGCGAGAACGTCGGGAGCTACGACCTCGTGTTCCTCGCAAGGACAATCGCCCATTAGTGGGGTGGTCGGGCGCGCCGCCGCTACCCTCGACCACATGCCCATCTCGCTCGAAAACGTCGGCATCGCGGTCGAAAGCCTCGACGCCGCAGTTGCGTTCTTCACCGATCTCGGCCTCACCGTCCTCGGACGCGACGAGGTCAGCGGCGAATGGGCCGACACCGCAGTAGGACTCGACGGAAACCACGCGAAGATCGCGATGCTCGCCACACCCGACGGCTCGGGGCGCCTCGAACTCTTCGAGTACATCCACCCGGACGCGATCGAGACCTCGCCGACGCTGCCCAACGAGATCGGCATGCATCGTGTCGCGTTCTCCGTCGACGACATCGACGACGCCCTCGCAATCGCCGCGCGGCACGGATGCCATCCGCTGCGCGGCGTCGCCAACTATCAGGACGTCTACAAGCTCACCTACGTGCGCGGGCCGAGCGGGATCATCGTCATGTTCGCCCAAGACCTGACGAAGCAGTGACACCCGAGTACCTGAAACCCGTTGGCGCACCGACTACGGTGACCTGCATGGCAGACGACTGGCGCGAATCGCGGGCACACGAGATGCGCACCCTGATCATGCGGGCCGACCCCGACATCACCGAAGAGGTCAAATGGCGCAAACCCTCCAATCCGGATGGCGTTCCGACGTTTTCGCTCGACGGCCTGATCTGTACCCTTGAGACCTACAAGGACAAGATCAAGCTCACGTTCGCCAAGGGAGCGTCGCTGCCAGATCCGGCGAAGGTCTTCAACGCCAGCCTCACCGCAGGGACTCGCCGCGCCATCGACATCAAGGAAAACGACACTCTGGACGACGACGCATTCGTCGCCCTGGTGCAGTCAGCGGTTGCCCTCAACCGGGAATGACCGGCGCCCGCCGCGATCTGCTGTCAACGACTTTCCGTATCCAACCAAGCGCAGTTTCCATAACGATTTCGTCGGAAGCCGCTCGAGCGCGTGCACCCGCGCGATGACCTGGTCAATACTGCACCGGTGAACTTCCGCATGCGATCGATGTTCTCCGCTCTGCCGGTGGTGCTGCTCGCCGTTATCGGCCTGCTGCTCTCCGGCCCCGGCACCAGCGCCGCAGCGGGTTGGCGCTACACGATGGTGGGGTTCAGCAACACCAGCGACTTGTACATGGACGTCTACCAGTCGTCGAATGGCACCGACTTCACTCCACTGGCGAAGCCCGCGTACCGCCCGCCGACCGGGCGCGTGCGTGACCCGAGCATCTTCCGCCACACCGACGGCTTCTACTACGTCACCTACACGACGGTCGACGGCGCTAACATCGGATTCGCGCGCAGTAGTGACCGCGTCCACTGGACATTCGTGCGGAACGTGCCGGTGCCGCTGTGCTGCGCGTTCCTTCCCGGCACCGGCGACGGTAAGGGCCTCGGTTCGTCGAGCGGACCGGGATCGTCCGGCTCGGCGGGCTCCTCGGACGGTCCTTCGCTCTCGCCGTTCACCACCAAGGCGTGGGCACCCGACTGGTTCGTCGAAGGTGGACGGGTCAACGTCGTCTTCTCGATGTCGACGGGCGGCGGATTCGTGCCCTACATCATGACCGCTCTCGACCCCTCGCTGCGGTGGTGGAGTCCGCCGATTCCACTCAATGGACTCGGTGCCGACCACATCGACACGACGATCGTCAAGGTCGGCTCGACGTATCACGCGTTCACCAAGAACGAGACCAAAAAGGTTGTGCAGCACGCGGTGTCGTCGTCGCTGTACGGTCCGTACCGATTCGTCACTCCCGGCAACTGGGGCACCTTCGTGGAAGGTCCTGCCGTGACACAGTTGCCCAGCGGTGCATGGCGGATCTATCTGGACGCCTACAAGCAGGGCAAGTACTTCTACTCCGACAGTTCTGACGGGATGCAGACGTGGTCGCCGGTCAAGGAACTTCCGGGCGTCTCCGGTTCGGTTCGCCACTTCGGCATCTTGCGCGAGCCGGCGTAGATGAGCAGCGTTTCCAATCACGTTGGGCGATAAAGCGGTAGGCGGAATCTTCCCGAAGAGTCGAGGCTTGTTCGATGCATGAGTATCGGAGTGTCGCTATCGACGTTTGCCGCTGACTCGACGACGACCAACGTCGTCGATAGGGCAATCGAACTGGCAACGGAAGCCGACCAAGCGGGCATCGATTCGGTCTGGTTCGCCCAGCAGTTCGGCTACGACGCCGTCACACTCGCCGCGCTCGTCGGCGCGCAGATCCCCGACATCGTGGTGGGCACGTCGGTCGTCCCGATTCACCCGCGCCATCCGATCCACCTCGCTGGTGCCGCAAAGACCGCCGCCGCTGCGACGGGCAACCGATTCCAGCTCGGCGTCGGACTCGGTGCTCCGGCGTTCACGACACCGACATTCGGAGTCGATCCGGGTCCGACGATCCCTGCGCTCCGCGACTATCTGACCGCGCTCCGTTCCCTGCTCGACGGCTCCGACGAGCCGTTTCACGGTGACACCCTGATCTCCGCTCCGCCGATCAGCACTCGCGTGGCGGGCGTCGATAAACCGATTCCTCTCGTCGTGGCAGCGATGGGCCCGCGGGCGCTTCAGGCGACAGGCGAACTCGCAGATGGAACACTGCCATTCCTGGCTGGTCCCAGGGCAATTCGCGAAGTCATCGTGCCGACGATCGCGGCGAGGGCTCGGAAGGCGGGACGTGTCGCACCCCGCGTGATCGCCGCTGTGCCCGCTGTCATCACCGACGACGTCGACGCTGCCCGTGCCGCAGCGTATTCCGCAGGTGAGTTCTACGACCGGATTCCGTCGTATCAGCGCATCATCGCGGCGTCCGGTCACGAGCGTGCGGGCGATCTGTTCCTCATCGGCGACGAGTCGACGGTTCTCGCCGGTCTGCAGGAGTACCTCGACGCCGGCGCAACCGAACTCACCATCACGCAGGCAGATCTCGTGGGTGACGAGGCGCGCTCCCGCACCTGGGCCAGCGTCGGCGCGTGGCACACCGACGGCGCGCATTAGCCTCCATGCCCGCTGGATCTCCGCACGCGCGATACCGGGGTATCAAGGAGTCATGGCCTCCTCGACATTCACCAAGCACACCTCCGGACGGCCCGCGCGTTGGGAGGTGGCCGGCCTGCGGTGGCTCGCCGACGCCGTACCGGCCGGTGGCGCGAGCATCGTCGACGTCGTATCCACCGACGAGTCGACGCTGACCGAGCGCCGCGTCGAATCGAGTTCGCCGAGTCCCGATGCCGCAACCGATTTCGGTCGACGACTGGCCACCACCCACAGCCTCGACGGTCCCGCCCGCTGGGGGCAGGGCCCTCCCGGCTGGGACGGCCCCGGATATCAGGGGCCCAACGAGCACCTGCTCGAACTCTCGTTGGTGGCTCACGACACCTGGGGCGAGATGTACGCCGACGGACGACTGATGCCGCTATTGCCCGACAGTGGTTTGCGCGGTGGCGACGCCGGCATCGTCGAGAAGCTCTGTGAACGTTTGCGGGAGGGCGACTTTGATACCGACGACGCTCCCGCACGCCTCCACGGCGATCTGTGGTCGGGCAACGTGATGTGGTCGCCGGACGGGTGTGTCCTCATCGACCCATCAGCGCACGTCGGCCATCGGGAAACCGATCTCGCGGCACTCGCGTTGTTCGGTGCTCCGTATCTCGATCGAATCCTCGAGGGCTATCAGCAGACGTATCCGCTCGCAGACGGCTGGCGCGAACGCGTGCCGCTGCACTACCTGTCGATGGTGCTCATGCACGCAGTGGTGTTCGGCGGCGGCTATCGCGGGCAGGTGGTCGAGATCGCGCGTCGCTACGCGTGACTTTCGGCGGTCGCCGACGACGCCGTCGACGCTGTCGGCGACCACCGGCCGGGTCAGGCGGAACGCAGCCGCGCGGAAGGCTCCGCTGCGGGCGGTAGCCCGATACTCGCGTCGTACCCGCGGAAGTTCTCGAGCCACCACCGCCAGTCGTCAGGCACCAGTTCGAAGGGCGTCGGGTGGCCGAGTTCGCGTGCGGCCCACACCGGCCAGTGCGGATTGGACAGCGCCGGTCGACCCAGGAATACCAGGTCGACCAATTCGTCGCGGATGACCTGGTCTGCGGTCTCGGGAATGCCGAGATTCCAGCTCGTACCGACGGGGATCTGCAGCTGAGTCCGCACCCGGTTGGTCTTCTCGACCATGAATGCTTCGCGGCCCATCGGCGGATCGATCATCTCGTCGGTGTTGAAGCCGAGAGAGATGTCGGCGAGATCGAGTCCGTGCTCCTTCATCCAGCCGATCGCGACCAGCGAATCGTCGAACTGGGCGCCCGCAGGGTTGAGATCGTCTGCTCCGAGCCGCATGGTGAGCGGATACTCATCGGGCCATACCTCGCGCACCGCATCGAGCGCCTCGAGGTGGAATCGCGCCCGGTTCTCCAGCGAACCGCCGTACTGATCGGTGCGGTGATTGGCGATCGGCGAGAAGAACTCGGCGCCCAGATAGCCATGGGCGAAGTGCATTTCGAGCCACTGGTAGCCTGCGTCGAGTGCTCGGCGCGCAGCGTCGGCGTATTTGCGATGCAGCGCCTTGATCTCGTCGACGGTCAGCTCGTGGACGGGCCAGGAGTGGTCGCCGCCGTACGGGATGGCCGACGGCGCAATGCACTGCCAACCGTTGGGGTGATCGGCAGGTAGCTGCGAGTTGCCCGGGAATCCGGGGTAGCTCTTGTGTGGTGCCACCTCACTGCCCTTGCGGCCGGTGTGACCGAGTTGGATGGCCGGCACGGCTCCGAATCGTTTGATGATGTCGGTCACCCGACGGTGGCCGTCGATCTGATCGTCGGACCAGATTCCCGCGCACTCCGTGGTGGTTCGACCGTCGGGGGTGATGGCGATCTGCTCCGGAAAGATCAGCCCGAAGCCACCTGACGCGCGAGCGCCGAGGTAGCTCACGTGATAATCGTCCATCTTCCCGTCGTGCGACGAGTACATGGTCATGGGCGACATCACGATGCGATTGCGCAGGGTGACGCCCTTGAGGGTGAAGGGAGAGAAGAGGTCTGGCATGAGGTGTCTCCGATTAGGTGGTCCCGAATGGGTTCGAAAACAGTTCATCCCAACACTTTTGCGTGATCATTACCGCGCGCGTGTCCTCGGGTAACGCTCACCTCACACCGACCGGCGACGCCGCGTGAGGTTCTCGAGTCAACGGTCTCTGAACCAGCCGGCGCTCTTTGCGCGCCAGGCCATTTCCTCCCAGTAGCCCCAACTGTGAGTGCCAACACGTGGATAGTCGGTTGTGATCGGGAGACCAGCCCGACTCGCCGCGAATTCGAACGCGCGCGTCTGTGCCTGGGCGAGTACCTCGAGCGGAGTTCCCTTGAGCGAGTTGGAGATGTTGGTGTCGCGATTGCCCCAGATGGCCGATCCGGCAGCCACCCGCACACTCAGTCCACGTAAGCGTGGAGCCTGGACGAACGGATCGTTGTCGAGCCACCGTGTGCTCCACGGGGGACCCCACATGTCGTCTGAATTGAACGGACCGACGCCCGCCTCGAGCCCGGCGTCGAGGAGTGTGAGCCGGATGGCCTCCCGCATCCCCGGTGCCGACAGATTCAGGTACCCCGACATCGAGAACGCGTGCGAGATGCGCGCGTGGTGATAGGCGCCGTAGATCAGTGCGGCGTTGCCGCCCATCGAAATTCCCATGATCGCGTACTTGTGTCGCGGTCCGACGTCGAGCCCCTGTCGGTCGAGCATTGCGACCAAAGTGTCGAGGCGGCAGGTCCACCGATAGCGATAGCCCATGTTGCTGAGACTGTTGCGGGCGTTCCAGTCGGTGTAGAAACTCGCGAGACCGCCCGCGGGCGCCACCACGTTGACCCCGCTATCGGCCATGGCGCCGACGTTGGTGCTCAGCTTCCATCCGCTGGCCGCCGCCGTCACGCGCAGTCCGGAGAGCGCGATCACGGTCTTGTAGTTGCCCGGACGAGTCCACATGTCGACCGGCGTGGCAGGCATGCCGCACCCGCTGAGAGTGGCGCGACGGTAGACGGCGGCGTCGGCAGTGCCCGCTCCGACAATGCCCACGCCGAGAGCCGCGGCGATGACGGCGATCAGGGTCGTGATCCGCGTGTGGCGCATGGGCCGAGGATCTCACGATGAGCCCGACGACTTACCCGATTCGGAGGACGAACCGGCGCGGAACAGCTGGCGGGTTACCCGGCCCGTCGCTTGCGGTTGCCCAGAGGCGCGGAATCCGCGCGTCTGGGCAACCGGAAAATCGAGCGTGGGGACATCGCGCAGTCAGAGCGCGCGGACGCTACAGCCGGCCGCGGCGGCTATCAGGGCAGCCCGAAACCGAACGGCAGGCGACCGCCCTCGCGCTGCCGACCGGAACCGCTTCCGTCCGAGCCGTCTCCGTCGGAGCCGTTGCCGCGCTCGGAGATCGTTGTCTGTTCCTTGTCGACGGTGCTGCCCAGTGTCACCTGGACGGTCTTCGTCTGTCCGCCGGAACTGACGGTCACGGGCACGGTTTCACCGGGGGAGTGCGTGAGGATCTGCGCCATCAGATCGGCGTAGTTGCCGATGGTGGCGTTGCCGATCTTGGTGATCACGTCACCGTTCTTGATGCCGGCATCGGCTGCCGGACCGCCCGATTGCACCGACGTGACCTTTGCCCCGTTGACCGCATCGTTGCTTGATGCGAGCGAACCCGACACGCCCAGAACAGGTTTGGTGGCCTGTCCGTCTTGCATCAGTTCATTCGCGATGCGCTTTGCCGTGTTGATCGGAATGGCGAAGCCGAGGCCGAATGCCTGTGGGCCGCCACTGCTGCTCTGTCCGGTGTCGACGGCCGAGTTCACAGCGATGACCTGTCCTTGCAGATTCACCAGTGGCCCACCGGAATTGCCCGGGTTGATCGGAGTGTCGGTCTGTAGCCCGTTGTAGACGGTGACCGAGCTGCCCTGTTCGTCACCCGCGGTCACGGTCCGCGACAGTGCGCTCACGATTCCGGACGTCACAGTGTTGGAGAGGTTTTCGGGACTGCCGACGGCGACCACCTGCTGGCCGACCTGAAGCGACCCGGAATCGCCGATGCTCGCGGGGGTGAGCCCCGACGCGCCGTCGAGCTTGATGACCGCGATGTCGTACGAGGGAGAGGTGCCCTTCACGCTTGCGGGATAGGTCTTTCCGTCCGGGGTGGTCACCTGGATCTTGGCGCCGCTGCCGACGCCCGACACTACGTGATTGTTGGTGAGGACGTAGCCGTCCGGCGAGAGAATGATGCCGCTACCGACCGCTGTGCCCTGGCTGGTTGCGACCTTGATGTCTGCCGTCGACTTCGACGCAACCTGTGCGGCGTAGGTGACCGAACCGGGTTGCGCGTCAGCGGCATTGGTTGCCGCGGCGGGTGCCGACGCGATGACGGGAGCGTTCGACGACGAGCCGTTGTCGAGAAGGGCATACCCTCCGACGCCGACGAGGCCACCGACCAGTCCCGCCAGCACCGCCGTCGCGACAAGCGGCTTGGCGATCCCGCGGGATCGCTGGGCAGGCGCAGGGGGTGTCGGAGCGCTCGCGTATGCGCCTGGGAACTGCCCGCCAGTGGGATGAGGCGCAGTGGGATGAGGCGCAGTGGGATGAGGCTCAGTGGGATAGGTCGCGGTGGGATGAGGCTCTGTGTAAGGGTTCTCGTAGGGTGCGCCCTGCCACGATGTCCCCGGGTCGGTTGCGGTGCCTGGGTCGGTTCCGTGGTGTCCCTGATCCGGGTGGGGTCCCTCGATCGGTGAGGTGTCGGACTCGTCGGGCGTGTTGCTGTTCACGAGACCACACTGCCGTCCGCTACTGAGAGCATGGTCAGTGCGAAATTCTGAATTTGCTGACAAAACAACGGTGTTCTCCTCAGCTTTGTGCCAGGTGATGGGTACGACGACGGGTCGTCGAATGTGGTTCCGGCCGTGCGGTGCCGGAGTTCTGTTGTGCCGAAGTGGTGTCCGCCGACGCTGACGTCGTGCCTGTGCCCGGCCGCGTGCTGAGGTCGTACACCGTGTAGTCGCCGACGGTGCGGGCAGCGTAATGGCTTGTGACCCACTGCCCGATGGGTGCGGTAACGGAACTGCCTCGTCCGCTCGCGCGCTGTCCGCCGCCGAACCCGTCGGTCGCGGTCGTCGCGCTGTGTGTTTCGGTTCCGGACTCACGCGGGGTGGTCACCACGTAGTAGCCGATCTCCTTGTCGGCCACATACTTCTGGAACTGCGCGAGCGTCGGCGTCGGATCGTTGGAGAATCCGCCGATACCCATGACCGGGACGCGGGCGTCGAGTTCGAGCGACGCTGCGCTCGACGTCCTGTTGGTGGCCGCAGCCCAGCGCGCGGAACTCGATTGCAACAGACGGTCGAGTTGGGGCGAATCCGGGGCGGTGCCCATACCCCCGCCGTCTGTGCTGCTGTGCCCGGAAGGGCTGTGCCCAGAAGTGTTGTGCCCGGGCAGTACCGACGGCCCGCCGCCCGTGTGTGCCACGGTGTCGCCGTTGATTGCGAATGCGGCCGGAGCCGAGAGGACGGCCAGCACACCGCATCCGGCCGCGATGAGAGCGACGGGCCGGCGAGCGCGTGTCGGCACGGCAGCAAGTACCGCGGCCGCGACGGCAACAAGTAGTACCGCCCAACGCAACCAGGGAAGCCACGACGATTCGCGGTCGAGTAACACGAATGCCCAGACGCCGCCCGCGACGATCATCGCTGCCAGTCCCACACGCGCGGTGATCGCGCGCCACACGGTCGCCGAGTCGCGGGCGCGCCACGCCTCGACGACCCCGATTCCGACCAGTCCCGCGATGGGCGGCGCGATGGCGAGTGAGTAGTAGGGGTGAACCGTTCCGCTCATGTAGGACAACACAATTCCGTCGAGCAGTAACCACAGTCCGAACAGCAGCGCGCCTGCGCGCACGAGGTCGGTGCGTGGTGCGCGACCGCGAAGAGCGAGCACCACCACCAGCGCGATGAGCGCTGACGGCAGTAAGAACGAGATTTCCGCTCCGAACTCTCCGGCGAAGAGTCGACCGATGCCGGGGGCGCTACCGAACATTCCGCCGCCGAAACCATGTGCGAGAGAGGGGTTCTGGCGCATGAATTCATCCAGCGCGGCATCGGTGGGACCGTCCGCGTGGCTGTGACCCTCGATGCGGTCGAGTCCGTTGTAGCCGAGCACCAGGTTCATGAAGTTGTTGTCCGTCGAACCAGCTAGATACGGGCGCGACGACGCCGGCCATAGGAGTGTGAGCACCACATACCATCCCGATGCCACGACTAGTGCGAGCGCTGCGACCGCAAGATGCCAGACGCGCCGACCAAGCGTCGTCGGCGCAGCCAACAGGTAGACGACGCCCAGTGCGGGCAACACCATCAATCCTTCCAGCATCTTGGCGAGAAACGCGAAACCCAGTGCAACACCGGCCAGTACGAGCCAGCGCAGTGACGCCCGAGACGTCGCTCGCACCGTGCAGTAGGCGGCCGCGGTCATCAGCAGGACCATCGCGGCGTCGGGGTTGTTGAATCGAAACATCATGGCCGCCACGGGAGTCAGCGCAAGGGCTGCGCCCGCGATGAGTCCCGCAGTCCTGCCGGAGATACGGGTCACCGTGGCGTAGAGCAGAGCAACCGATGCGACTCCCATGATCGCCTCGGGGATCAGCATGCTCGCGGACGAGTACCCGAAGATCTGTCCGGAGATCCCCATGATCCATTGCGACACCGGAGGTTTGTCGACGGTGATGAAGTTCGACGGATCGACCGATCCGAAAAGTACCGCCTCCCAGTTGCGCGACCCCGCCCACGCCGCACCCGCGTAGAACGAGTTGGCGTTTCCGTTGACGGTGATATTCCAGAGGTAGAGCACAGCGGTGCCGACGAGGAGTGCAGCGAGGGCTACCCGATCCCGGGTTGTCGCGCGGGGCAGGCGATTGCCGTCGGCGCCGATCTCGAGGTCGTCTGTTCCCTGCGGTGCGGCGAAGTGGGCGGTGTGAGGGGTGCCGTTGGGAAACGCAGCTGCGGCTGGGGAGGCTGGGGTCACGAACACGATGGTGCGGCCGATGTGCTGAGGTGCGGCTGAGGCTGCGCTGCCAGGTAGCTGTGAGCGCGGAAATGCGTTCTCACCAGGGGTGTTTCAGTGTCCGATCCGTCCGGAACGTCGAGTACTCAGGGCTCTCACAGACGGTGTCACTACGGTGACCCAGTCGAGGTGGGGGAGTCCGCCCAAGACCATTGATGCCGACCAGGGATGTCATCCTGTGATGCCGATCACGGGTGCGGCAGTGAACTATCGAGAAAGGGCGGAACCGGTGGAGCAGGAGGGAACGTCGCGCTATCGCGCGCGCCGCGCACCCTCCGGTGGCCGTGGTTTCCGTGGCTCCGACGGTCGGCGCCTGACTGCGGGCGAAGTCGCTGCACGACGGTCGCGTATCCCTACGAGTCCGGCCGTAAGGCAGCAAGCGCCGCCCCGACCGGAACCCCGAACGCGGTGGGAGCCGGTCGACGATCTCACCCAGCCCATTCCGCAGGTCACCACCTCGCGCCGCACGCGCAGGTCCGCCGCAGGTGAAGCCCGCGCCTCGTCCCGCACCCGCTCGTCTCGCACCCGCTCGACGCGCCGACGCTCAGCGGCCGGCCCGCAGCGCCGGTCGTCGATGGTGCGAATCGGGCGGGTCGCGGTCGCGATGTGTTCGGTCGCGATCCTCGGCGTCGTCGGACTCGCATGGGGCACTGTCACACACGTCGCCGGAGGGTTCGGCAGGTCGGCAGCATTGGCCGGCGGACCAGCGTCGAGCGGCGGGGCCGAGAACATCCTGTTGATGGGTCTCGACACCCGCAAGGACCGCGACGGCAACAATCTGTCACCGGACATCCTCAAGCAGCTTCATGCCGGAGATGGCGACGAGGGTGGCTACAACACCAACACCCTGATCCTCGTGCACATCCCCGCGGACAGGAAGAACATCGTCGCGTTCTCGATTCCGCGCGACGACCTCGTCGATGTCGACGGTCTCGATGTCAGCCAGGCCAAGATCAAAGAGGCATACGGCCGCAAGAAGGCGATGGTCGAGGACGAACTGACAACACAGGGCATCACCGATCAGGCCACGCTCGAATCACGTGGACGTGAGGCCGGTCGTGCCGAGACCATCGAGACGGTGCGTCAGCTCACCGGGGTGCCGATCGATCGGTTCGCCGAAGTGAGCCTCGTCGGCTTCTACGACATATCCAAGGCGCTCGGCGGTATCGACGTCTGTCTGAATCATTCTGTCCGCGACTCGTATTCGGGCGCTCGGTTCCCCGCGGGTCGCCAGCACCTCAACGCGTCGCAGTCGTTGGCCTTCGTGCGGCAGCGCCACGGACTCGACAACGGCGACCTCGACCGCACCCACCGACAACAGGCATTCCTCCTCTCGGTGATGCATCAGGTACAGAGCACCGGAATGCTGACCGACCCAGGAAAACTCAACAGACTCAGCACAGCACTCAACAACGACGTGGTGCTCTCCGACGGGTGGGACCTCATGTCGTGGGGGCAGCAGATGCTCGCACCGAGCGGCCAGCGCGTCAGCTTCCGCACGCTTCCGGTCGAGCGGTACGACACGGTCGACGGCCAGGACGTCAACATCATCGACACCGCAAAGGTGCGCGACCAGATCCAGACGGCCTTCGGCATGAAGGCGGCGTCGACCACGTCCAGCGCCTCGGCAGCGTCACCGTCCGCCGAGTCGTCTTCCGGTTCGACGTCGACGAGCGATCCGGCCGACGACGAGACGACGGCGTCGCTCGACGGTCCCGCACCCGACTCGGGCGGAGCCGTGAGCAGCGGTTCGGCCATTCCCTGCGTCGACTGAGTGAGCTCGGCGTCGGGTCGATCGATGCTCGACCGTCGAAATGTCGCGCCTACGGGTGGGCGCAACGGACAATCCGTCGGTTGCCGCTCCGGACGCGACGCAGCACAGTATCCGCCATGAGTACAGACGCACCCGCCGACGACGATGCCGCCGTCACGCAGTTGAACTACGGCAGCAAAGTCCTCGCCGTCGAGCCAGGTGGCAACGAGCCGATTCCGGTGGAGGCCCGTCACGGGTCGCCGCGTGGGCTCTTCTGGACGTGGACGGCACCCAACCTCGAATTCGCCACGATCTTCGTCGGCGTGCTCGCTGTGGCCGTGTTCGGTCTGTCGTTCTGGCAGGCCGTGGCCGCGGTGGTGCTCGGCAACGGACTCGCCGCGGTTGCCCACTACCTGCTGTCGGCCGACGGGCCACTGCACGGGGTGCCGCAGATGGTGCTCGGTCGGCTCGCCTTCGGATATCGCGGCAACATCCTTCCCGCGACGTTCATGGCAGTCATGTGCGGCGTCGGCTGGTTCGCGACCAACAATGCCAGTGGCGCTTTCGCGTTGTCGTCGCTGTTCGGATTCACCCCGCTCGTGGGGTTGATCATCATCGTCATCGTGCAGACCGCGTTCGCGTTCTTCGGGCACAACCTGGTGCAGCGATTCGAGCGGATCGCCGCGCCGATCCTGGCGGTGATCTTCTTGATCGCCGCGGTGATCATCTTCAGTAAGTCGCACCTCGACGCGCCCCCGTCGTCGGGCGGCGGTTTCTCGATGGCGGGCTTCTGGCTCACCGTCGGTGCCGCATTCGGGTACACCGCAGGCTGGACGCCCTACGCCGCCGACTACACCCGCTACCTCCCGCCGACCGTGTCGCGGGTGCACACGGGCCTCTACGCGTCGCTCGGCTTGTTCGTCTCGTGCACCGTGCTGATGATCGTTGGTGCGGCGTCGGTGACGATCGGTCCGGCGACGTCGGACAACCCGACCGCCGCGTTCACCGCGAACCTGCCGACGCTCGTCGCGGATCTCACGTTGCTCGCCATCGCGGTCGGCGCCGTTGCGGCCAACGCGATCAACGTCTACTCCGGATCGATGGCGTTCGTGACCATGGGATTCAAGCTGCCGATGAACACGCAGCGCGCGCTGGTCACAGTGCTGTTCGGCATCGTCGGATTCCTGGTGGCCTGGTGGGCGCTTGCCGACGCCGCAGCGTCGTACGAGGCATTCCTGCTCTTGGTTGCCTACTGGATCGGTCCGTGGCTCGGTGTGGTCTTCGCCGATCGATTGCTGCGCAAGAAGCGTCCGTCGTTGGACCTGCTGTACGACACGCGCTACGTGAACTGGGGTGGGCTGGCCGCGTTCGTCATCGCGTTGGTCGGATCGGTTCTGCTGTTCTGCAATCAGGAGAAATTCGTCGGGTACGTGGTTCGCGCGGTTCCCGAGTTGGGTGACATCGGTGCGTTCGTCGGGTTCGCAATCGCATTCGTGGGGTATGTGGTTCTGGCCAGAAAGAGTGTCGAGGAGTCGCAGCGCACATACGTCTGACGACACAGCCTCTCGCTGTCACGCCGACGCGGGTCCTGCTCCGAGGTTCATCTCGGAGCAGGGCCCGCGTCGGTCAGTTCGGCGTGCGGGTCCCGGCGCCGTCGGCGCGTAAAGCGCTGAATGCCAACAGAATCGATGCATACATCTCGGGGTCTGTCGGGTCGAATCCGAGCACCTCGCGCACACGGTCGAGACGCTGATAGAGGCTTTGGCGTCCAATGTGCAAGGCCTGCGCCGAGCGAGTTGCACTGCAGCCGTTGCGCAGATGCACCTCTAGTGTGCGTGCAAGATGCGTCGACGACTCCGCGTCGTGGCGAACGAGCGGATCGATGAGGTCGATCAGTTCGTCGCGTGCCGCAGCAGACATGGTGCTTGCCGCGGCGTCGACGGCCAGAGCCCTTGCGGTGAACACGCGCCCGGCAACACTCTTGGTCTGCACGGATTCGACTGCGCTGCCCAGTCTTTCGGCACAGGTACGCAGCGAGTCGCCGATCGATAGCGACAGTCCTGGCCCCGGCCCGGCGTCAGCGGTCGCACACGGTTGGCCGACGACCACGGTCACGCGGCTGGCGTGTGCACCGATGTCGGTGAACGCCGTGCGGACGCAGTCGACGGCGTCGTGGTCACCGGTGGGAGTCGGCATCACGACGAGGCCGTACACGGTGGCGTCGACGGTCTCGAAGACCACACCGCCGAGCGTGGCCGCGGCACGACTGAGCGCACTCTCGGCCATGCGTGAATCGGGCGACTCGACGACAACCGGCACGATCTGCGTCGACTGGGCCACCGGGGCGCCCGAACCCGACAGACGAGCGAACAGATCGGCTCGTCGAATCGGGCGCGACGCCAACAATTCCTCGATGAGCCGCGACGCCACCGCGGAGCGCCCGATGCCTCCACGTACGAGTGCCGACGTCAGTGGACCCGCCGCGCAGTCGAGGAGCATCGCGGCGCGTTCGCCGGGGATCGGTGTGGCACCCGGACCTGCGATCAACCGTGCGATCTCGCGTCCGCGCGCGATGATCGGCGCCGATGCGATTTGACCGTCGACGGCCCGCCACGCTGATCGATCGTCGTCGACGCCGTGCGCGGCGATCAGTGCACCTCCCGTGCCCACCAACACGATCGGGCAGTGCGCGGCGTCGGAGACGTGTTCGAGCATCTTGGCGACGCCACCGCCGGTGGCCATGTCGTCGTGCAGGGTGGTGTCGAGCTCGCCACGTAACCGCAGGTCGGCGAGTTCTGCAGACACGATGGCCGTGTTGGAGGTGCGGCACATCGTGATGAACGGCACCACACGACGTAGCTCGATGATCGGCAGCCGCCGCGCAGATCCCTCCCGAATGATCTCGTCGGGAACGCTGTCGAAGCTGCGTCCGATCTCGAACGCGAGCGCCACCACACCACGTTCGGCCAGCTCGCGGACGTAGTGGCGGCGGGTGCCCGCGTCGAGTCCAGCCAATCCGAGTCCGGTCGTCAACAACAGTTCACCGCCTGAGAGCAGGGGGCCTATCTCGTAGATCTCGCTCGAATGCACCCAGATCACGGGGCGTTCGAGGCGATCGTGTGCGGTGAGCACGTGCGGATCGGCGTCGATGAGGTAGTCGTCGATGATCTGTCGGAGCGAGAGCGTCGACGCCGGCCGTTGAAGCATGGATAGACGATATGCACGTTGAGGTCGGCGCGCGACACGACGGACTGTCGGTTGAACACGACGACGTAGCCGCGCACAGTCGAATCATGCTCTCGCGACATGGGACGACGTCCACGTTCGACGCCGTGGCTGCGCTCGACACCGCCTACCGACAAGCACAACTCGGCCTCTCCGAAGGGGGGATTCCGATCGGGGCCGCGCTGTTCAGCGCCGACGGCACCCTCCTCGGCGAGGGACGCAACCGACGGGTGCAGCACGACGACCCGTCTGTGCACGGCGAGACCGACGCCTTCCGCGTCGCGGGCAGGCAACGCGACTACTCGTCGACCATCATGGTCACCACGCTGGCGCCGTGCTGGTACTGCAGTGGGCTCATCAGGCAGTTCGGTATCGGTGCGGTGGTGATCGGGGAGAACCGCACCTTCGACGGCGGGCAGGAGTGGCTGCGCGACCTCGGCGTCGACGTGACGATTCTCGACGACGAGCGGTGCGTCGCGATGATGACCGACTTCATCGCCGGGAATCCCGCGCTCTGGAATGAGGACATCGGTGTCGTCGACGCCGGAGTGAACGCGGCACGTTCCGACACGGGGAGTCTGCGGTGAGCGGGGAGACGTCGAGTCCGATCCTGACCGTCGACCTCGCGCAGTGGCGTGCCGGTGGCGACGGCGCCGACGCCGTGTGCGCCGCGGTGGACGAGTCGTTACAGAAGGCGGGATTCCTGCTGGTCACGGGCCACGGAATCGATCCGGAGCTGCCCGCCGCGCTGCGCGCCACCGCCCGCGAGTTCTTCGCCATGTCACCGGAGGTGAAAGGGCAGTACGCCGTCGGAGTCGGTGGTCGAGGTTGGATCGGCCCGGGCCTGGAGGCCAACGGCTACTCCGAGGGCACCGAAACGCCTCCCGACCTGAAGGAAACCTACAACTCGGGCGCCCAGACACGAGTCGGCATTCCCGAGGTGGACGACTACTGGTTCGCCCCGGACGTCTGGCCCGCGGAGGCGCCACGGTTACGTGAGCTGTTCACCGCCTGGACCGCGGCGTGCAAGAAGCTCTCCGACGACCTGCTCGCCCTGATGGCGGCGTCGCTGGGACTGTCCGGGAGCGAGAACCCGTTTCGCGACCTCGCGGGCTCGGCCACCTGGACGTCGAACATCAATCACTATCCGCCCATGACCGACGTCGGTGAGCCGGAGCCCGGTCAGTACCGCATCGGCCCGCACACCGACTTCGGCACCGTCACCATCCTCGACCGCGAGCCGGGCGCGGGCGGACTGCAGGTCTATAGCGAGCAGGGCGGTTGGGCGGATGCGCCGTACGATCCGTCTGCGTTGACGGTCAACATCGGCGACCTGCTCGAGTACTGGTCGGGAGGCCGCTGGCCCGCGGGCAGGCACCGCGTGCTGCCGCCGCAGGCCGACGCGCCGGAGGAAGATCTCGTCTCGTTGATCTTCTTCTACGAACTCGACCACGACGCCGTCGTGACACCCCTGGACCCTCCCGTCGGCAAGGTTGCTGGCCGGCCGCCGGTGATCGGCGGCGACTTCATCCGCGAACGGCTCAACGCCATCACGGTCGGCTAGCGCCGCGCCAGATCCCATCGACCGTGCGCTCGAGACTGCCGACTGGGCGCTCTATCCTGCCGACTGTGCGCTGAAAGCGGTTGAGTGGGCGTCGAATTCGGTCGAGAGTGCGCTGCTGTGGTCCGGCGAGGCTACTGTCGGGGGATGCGCTCACTGATCCCGCTCGCCGCGCCGGTCGATCCCGCGCAGGCGCTGACGAGGATCGCGTGGTTGCTCGAGCGTGACAGGCAGAGCAGCTACCGCGTCGAGGCGTTCCGGCGCGCGGCCGCGACGGTCGTCGAGGTCGGTGATGACGAGATTCGACGACGCTCCGCGGCGGGTTCGCTGACCGCGTTGTCGGGCATCGGCAAGACCACAGCGGCCGTGATCGACGAGGCCGTGTCAGGGGTGCTTCCCGACTACCTCGACGGGTTGCAGGCCCAGGCCGATCCCTTGACCGACCCCGCCGCCGACTCAGGCGACCTGCTCTACGAGGCGCTGCGCGGCGATCTCCACGCACACACCACGTGGAGCGACGGCGGTGCATCTATCGGCGAAATGGCTTCGGCGGCAAGCGCTCTCGGCCAACAATGGCTTGCGATCACCGATCACTCGCCCCGCCTGACCGTCGCCAACGGACTCGCGGCGGAGCGTCTCGATGCCCAGATCGGCGTGATCGAGCAGTTCAACGCGCGCGGCGACGTCGACCTGGTCGTGTTGACCGGAATCGAAGTCGACATCCTCGACGACGGAGCGCTCGACCAATCCGCGGAGATGCTCGAGCGCGTCGATGTCGTCACAGCGTCGGTGCACTCGAAGCTGAAGATGGACGCGGCTCCGATGACCCGACGGATGGTGGCTGCAGTCGAACACCCTCGCGTACGGGTGCTCGGGCACTGCACGGGGAGGCTCGTCACCGGCGGACGCGGTACGCGCCCACAGTCGACATTCGATGCGCACCAAGTGTTTTCGACGTGCCGCGACACCAACACCGCCGTCGAGATCAATTCTCGACCCGAACGCGTCGACCCTCCCGACGACCTGCTCACCCTGGCACGTGACCTCGGCTGCTTGTTCGCCATCGACTCCGACGCCCACGCACCCGGACAATTGGAGTTCAAAGCACTCGGCGCCCAGCGCGCAGAGAGACTCGGCATCGACGCCGACCGCATCGTGACGACATGGCCGCTGGACCGCCTGCGCGCATGGTTGGCCGACGCCGACGTCGTTTCATGACCGCACCATTCGCAATAGACCGACCATCAGTTCGACCAACCATCCGTATCACCAACAAGGGAGCGACCGTTGAACCCACCGATCATGTCCAAATCCGACGCCGCCGAACTCATCGTCGCAGCACGACTGCGCGCCGGTCTGACGTGGGCCGAGATCGCCGAGCGCATCGAGGCGCCACTCGTGTGGACCGTTGCCGCACTACTCGGCAAGCATCCTGTACCTGCCGAGAAGGCCGAAATCGTCTGCGAGATACTCGGTCTCGGCGAAGGCGTCGCAGAGAGTCTTCGTCTGCAGCCCGCTCGGACACGCGACGACGAACTGACGTCCGACCCGACGATCTATCGCTTCTACGAGGCGCTAGCGGTGTACGGCCCCGCGCTGAAAGAACTGATTCACGAGGAGTTCGGCGACGGCATCATGAGCGCCATCAACTTCAAGGTCGACATCGCGCGAAGGCCCGACCCCGACGGCGACCGCGTGGTGGTCACCTTCGACGGGAAGTTCCTCGATTACCGCTGGTGAGCGCGATCCTGTGGCGCCGCACACATCCGTCGCGCCTAGATGACCGGTAGCATTTCGTCGGATTTGTCCTACAAACGAAGGCAGGCTGGCGATGGGTGCGGCGCGCGAGGGAATTGTCGGCGGTGCGCGGAAGCAGGCGGCCCGCGGCGTGGGACTCGTCTCGAGCTATCTGCGGCCGTACACGTCGGCACACGGCGTCGCCGATTGCGACGACGAATACCGCAGCGGCGACTGGGACTACCTCGCCAACGAGCAGGAGGCTCCGCGCTTCCACGTCGTCGCCGGATACTGTCTGCGCACCACGCCCCGACCCCGTGTGCTCGAACTCGGTTGCGGCGAAGGGCTGTTGGCGCAGCGTCTCTCGCCCGCGCACTACACCGAGTTCCTCGGAGTCGACGCCGCTGAGAATGCCGTCGAAAAGGCTCGTGCGAAGGGGCTCGACCGCGCCGCGTTCGTACAAGCCGACGCCAGCACGTTTACCCCGGATGATGTCGATCCGACAGCCTCGCAGACGCGGTTCGACGCGATCGTGTTCTCCGAGATGCTCTACTACCTCCCGGATCCGCTGGCGACAGTCCGCCGACTGCAGGAGGGGTGGCTCGCCCCGACCGGCGAGATCGTGGTGTCGCACTACAAATCGATCGACCTTCCCCAGGCCCGCCAGGTCTGGAAGCTGCTCCACTCCGCCTTCGACGTCCGGCTGCGCTCCACGCTGACCACGGGCGACCTCACCTGGACGATCGAGGCGCTCGCGCCGCGGTGATCTCGACAAGCTCGATCAGCGGGTGGGGCTCGATCAGCGGGGTGGTCAGCTCGATCAGCGGGTGGGGCGCTCGA
>NZ_LZTE01000020.1:0-12881 GCF_001665925.1 Gordonia sp. 852002-50816_SCH5313054-c
TGAGGCGTTGGTCGATCAACACACCCGAGGCGGCGGGCACGGTGCCGGTCAGTCGGGATTGGCCGGGAGTCCACCGATCGGGGCGGACCTGGACGTTGCGGTCGGCGTCGATGCGGGCACGACGGCGCTTGACGGCGTCGGCATCGACCTGGGCGACAACAGAATCGACGAGCGCAGCAAAACGGGTCGTCGACAAATGATCGCGTGCCGAGAGTGCTGCGGTGAGGCGGGCGTCGACCTCGTCGATGGTGTCCGGTCCGCACAGGCTGGTGCGGGCGACAGCGATGTGGAACCGCTGCAGATCGATGCGCCCGCAGGCCAGGAGTGAGGAGGTGTAGGGGAGTCGGTAGCGCAGGGCGTGGGCGTCGATGATCAACTCGCGTGCCCGACCCGGCGGTAGCGACAAGACTGCGCCGACGTCGGCGATGGTGCGTTCCACACCATTGGGGCCGTACTGTGCGCGAGGGTCGTCACCGGTCTGTCCTCGAGCAGCGAACTCGCGCACCGCTTCCGGTGAGTCTGCTCGGCCGTCGGTGAGTTCGCCGATCTCGACGCCGTAGTCTTCTTCGTGTTCCTCGTGGATGAGACTGATCGCCGTCAACAGGCGGAACTGTGCAGAAGCAATGGTCGATGCGCAGTGCGCGATCACCTCGACCAGATCGGTCTTCGACAGAGATTCGTCCTCGGCGACGCGCGCGAGCACCGGCGGCTGCGACGCGGGCACGCCTGTGGCGTCGGCCGCGCCGGCCGGGTCGGAGAAGGTTTCCAAGGACATACATCGAACATACAGACGAGGTCTGACAATTTTCGTTCCGTGCTCAGCGGGCTGTGGAAATCATCTGCCGGAGCAGCCGCGCAACGGATTCCGAAGCCGGTCGGACACCGCCGACAGCGCGACTGCGTATTCCGAAGAAGGTGTCGAACAACATCCCGGACAGGAACGCTATGAGGTCGGCGGCGTCCTCACGCGGCGTCGACGATCCCAACACCTCGAGTAGCGCGGTGGCTCGATCTAGCGAGAACAAGCACGAGCTGAGTTCTGTTCGCAGCGAGTCATTTTCACGAACCTCGGGCAGCAGCGCGAACACCGCGATCGCGTCGGGGCGTCGAACGCCAGTAAACGCCGCCAGCTGTTCGGCGATGAACACCGCTGCGGCGTCGACCGATATCTCACCGATCGGCTCGGCGTTGTTCATGGCGTCACGCGAGTGCGCACGGATTCGTTCGATGGTTGCGGAGATCAACGCGTCGCGCGTCCGGAAGTAATACGACGTCGAACCCTTCGGCAGTCCGGCGGCGCGGTCGACGGCGCCGTGTGTCAGCGCGCGTGCGCCACCGTCGGCGAGCAGTGTGATCGCACAGTCGCAGATGAGTGGGCGGCGGTCGCCGGGTCGGGGCATCGACATCTCCGTTCGGTTACTCTACAAATATAGAGTAATCGAGACGAGGTGACTAGATGCGACGTCGCGTGCGACAGAAGGCCGCGGAATCAATGCGTGAGGCGTTCTTCGCTGTAGTGGTTGGATCGAACCTGAAACTCGATGTCGCACAACGTGAAACGATGACATCCATGGCGCTCAATGTAGGTAATGGTTTCTACCTCTGGGGAGATCCGGGGCGAGGCAAGACCGCGTTGTCGTCCCTGTACTTCAACGCAATCCCCACCGCATCAAAGCGTCGCTTCCACTTCTACGAGGTCTTCGCTGCGATCGACCACCTCATCGCATCCACAAGAGGGACTGTCGACGACGCGCTCGACGAGTTGCTAGCTGGCTCGACGGCGGTCATGTTCGACGAGTTTCACGTCCACGACGTCGCCGACGCCATCTACCTCACCGCAACTCTTCGACGCATCGTCCGCGACGGGACACTATTCATTGCGACGTCGAACTATCCGCCGCAACAGCTGCTTCCAAACCCCTTGATGCACTACCGGTTTCAACAGGCGATTGACCTCATTGAGAGAGAGTTCTCGGTTATTTGGATTGGCGAGGGTGACGACTACCGAAGGTGCGCCGCCGCGCCACGACACGGCTTTTCCTCCGGAACCTGGTCACCGACGGAGTCTGAGCAGATCGCCGGGATGTTGCCCGAACGAATCGATATGAACGGCCAGTCGGTCGAGGTTCTACACAACGCCATAGCGGCGGCAGTCACGTTCGCCGAGCTCTGCGAGCGGCCGCTGGGGACGCGGGAGTACCTCGCGCTGACCGAGCGTTTCCGCGAGATCACTCTCCGTGACGTACCCGATCTTGCCCACGCTGATCGAGAACCGCTGCGACGCTTGGGAAGTCTGGTCGACATCTGTTGTGACCGGGACGTCGTACTGCACATTGTGTCTTGGGGAACTCCACGCGACATCCTCCGCGCGCAGCCGTCGCCGCCCGACGCGGCCCGCACATTCAGCCGATTGTCGATGCTGCGGCCCACAGTCAACTCGACTCATCTCGACGTGGAGACGTGATCGGCCGACGCTCTGTTCGCGGCGCGTGCGGCGTCGAGAAGCATTGTGCCGTTGGCGAGATGCGCAACAAGCGTGCCCGCGAAGACGTCGCCTGCGCCTGTGGTATCCACGACGTCGACCTGCGGAACGTCGAGGATGTCCAGCGATCCGCTCCCGGCGACCACCACGTCGTCGCCGCCTCGCGTGATGATCACGGATCCGCTGATGGTCAACAACTTTCGTGCCAGCTCAGAGGGCTCGGCATCGTTTGGCAAATCGGCGTAGTACGCCGCCTCGATCTGGTTGACGATCAGCGGGTCGGCCTCGGCGAGTATCGACGGGTCGACCGGTGCCGTCGGGCTGGGATTGAGGACGAATCGAATCTCGTTGTCGTGGCACCACTTCGCGGTTGCAGCGGGGTGACCTCGGTGGGTGATTCCAACTGCGTGATCACGACGGCGGGGCGCAGCGCGTCGAGTGCCGCGCCGACATCGTCGGGGGTCAGTTGGCTGTTGGCGCCGGTGATCACGATGATGCTGTTGTCGCCATCGTCGTCGACTTCGATGACCGCATGGCCGCTGGTGCCCGATACCCGACGCACGTACGTGACGTCGACGCCCGCGTCGACGAGATCAGACACCATCCGGTCTCCGGCGGAGTCGGTGCCCGTCGCCCCCACCAACGCGGTTGACGCGACCGCGGCGGCGGCTCGTGCCTGATTGGCTCCCTTGCCGCCGGGACGCTCGGTCAACGACCGACCGAGGACCGTCTCGCCGACGGCGGGTCTGCGGGCGAGTATGACCACCAGGTCGAGATTCAACGTTCCGACGACCGCCACCACTCCTGAACCTGTTGCCTCCATACCCCGAGTATGCCGTTCGGCCGGTCGCGTAGATTGCTGTTCGATCACCGCGATAGAGGAGAGCTGATGGCCGCATCACGATGGAAACGAGTGCAGACACTGGCGCGCATCCTCGGCGGACATCAGGTTGCACCAGACATACAGACGCCTCACGTCACCCTCTTCGACGATCCGCAGCGCACGCTGCGTCGCTACGGCACCGCCGAGCAGGTTGACTCCGCCCGCGCGTCGGGAAGGCCACCGATCCTGCTGGTCCCGCCGCTTGCGGTGCCCGCTCGCTGCTACGACCTCGGGCCGGGGCAGTCGGCCGTCGAGCATCTCCTCGCCGCGGGACGCATCCCGTACGTCGTCGACTTCGGCGACGTCGGGCAGGCACACCGGCAGGTCGGCTTCGAGACCTACTTCGACGACATCGTCCCGCAGGCGATCGACCGCGTGCTCACCGACTACTCCGCCGCCGAGGTCGACGTCGCCGCGTGGAGCCTGGGCGGGACCGTGTCGCTCCTGATGATCGCGGCGCACCCGGACCTGCCGGTGCGCTCGATCACCGCGATCGGTACACCGCTCGACTACGACGCCGTGACGCCATACCCGCTCGTCAAACGGGTCATGCAGCCGGTCGGCGGGGTGCCGATCACGGGCGCGCTCAAGGTGATGGGTGGCATTCCCGCGCCACTGGTGCGCATCGCCTACCGCGCGCTGGCCGCCGACCGTGAACTCAAGAAGCCGCTCTACATCCTGCGCAACGCCGACGACCACGAGGCACTCGCCCGCATGCAGGTCATCGACCGATTCCAAAACGCCATGCCGGGCTACGCGGGCAAGGTGTCGCTCCAGATGTGGGAGAACTTCGTCTATCGCGACGAATTGGCCTCGGGTGTAGTCGATTTCGACGGTCGTATCGTCGATCTCACGACGATACGCAAGCCCATCCAACTCTTCGGCAGCCACCGCGACGCCATCGCGAGCTGGGAAGCTGCGCATCACGGCGTCGAACTTCTCAGCGGCTCAAGCGACGTGCACTTCCAGACCGTCGAGACCAGTCATCTCGGCCTGATCGCAGGCGACGCCGCTGCGGAACAGACGTGGCCGCGCGTCGAGGAGTTCCTCGACGATCTCGACACGCGAGAAGTGCTGCAGCACAAGTGACGTCAGCTCTCGGCTGATGCTGTCCGCCGAGCTGCCAACCACGCGTGCACCATCGGGACGGCGCTTGCTCCCTCGCCACTCGATGCGGCGACCCGCTTCATCGACTGTGCCCTGATGTCGCCCGCGGCGAAAACCCCTGCGACACTTGTGACGAGGTTCGGTGGCGGGAGTTCGCCGGGCCACTGATCCTTCGGAACGTCGCGTCCGGTCAGTACGAAGCCGCGATCGTCGAGCGCAATACTGGCGGGCAGCCAGTCGCAATGCGGTTCGGCACCGATCAGCAAGAACAGTCCGCCTGCGCTCACCCGCTCGCTAACGCGAGTGACGGTGTCGCACAACTCGAGCCATTCGAGTTGACCATCGCCACCGCCGTCGATGACCTCGGTGGTACCACGCACGGTGATCCGCGGGTGATAGGCGATCTCGCCGATCAAATACTGCGACATCGTCTCGGTGAGGTCTGCTCGTCGAACCAGAATCGTCACCGAGCGCGCGAAGCGGGCGAGATGAATCGCGGCCTGGCCCGCTGAGTTGCCACCGCCGACGACGAACACGTCCCGTCCGTCCATCTCGCGTGCCGCGGACATCCCCGCACCGTAGTTCACACCAGACCCGACAAGCGATTCCAGCGATTCGACGCCGAGTCGTCGATACGCGACACCGCTCGCGATGAGCACACTTCGCGCCAACACGTCGCCACCCTCGGTGCAGAGGCGATGCGGAGCGTCATCGACGCCGAGTCGCAGTTCGTCGACCGGCCATCCGGAGTAGAAGCGCGCACCGAAACGTGTTGCCTGCGTGCGGGCTCGTTGCGCGAGACGCATGCCGGAAATGCCGCGCGGGAAGCCGAGGTAGTTACGGATCATCGAACTCGTACCCGCTTGTCCCCCAACGACATCGGATTCCAGAACCACCGTCGACAAGCCTTCCGAAGCGCCGTACACGGCGGCAGCCAGTCCCGCAGGTCCCGCGCCGACGACCGCCAGGTCGACGATCTCGTCCTCGTCCACATCCGACGGCCGCCCGTAGATGAGCGCCGACACGTCGCGGGCTGTGCCCGGAGCGATCACACGGTTACGCAACTTCGGGGCCATGGAGTGGACGAGCGGAAACGGAACGGGCGCGCCACCCGAGTCGTACAGCGCGATGGCTGCCTGCCCCTCGACGCTGTCGCTGGAGTACACCCGATTGGGCATCCCCATGCGGTCGAGGATGTCCCTGATGCCGAGCGTGAGCGCCGACGACGAGTCGCTGATGACACGAACGGAATCGACGACCGGGGTCGCGACAGTCGCTCCCCAATCCGAGAGCATCTCGGTGATCGCATAGTGGAATTCTTCGTCGCGAGCGCCGCGCGGCATGAGCAAAAATGTGTCGAATTTGCCCTTCGCGAGGGCGGGTCGCAGCAACTCGATGTGGGCGCCGAAGTTCTCCCACGAGATGACGACGACACGCTTGGCCGTCGGCACGATGCTTCGGAAAGTGCTCAGCGCCTCGAACACCGACATGTCGGGCAACTCGGACTCGACGACGATCTGCGCCACCGGAACCCCCTCGCCCACAAGGCTGCCGAGGAGCACGACCGCTCCGACGGCCGACTCCGCACACTCGATGCGATAGTCACGGAGGTACCGGCCGAACTCGCCGCGAAGTTGCTCTGCGTGGCCGGACGACACGAGCACGATTGCGGGTTGGTCACCCATGGCTCCAGTGTGGCAGGAATCGGCGTCGGTCGAGTGGGCGCTCAGCTCAACGCGCAACCACGCGGCGCAGCCTCAACCATTGCTAGGCTGACCGGCATGCATGTGGATCCCACTGTCGGTGTTGCCAGTGCTGGCTTGATCGGCGGATATGCGACCGCACGGTACACCGGCAAACGTCCACTCGGGGGCGTGGTCCTCGGAATTGCGGGCGCCTGGTGCACGCGCCAGTGGCTGAGCAGGGGGCCGGGACCGGCGGCCGGACTTCTCACGGGCTACCTCGCAGCGTTCGGGCTGTCGCACCCACTCGCGGAGAAGATCGGCGCATGGCCATCGGTCTTCGCGGTGACCGGTGCTTTCGGCGCCGCGACGTACGCGGTCACCTCCCGCACCGCCACCACCTCTCACACGGGAGCCTGAAACATGGCCGCCAAGCCACACGTAGTGATCATCGGAGCCGGGTTCGCCGGAGTACACGCAGCTCGGCGACTCAAGAAGGTGCCGGTCTCGATCACCGTCGTCGATCGCGGCACCAGCCACCTCTTCCAGCCGCTTCTCTACCAGTGCGCAACCGGCGTGCTCTCGGAAGGTGCCATCACCAGCCCGATCAGGCATCTGCTTCGACGTCAGCGCAACGTCAACGTGGTGCTCGGCGAGGCCGACGATATCGACGTCGCGGCAAAGGTTCTCACCGTTCTCGGTGCCGACGGCAGTCCAGCCCAGATCAGCTACGACTACCTCGTCGTCGGGACCGGCATGCGGACCGCGTATCACGGCTGCGACGACGCGATCGAGAACTCGATCGGCATGAAGACGCTCGACGACGCGCTTGCGATTCGACGACAAGTGTTGGGCGCCTTCGAGATTGCCGAGACACTCACCGATCCCGAGGAGCGTCGGAAGTGGCTCACCTTCGCTGTCGCAGGCGCGGGCCCTACCGGCGTCGAAATCGCCGGACAGATACGCGAATTGGCGACGCTCGCACTCGGTCGAGAGTTCGATTCGATAGACCCGACCGAAGCCCGGGTTCTCCTCTTCCACGGAGCTGATCGCATCCTGCCGTCGTTCACCGAGTCGCTGTCCAAGAAGGCCCAGCGCACACTCGACAAGATCGGCGTCGAAACCCATCTCGGTGTCCATGTCGTCGACGTCGGCGAGGACACGGTCACGACCAAGGACAAGAAGACCGACGAGACCACGACATACAAGGCCAGGACGACGTTGTGGACAGCGGGCGTCGAGGCTGTCCCGTTCGCGCGTACTCTCGCCAAGGCACTCGGCGTCGAGGCCGACCGCTCCGGTCGGATTCCGGTGCGCGACGACCTCTCCGTCGAGGGGCACCCCGAGGTGTTCGTCGCGGGCGACACGTCGTCGTTGAACAAACTGCCGGGCGTGGCAGAGGTGGCCATGCAGGGTGGGCGTCACGTCGGTGGCGTGATCGCGGATCTCGTTGCGGGACAATCAGAACGTAAACCTTTCAAGTATCACGACCTCGGAAATGCCGCCTACATCGCGCGACGAAATGCCATCGTGCAGAGTGGTCCGCTGGAAATGTCGGGAACCTTGGGCTGGCTCGCGTGGGGAGTGATCCACGTGGCCTTCCTCGCGGGCGTTCGGAACCGCATGGGCGCGCTGGTGACCTGGTCGGCAACGCTGATCACCGGAACTCGAAGCGAACGAGCGATCACCTACGGCGACCCTCGCAGAGCGCATCAGCCCTACCCCGACGAGTGACATGTACGTCATCGGTATCGTCGCGGCGTGTCTGGCTGCATTGGCATACGGACTTTCGACGGTCCTGCGTGCCAAAGGGGCACAAGAGGCGGCACAGGGTTCCGGCAACAGCGGATCGGCGAGCGGTGCGCTAGCCGCGTTCACCAATCCGACGTTTCTCCTCGGCACGCTGACCGTGATGCTCGGTTTCATCGGAGGCGCGGTCGCGGCGCGATTCCTGCCGCTGTTCCTCGCGCAGTCGATCGTGGCGGGCAATCTCATCGTGACCGCACTGTTGGGCACGGTGATGCTCCATACCGCGCTGCGCGCAAAAGACTGGGCGGCGATCCTGCTCGTCGTGTTCGCGCTGTGTGTACTCGGCGCATCGGCGTCCAAAGAGGCGTCGACACACGCTGACATGAAATTCCACTGGGCGCTGTTCGTGATCACCACGGCGGTTGCGGCACTCGGCGTCGCGGTCATGCGGGCACTCGGAAGTCGCGGAGCCATCTTCGGAGGCGCGATCGCGGGTCTCATGTACGGCGCGCTGGCAGTCGCGGTGCGTGTGCTCGACGGCGTCTCCCCGTTCGACCCCCTCACGGTGCTGAAGGATCCGGCAGCATGGACCATCGCCATCGCGGGTGCCATGGCGTTCTACATCCAGACCCTTGCGCTGCAGGTCGGACCGGTCAACGCCGTCACCGCAGTGCTCGTCGTCGGAGAGACAGGTCTTCCCGCCATCGTCGGTGTGGTGTTCCTCGGAGACAAGGCCGTCGACGGACTGGAGTGGCTCGCGGTCGTCGGCTTCGTGTGCGCGATCATCGGTGCGTCGCTGGTTGCGTGGTTGACGAGTGAGGAAGGCGAGCAGCCCGCCGCGCAGGGAGTGCACACCTAGACTTGGGCACCATGAGCACCGATGATGTCGCCGAACAGATCCTGCGCACCTTCGACACGATCACTGTCGTCGGGGCAAGCGCCAACCCAGCCAAGCCGTCGAACGGGGTTCCCGCCCTGATGAAGTCGCTTGGCTGGCGCATCATCCCGGTCAATCCCACTGCCGAGACGATAGTCGGAGAGGCCGTCTACCCGACTCTCGCCGACGTTCCGGAGCAGGTGGAGTTCGTCGACGTGTTCCGACCGTCGGCCGACTGCCCGCAGATCGCTCGCGAGGCCGTCGCCGCGGGCGCCAAGGCGCTCTGGTTGCAACTGGGGATCACGTCACCGGAGGCGCGTGCGATCGCCGAGGAAGCCGGACTGCTCTACGTCGAGGATCGGTGCCTCAAGATCGAGCAGCAACGCACCGGGATCACGCCGAAGCGATGAACCACGGTCCGGCGGGACTACCACTGGCGCTGCTGTTCGTGGCGTTCCTGCTGACGTTCGTCATCACCCGCGTCATCACCCGCCTGATCCGTGCCGGCAAGGGGCCGTTCCGCAACAACGTCTCCGGTGGCGTGCACATCCATCACGCCGTACCCGGGATCATCCTGTTGATCATCGGCGCCATCACGTCCGTGGCGGCCGACGGCACGGCGCCCGCCGGCGAGATCGCGGCAGTGCTGATCGGCATCGGGGCGTCGCTGGTGCTCGACGAGTTCGCGATGATCCTGCACATGCAGGACGTGTACTGGTCGCGTGAGGGGCAGCTCTCGGTGCAGGTCGTTGCCCTCACTGTGGCGGCACTCGGGCTACTGCTGCTCGGTCTCAATCCCGTCACCACCGACGACGACGAGTCGGCACGGTTCGGCGCAGGCCACGTGGTGATTCTCGTGGTCCTCGTCGTGCACATCGGTGTGCTGCTCGTCTGCGTGGCCAAGGGCAAGTATTCGACGGCCGTCATCGGGGCGTACCTCCCGCCGGTCGCGTGGATCGGCGCAGTTCGGTTGGCGCGCCCGGGTTCTCGTTGGGCACGCAAGCACTATTCGAAGGCCAAACAGGACCGTGCCACGTATCGCGCGGAGCATTTCGACGCGCAATTCGGTTCCTATGGACTGAAGCTTGCCGACCTCGTCGCGGGTAGGCCTTCGCAGCCCGACCCCGAAGCACCGAGCACTGCCGCCTGAGCAGCTCGCCAATCGATAGCGAGCGATTGAATATGACACACTGAATAGGTGAGTTCGCAGGACACGGCCGATCCGCACGACATGGACACCAACCCGCTACTCCTGGAGCGGCAGGTCTGTTTCGCGTTGGCCGTGGCGAATCGTTCGGTACTGCGCATCTATCGCCGATTGCTCGATCCGCTCGGCCTGACGCATCCGCAGTATCTGGTCATGCTCGCGCTCTGGGAGTCGGAACCGAGAGCGGTCAAAGATATCGGTGCGGTGCTGCAACTCGACTCCGCGACCCTTTCTCCGCTTCTCAAGCGACTCGAACAACAGCAACTCATCGTGCGCAGGCGTCGCGGCGACGACGAACGCAACGTCGACGTCGATCTCACGTCGTCGGGTCGTGCACTGCGTGAGCAGGCGTTGTCGATTCCCGGGGCCGTCGTCGATGCACTGGGCGTCGAGCTGTCTGATCTCGAAGAGTTGCACCGAGCCCTGACGCGCGTCAACACTGCCGCGGTTGCGGCGGCGAAGGCGCCGAGCGCGTAGGGACCCGTTCTAGCTCGGGTAGATAATGGACTGATGGGTCTACCGATCATCGACCTCTCGACGGCCGCCTCCGATCCCGCGGGGTTCGAATCCGCGCTCCTCGACGCGACGCACCGAGTCGGCTTCTTCTACCTCGTCGGACACGGCGTCCCGCAACAGCAGATCGACGAGATCCTGGCGCTGGCCAGGCGTTTCTTCGCGCTTCCCGCTGATGCCAAGGACGAGATCAGCCAGCTCGAGAGTCCGCATTTCCGTGGCTACTCACGCCTCGGTGGCGAACTGACCAACTCGGAAGTCGACTGGCGCGAGCAGATCGATATCGGGCCCGAGCGCGACGTGATCGAGAACGCGCAGGGGTATTGGAATCTGCAGGGGCCGAACCAGTGGCCGTCCGCCCTTCCGGAGCTGCGTCCGGCGTTCGAGAAGTGGGACGCAGCGCTGTCGGGGGTCGGGCTCGAGCTGTTGCGTCACTGGGCGCACGCACTCACCGGCGATGCGACCGTCTTCGACGACGCCTTCGCGACGGCACCGGCCACTCTGATCAAGGTGGTGCGTTATCCGGGCACCACGCAGACATCGCAAGGCGTTGGCGCACACAAGGATTCAGGTGTGCTCACGCTGCTGCTCGTCGAACCGGATTCGACCGGCCTACAGGTGGAGGCGGGTGCCGACGAGTGGATCGACGCACCGCCGCTCAAGGGTGCGTTCATCGTGAACATCGGAGAACTGCTCGAGGTCGCGACGGGCGGCTTCCTGCGGGCGACGCGGCATCGGGTACTCGCTCCGGCGCCGGGAACCGACCGGATCTCGATTCCCTACTTCCTCAACCCGGCGCTCGACGCCCGGGTCCCGACGCTCGCCCTACCGCCCGACCTCGCGCAACTCTCGCGCGGCGTCGAAGAGGATCCGGCCAACCCGCTCTACTCGACGTACGGGGAGAACGCGTGGAAGTCGAGGACACGCGCGCATCCCGACGTCGCGGCGCGGCACCACGGCTAAGGTCGGACTATGTCCGTGTCGGGTGAGATGTCGGTGCAGGGAGTCCAGTTATGAGCGCGGTCGCGTGGATAGTCATCATCGTGACCATTGCGGTCGCGTTGATCATTCTGGCAGGAGCGGCGTGGTTCGCCGTCGATTCCGACAAGCGGGTTCGACGCTTCGCGCGCTCCAACGACCTCATCCCCGGCCAGCCGAGCCGCGCCCCTGACGACTGGACGACGTCGACGTCACGGGAGGCGCGGATGCACCGTCGAATCCGCTATGCCATCGCCGACGTCCACCAGAACCCGTGGATCGCCAACGACGCCGGCCTGGTGGCCGAGCGCGATCGTCTGGACGCGGCAGTTTTCGACTTGGACGACAAGCTCATTCACGTCTCGACCCTCCCCGAGGAGGAGCGGGACTCGGAACTCGAAGCGATCGACGCCGCCATCGTCGAACTCGAAGAACTACCGAAGAAGCTGTGGGAGACGCCCGCGGAGCAGCAGCGCAGCGATATCGACGCCGCGATCAGCACGATCGGGCGGGCCTGACACTAGGCGGTCAGCTCGATCAGCTTGCGGACGGTCCGTAGGTTGCGCCCTGTGCCCTGCACGCCGAGTCCTCGTGCGATCACGGGTGCCGTCAGCTTCGAGGTGCCTGCGCCCTCCGCGTAGCGGATGTGGAGGTCGGAGCCGATGACCTGGGAGAGATCGTTGCCGAAGACCTTGTCCGAAAACGCTTTCAGTCGATCCTCCGGTGGCGTATCCACCAAAAAGTAGACGTACGAGAACTTCTCGTCGACGACGTCGAACGGGTGGGTGTCGAGAGCGGTCACGAGTTCGTCGCGCGAACGGCTGATCACTTCGCGGAAGAATCCGTAGCGCTGCTCGATTGCCGCCTCGAGTGCTCTGTCGAAATGGTTCGGCGCCGCCGGTGGCGTGCAGATCAGGTTGCCGGAAGCGATGTACGTCGAGATGTCGGTTGCTCCGAGATCGCCTGCGATGCTGCGCAATTCCTTCATCGGAACCTTCGCACCACCGACGTTGATCGCTCTGATCAGTACTGCTCGACGTGGCATGTTTACAGTGTCTCACCGACTTTGGCGCTCTGTTAGCGTCGTTGGTCCTGACCCGAGCTTTCAGATCACGAGGGGCCGCTCGGGTGGCTCTGGTGAGGGAGGAGTCGGGCCTGGATCAGGAATCGGTTCTGGCGCGGGGACCGGGATCGGCGGCTCTGGCGGGGGTTCCGGAATCGGCTCAGGAGCCGGCGTCGGCGTGGGCGGTGGAACTGGTACTGGCTGGTTCATGTGCAATGCACTTTCCGCGGACCCGCGGGAGATGGACCCACTGGATCCGACGGTACGCGCATCACCGCGGTTGTTGGGTTGGTCGGCGGGCTGTCTCTTATACACATCTGACGCTGCCGACGATCGCATA
>NZ_LZTE01000021.1:0-807 GCF_001665925.1 Gordonia sp. 852002-50816_SCH5313054-c
TCCATCGCACATTGCGCCGGGAGCTTCTCGACGAGACTGGCGCCTTCGACACCATCGAGACCGCGCAAACGGCTATCGACGAATGGGTCCACGCCTACAACACCTGCAGACCGCATCAGTCGCTGAACATGGCCACCCCTGCCAGCGTGTTCCGCAGTCGCAGCACCGATCCCGACACCATGCCCAGCAAGCCTGTTGGTGCCGAGATCCGACCGGAAGCCGAAGTCGTTCGGCCAGCTCCAACCGTGGCCGATCAGTCGAGTTCCGCCATTGAGTTCGACACTGTCGTGCCGCCGTCCGGTGTAGTGACTATTGCCGGTGTGCAACAGGTGTGGGTCGGAAAGAAACTATGCGCAGCGCAGTGTCGTGATGTGGGCTGACCTGTCGAGCGTGTACATCATCTGCGACGACATCGTGATCAAGACGGTCCGGTCGAAGCTGACCACCGCAGACCTGCAACGACTCCGCGCCCGCGGCACCCGCCCGGGCCGGCCCAGACCGGCGCAAGCCGCGTTCGACACCTCCACCGCCACCCATCGGCCGCGAGCTATCGAGATCGACCGGACCGCGAACCGCGACGGCATCGTCATTGTTCGTGGACATGAACTCGCCCTCGGCGTCGTGACGGCCGGCAGCCGGGTCACCCTGCGGATCGACGGCGAGTTGATCCACGCGACCAACGGCACCCACCTGATCAAGACGCTACCCAATCCTCTTGACCTAGAGAATATGTGGTTCCCCCGGAATCGTGGAGGACTCCTCTATGCGGCTTCGGGCTCGGTGACTGCGGTGTTCTCGTAGTCGACC
>NZ_LZTE01000022.1:0-139778 GCF_001665925.1 Gordonia sp. 852002-50816_SCH5313054-c
GAGATCTACACTTATGCGATCGTCGGCAGCGTCAGATGTGTATAAGAGACAGGCGTCGAGCCGCGTGCGCGGCGGGGCGTGGGGCTGGGCGCGGCGTCGAGCCGTCGGGTGGCGGCGCAGAAACTAGGGGAAAGAATCCTTCCCCTACTCCCAGACCTCTCCCCCGAAAACTTCGCGGGGACACGCAAGAAGGCCGCGGAAAGAACCCTTCCCCTACTTCCCGCAGCCCACACGAGGCCGACGACCCGGTCCCCGGGGCAGGCGCCCGAGTGAGTCGAGCTACTGCGAGTCCTTTGGCTTCCACGGCTTGGCGTCGGCCGACTCGCCGGTGCCCGGGATGATCTTGGCGTCGATCTCTTCGTACTCGTCGACGACGGCGTCGGGACCGCCCGCGTTCGTCATCTGGCCGTCGGCGAGAACCTCTTCGGCTTCGTCCACGCCTTCTGCCGTCGCGGCGCCGTCGTCATCGGCAGCGTCCTCGGCATCTTCGGCGATGCCCTCGGCGACCTCTTCGGCGTCGATGTCGGCGGTGTCGCCCGGAGTCGTGTCGGACTCGGAATCGGACTCCCCGAGAATCTCCGACTCGGGGGTCACGCCCTCTGGTCGAGCCGGATCGTGTTCGGGGTTCCACGGTGTGGCGTCAGCAGATTCGGCAGTGCCCGGGATGATCTTGGACACGATCTCCTCGTTCTCGTCGAGAACCGGGTCGGGTCCACCCGCGTCGATCTCCTGCCCGTCGGCGAGTTCGGCTTCATCTTCGTCGACGCCCGATGGGCTGGTGTCGCCCTCGTCGTCGGCCTTGTCCTCGATGTCTTCGGACAGCCCCTCCGCAATCTCGTCGGCTGCCACGCTGCTGTCTTCTGCGCTGCTCATCGGAACCCCTTCGTCGGTCGGATCATCCGCCGCGTCGGACCCGGCAGATTCGGAACCATCGGACTCTGTGTCACCGGAATCGGTTACACCAGCCTCGGCTCCACCGGCCTCCGTTGCATCGGACTCGGCTACATCTGGCTCGGTGGTGGCGGACTCGTCTCCATCTTCCACGGCTTCGTCGCCGGCGGGGGCGTCCTCATCAGGATCCGTATCCGAGTCGGGTTCAACGTCCGAGTCAGCGGCCTCGCCCGAGTGGGCCTCGGTCCCAGTCTCGGTCTCGTCGGCGTCGGGCGCGACGTCAGCCTCGTCGACGTCGGTGTCCGACGCCTCGTCGTCCGATGCCTCTTCGTCCGGCGCCCCTTCGTCCGGCGCCTCTTCGTCCGCGCCGACAGCAGCGGCACCGCCGACGGCAACCGCCGCACCAGCAGCGGCCGCGACCGGGATCGTCTTCGACGACGAGTCATCGGACTCCTCGTCACGATCCGCTTCGGCGGCCGCGGCCTTTTCCCGCTCCGTCTTGTCTTCCTCCACCTTTTCGTCCTCGACCGCGTCGCCGTCGGCTTCCTCATCGTCGAAGAAGTGCTCGCCGTCGTCGTCCTCGTCGTCGATGTCGTCGTCGAAGTAGGCGCCGGTGTGGCCGAGCTCCTCGAGTTCGGCGGCCCGTTCGGGCCAGTAGACCTCGAGGCCCTGCTCCCGGCCGCGGGGCGCGACGATGAAGTAGATCGCGCCGCAGACGATGCCGAGGGCCGCGGTGAACACGTTGATGCGGACGCCTGCGATGTGGGTGAAGGCGGGATCGGAACGCATGAGTTCGACGGCAAACCGCCCGATGCAGTACCCGACGACGTAGAGCGCGAAGAGACGGCCATGGCCGATGCGGAAGTAGCGGTCGACGAGCACCAGGATCACGACGATCAGGAGATTCCACAAGAGCTCGTACAGGAACGTCGGGTGGACGACCGCGACGACCTGGCCGTTCGACACTCCCGTGATCAGGCCGGGGTCGGCCTGTCCCGATGCGTCGACGCGCTCGTAGATCTCCAGGCCCCACGGGACGTCGGTCGGTCGGCCGTAGAGTTCCTGGTTGAAGTAGTTGCCGAGGCGACCGATGGCCTGGGCGAGCAGGATCGCAGGCGCGATGGCGTCGGCGAACGGCGGCAGTTTGATGCCCATGCGCCTGGTGCCGATCCACGCACCGAGGCCGCCGAACAACACGGCACCCCAGATGCCGAGACCGCCGTCCCAGACCTTGAATGCGTCGATCGGGGTCTTGCCGCCGTCACCGAAGTAGATCTGCCAGTCGGTGAGCACGTGGTAGATGCGACCACCGATCAGGCCGAACGGAACCGCCCAGATCGCAACGTCGAGAACCTCGCCCGAACGCCCACCACGGGCAATCCACCGACGGTTTCCCCACCACACGGCGACGATGATGCCGACGATGATGCACAACGCGTAGGCCCGGAGCGGAAACGAGCCGATGTACCACACGCCCTGCGGCGGGCTGGGGATGTAGGCGAGCATCGTCGTCGTCGGCGCTGTCACGCTGCCACCCTAACGGACGCTGCGGACCCCACGGCCGAAGCCACCGAGGCGGTCAGAGGTCTGCTCGCGGTTCGTGCACGCCCGCAGCCAGTTCCGTGACGAGGTCGGCCAGGTGGTCTTGGCCTGCCTTGGCCGCTGTGACCAGTGCCGAGCCAACGATCACTCCATCGGCGTAGCTCGCGATTTGCGACGCCTGCTCACGATTTCGAACACCGAGTCCGACGCCGAGCGGGATGTCGGAGTACTCGCGGACGCGTGCACACAGCTCTGGCGCGGCGTCGGACACCGCGTCGCGCGCTCCCGTGACACCCATCGTCGACGCGACGTAGACGAACCCGCGCGATGCGTCGACGGTCAGCGCGATGCGTTCGGTCGTCGACGACGGTGCGACGAGGTAGATGCGGTCGAGGTCGAACTCGTCGGACGCCGCGTGCCAGGCAGCACCCTCTTCTGGGATCAGGTTGGGCGTGATCATGCCCGCACCGCCCGCAGCCGCCAGGTCACGCGCGAACTTGTCGACGCCGTACTGCAGCACGGGATTCCAGTAGCTCATGACGACGGCATTCCCGCCCGCGGCGGTGATCGCTTCGACGGCACGGAATACGTCGCGGACTCGCACCCCGTTGGTCAGCGCGAGGTCGGCGGCCTCCTGGATCGTCGGTCCGTCCATGACCGGATCCGAGTACGGCACGCCGACTTCGATGATGTCGCAGCCCGCACGGACCATCGTCTCGAACGACTCGATGGACTTCTCGACGGTCGGGTAGCCGACAGGGAGATACCCGATGAGCGCGGCACGTCCCTCGGCGCGACACTTCTCGAAGACCGGGCTCAACTTCGACGGTCCCGCGTGCACGGGTGCCTTCGGCTGTGTCATTGCACGTCCCCCGTGGTGCTTGTTGCGGCCGCCGTACCGGTCGTCACGCCGACCTCGTTCTCCGATGGTGGCGGGTCGAAGAGGTGGAACCAGCGCGCAGCGGTGTCGACGTCCTTGTCGCCGCGACCGGAGAGGCTGACCAGAACGATCGCGCCCTCCCCCAGTTCCTTACCGAGCTCCAGAGCTCCGGCGAGTGCGTGAGCCGATTCGATGGCGGGGATGATGCCCTCGCGACGGCTGAGCAGAGCGAGCGCCTCCATCGCCTCGGTGTCGGTGATGGGACGGTACTCGGCGCGGCCGGTGTCTTTGAGCTGTGCGTGCTCGGGCCCGACCCCCGGGTAGTCCAGTCCCGCTGAGATCGAGTGCGACTCGATGGTCTGGCCGTCCTCGTCCTGCAGCAGGTACGAGTAGGCACCCTGGAATGCGCCGGGTGTGCCTCCGGTGAACGTCGCGGCATGTCGACCGGTCTCGACGCCGTCGCCCGCGGCCTCGAAGCCGACGAGGCGCACCTCGGAGTCGTCGAGGAAGGGATGGAAGATTCCGATGGCGTTGGACCCGCCACCGACACAGGCGGTGACGGCGTCGGGTAGGCGCCCCGCCTGGTCGAGGATCTGCGCGCGTGCTTCGAGTCCGACGATGCGCTGCAGGTCGCGCACCATCATCGGGAACGGATGCGGACCGGCCGCGGTACCGAAGCAGTAGTACGTGTTGTGCGCGTTGGTCACCCAGTCGCGCAGCGCCTCGTTGATCGCGTCCTTCAGGGTCGCAGAACCGTTGTCGACCGCGACGACCTCCGCGCCGAGCAGTCGCATCCGTGCGACGTTGAGTGCCTGCCGGTCGGTGTCGACGCGGCCCATGTAGACGATGCACTCCATACCGAACAGTGCGCAGCCGGTCGCGGTGGCCACACCATGCTGACCGGCACCGGTCTCGGCGATGATGCGGGTTTTACCCATGCGCTTGGCGAGCAACAACTGCCCGAGCACGTTGTTGATCTTGTGCGAACCGGTGTGGTTGAGGTCTTCGCGCTTCAGGAAAATCCGTGCGCCACCGGCGAATTCGCTCAGGCGCGTGGCTTCGTAGAGCGGCGAGGGACGTCCGACGTAGTCGCGCTGCAGCCGATCGAGCTCACCGAGAAACTCGTCATCTGTGCGCATCTTCTCGTAGGCAGCGGTCACGTCGTCGATGACCGCCATGAGCGCCTCGGGAACGTGACGCCCGCCGTACACGCCGAAGTGTCCGCCCGCGTCGGGTTCCGACGACGTACGGGTGCTGACTCCGACACTCGCAGTGGGGAACTCGGCGCGAAGTTGATCGTCGGATCGGGATTCGGTGGTCACGGAACTCTCACAGACATCTCGTCGTCCGTGACACGGCAAGTCGACGCTAAATCGAAAGCGAGTGTCAGCGAACGGGTTTCGGACAGGAAGGATGGGTACCGGCGGTCACGAGTTCGGAGACCGCAGTACGCGGGTCGCCGCTGGTGACCAGGCCTTCACCGACGAGGACCGCGTCGGCACCCGCACCAGCGAATGCCAGTAGATCTGCGGTACCGCGCACACCCGATTCGGCGACCCGGATGGTCTCGGTTGGCAGACCCGGAGCGATACGCGCGAACGTATTGCGGTCGACCTCAAGGGTTTTCAGGTTGCGGTTGTTGACACCGATGACCGACGCACCCGCTTCCAGAGCGCGGCTGGCCTCGTCTTCGGTGTGCACCTCGACGAGCGCGGTCATGCCGAGACTCTCGGTGCGGTCGAGCAGCGAGGCGAGCACATTCTGTTCGAGTGCCGCGACGATCAGCAGGATGACGTCGGCGCCGTGGGCGCGAGCCTCGTGGATCTGGTACGGGCCGACGATGAAGTCCTTGCGCAACACGGGGATGTCGACGCGGGCGCGCACGGCGTCCAGATCGGCGAGCGACCCACGGAACCGACGCTCCTCGGTGAGGACGCTGATGATGCGCGCACCACCCGCTTCGTACGCGGCGGCGAGGTCGGCTGGATCAGGGATGTCGGCGAGCTCACCCTTAGAAGGACTCGCTCGCTTCACCTCTGCGATGACACCGATTCCGGTCTTGCGCAACGCAGCCATCGCATCGCGAGGAGCCGGCGCGGCAACGGACGCCTTTTTGACGGCCGCGTAGTCGACGATCGCCTCGCGCGCGGCGACATCGGCTTTCACTCCCTCGAGAATTGAATCGAGGACGGTGGGCGTGCTCACGACAGCTGGCTCCCTTTCTGTTCGTGCTCTCAGGGTAGACGGCCGCCTTCGAAGCGCCGGGAGCGGGTTGTGTTTTTCGTCATCGTTGATCAGTCGGATCGATCCCGGTGTCGAGAGCGTCCCAGAGCATGCGCTCGTTGGGCGCGTCGTGCTCAGCATCTCGCTCGCTCGTCGACTCGGCAGACTCCGCCGAATCGTCTGCCGCAGCGCTCTTCTCCGCCGCCGGTGACCCCGCCGACGAGACGGCGCCGGCGGTCCGGGAGTCGCCATCGGTCTGGCCGCTCTTGCCGGTCTGGACACTCTTGTCCGTCTGACCACTCTTGTCGGCCTGTGCCGATTCGGATGCCTGGCGCCGCTTGTGTTCAGCGAAGATCTCACGCTCGATGTCTTCGCGTCGCGCGGCGGGCGTCTTGTACTTCGACGACATGCCCGCGCCGGATGCGACACGCATGAGCAGCACCCCGGCGGCGACGGCGCACAGCGACCCGATGAGGACAACGGCGGCCACCCAGTTGTTGGTGGTCACCAACTGCACGACGTATCGATCGCTGAGACCCGCGGCGGTGGCGGCGTACAAGTCGTTGGTTCCGCCCATGATGAGGGAGATCGCCGGGAAGGCGGCGAGCACACCCGCTGCGGCAACCAGGAGCGCCAGGATGCGCAAACCCCACCCACGAAGCGACATCGCCGCCAGAATCGCCGCGAGCAACACCAGCGCGAGTGGCGTGAGCCACGGGCTCCAGTCGCTGCCCTTGACGTCGAAGGTCCGTGCCGGGGACAGCCCGTCGGCAGCGAGCACCGTTGCCCAGGTCAGGCGCGACGCAATCCAGAATGCGAGCGCCGCAGCGGCGAGCAGTATCGATCCGAGAAGCTTTGTTCGACGCTGCGCTCGCGCCACCTGCTTCTCATCGTCGGCGGCACTACCCGCCTCAGCGCCCTCGACATCAGGGCTTTCAGCGCCGGGATTTCGTTCAGGGTCGGGAACGGTCATCGGTCACTCTCCACGCCGTCACTCTCCACGCCGTCACTCTCCACGCCGACGCGACGCATCGTCGTGGCAGCCGCTATCGCGTTGAGTACAGCGGTGGCCTTGTTGCGTGCCTCGTTGTACTCGTAGTCGGATTCGCTGTCGGCCACCACGCCGCCGCCCGACTGCACGTAGGCGATGCCCGTGCGCATCAGTGCGGTGCGGATCGCGATGGCGGTGTCGGCGTTGCCTGCGAAATCGAGGTAGCCGACGATCCCGCCGTACAGGCCGCGTCGTGTCTTCTCGTTGGCTTCGATCAGTTCCATCGCGCGCACCTTGGGCGCACCGGTCAGCGTTCCCGCAGGAAAGCATGCGGTGACAGCGTCGAGCGCGTGCTTGTCGTCGCGCAGCGTGCCCGACACCGTCGACACGAGGTGCATCACGTGGCTGTACCGCTCGATGTGGCGATAGTCGCTGACCTTGACGGTGCCCGGGGCGCACACACGCCCGAGGTCGTTGCGACCGAGGTCGACGAGCATCAGGTGCTCGGCGTTCTCCTTCTCGTCCTCGGTGAGTTCCTTGCCGAGGAGTTGGTCTTCTTCTTCGGTGGCTCCGCGCCAGCGGGTCCCGGCGATCGGGTGCGTCGTGGCCACCCGGTCGGTCACGGTCACGAGCGCCTCGGGACTCGATCCGACGATCGTGAACGGGGTGCGAGGCGCGCCGCTGTCGTCGGTACCCACACCCGGCATGCGCAGCAGGTACATGTACGGACTCGGGTTGGAGGCCCGCAGAATGCGATAGACGTCGAGCGGATCGGCGTCGGTGTCGATCTCGAAGCGCATCGACGGCACCACCTGGAATGCCTCACCCGCCTCGATTTCGCGGACCAGGCCGGTGACGATCTCGCCGTACTCCTCGCGGGTGCGCTGCACGCGGAAGTCGGGTGCGGGCCTGTCGAAGCGCGACACGGTCGACGGTGCAGGTGCAGCCAACGCCTGCGTCATCGCGTCGAGTCGGGCGACGGCGTCGACGTATGCCTCCTCGGCGCGTTCGGCACTGCCGTCCCAATTCACCGCGTTCGCGATGAGGGTGATGCTCCCCTCGTGATGGTCTACGGCGGCAAGGTCTGTCGCCAACAACATCATCAGATCGGGAAGGCCGAGGTCGTCGACTGTCGTCTCGGGTAGACGCTCGAGCCTGCGCACCATGTCGTACGCCATGAATCCGACGAACCCGCCGGTCAGCGGCGGCATGCCGGGCAAGGGATCGGTGGCGAGCAGCCGCAGCGACTCGGCGAGCACTGTCAGCGGATCGCCGTCGACGGGAGCGCCTGCGGGAACAGTCCCCCACCAGGCGGCCTTGCCGTCGACAACGGTCAGCGCCGACGGTGCGCCGACGCCGATGAACGACCACCGTGACCACGACCGGCCGTTCTCCGCGGATTCGAGAAGGAACGTGCCCTCCCGCTCACCCGCCAATTTCCGATACGCCGACAACGGCGTCTCCGAATCGGCGAGCACCTTGCGCGTGACCGGCACGACGCGATGGTCGGAGGCGAGGTCGAGGAACTCCTCGAGCGTCGTCGTATCGGCATTCGTGGTCGACGTAGAACTGCTCCGTGAGCCGTCGGTCGCCGCTGCGAGTGTGTGTTCGCCGCTCATCCGAGCGGCTCGCCGCCGACGCCCCACTGTGAACGGGGCACCTCGGTGATCGTGACCCATACCGAATCCGGGTTCTTGCCGGTGGCCTTCGCGTACGCCTCGGTCACCGCCGCGATGGTCTCGCGTTTGACCCGGTCGGAGAGACCTGGGGTCTGCGAGATCTGGATCAGTGGCATGACTGCGTCACCGCCTTCCGTCGGCTGGTCCGCGTCGAGTCCTCGGCCGCAGCGTCGTGCGGCATTCGAGCTCGTGAAGTGCGGAGCTGTGGGGAGAGTGTCTCCCCGACGATTGTCCCAGGCATCAACTCGACGCCGCGCCCGCCCCGTCGGCGTGCTGATCGTCGCCCTGCTCGTCGTCGACGTCGAAGGGCAGCGACGGGGTGTCGAAACAGCTGTGGTTGCCGGTGTGGCAGGCGGCACCGACCTGGTCGACGATCAGCAGGATCGTGTCGCCGTCGCAGTCGAGACGAGCGTCGTGCACGTATTGGGTGTGCCCGCTGGTGTCGCCCTTGACCCAGTACTCCTGACGTGAGCGTGAGTAGTAGGTGGCGCGACGTGTCGCGAGTGTGCGCTCGAGTGCCGTGTCGTCCATCCACGCGACCATCAGGACCTGCCCGGTGGAGCGTTCTTGGGCGACCGCGGCGAAAAGCCCATCCGCGTTGCGCTTGAGCTGTGCGGTCAGTTCCGGCGCGAGTGCCATGCGATCAGACCTGCCCTTCTGTGTCGCGTTCGGTACGTACGACGATGCCTTCGGCTGCCATCGCACCCTTGACCTCTGGGATCGTGAGCTCGCCGAAGTGGAATACCGATGCGGCGAGCACTGCGTCGGCTCCCGCCAGCACCGCGGGCGCGAAGTCTGCGGCCTTGCCTGCTCCACCACTGGCGATCACCGGGACGTCGACCACCGCGCGGACCGCGGCGAGCATCCGCAGATCGAAACCCTGCTTGGTGCCATCGGCGTCCATCGAGTTCAACAGGATCTCGCCGACGCCGAGCTGCTGACCGCGCTGCGCCCATTCGACGGCGTCGATTCCGGTGCCCTTGCGTCCGCCGTGGGTGGTGACCTCCCACCCGGACGGCGTCGGCTCGGCGTCCTCTGGAACCGTTCGGGCATCGACCGAGAGCACGATGCACTGCGATCCGTACCGTCGGCTCATCTCGGCGAGCACCTCCGGCCGGGAGATTGCCGCGGTGTTGACGCTCACCTTGTCGGCGCCTGCGCGCAGCATCGCGTCCACGTCGTCGACTGTGCGGATGCCACCTCCGACGGTCAGCGGGATGAAGATGGCGTCGGCGGTGCGGTGCACCACGTCGATCATCGTGGCGCGTCCAGAACTCGACGCGGTGACGTCGAGGAAGGTCAACTCGTCTGCGCCCTCGGCGTCGTACCGGGCGGCCAATTCGACGGGGTCGCCTGCGTCGCGGAGGTTCTGGAAATTGACGCCCTTGACGACCCGACCGTCGTCCACATCGAGGCACGGGATCACGCGTGTTGCGAGGGTCATCGAGAAGTCCTGTCGTCTGTGCCGGGGCTGTCGGTGCTGGAGATGTCGCTGCCGGACCACCCGCCGACGTCGTCGATCACGGCCATCAACTCGTGGTGCACGTCGGGCATCGCGGTCACCAGCGACGGCGACGACGCGGTCCACGGGTTCCCCGCGAGGTCGGTCGCCACCCCACCGGCGGCACGCACCAGGGCGGCTCCGGCGGCGTTGTCCCAGGCGTGTGCACCGAAAGCTATTGCGGCACCGAAGATTCCGGCAGCTACGTACGCCATGTCGACGCCCGTGCTGCCCGTCATGCGCAGTCGGGCCGCTCGCACGCTCAGCGCTTCGAGCAGTTGAGCTCGTCGCACCCCGGGGTAGCGACCGCCGTGACTGACGTTGAACGGCCCGAACGCGACTGCTGTCTGGGCGAGCGTTGTCGGAGGGTGTGCGGCCATCGGAACGCCGTTGCGGTACAGCGGACCTCCCACGTAGCCGGCGTAGCGCGTTGCGGTCAGCGGCAGCCACGTGAGACCGAGTACCGCCTCACCGTCGACGAGCAGTCCGAGCAGGATGCCGGTGAGCGGCATGCCCGTCGAAAAGTTGTACGTCCCGTCGACCGGATCGAGAACCCATACAGCACCGTCGGTCACCGGTGGTCCACCGAATTCTTCGCCGTGCACGTCGATTCCGGTCCGGTCGGTGAGTTGCTGTCGAATGCGCTGTTCGAGGTCGAGATCGACCTGGGTAGCGAAGTCTGTCGCACCCTTCACGACGGCGCTCGGCGCGCCGAGCCCGGCGACGAACTCCCCGGAGACACCGTCGAGAATGCTGCCCGCAACCTCGAGGAGTGCGGGCAGATCCAGGCCGGAACCGGTTGTCACAGGTTACCGACCGCCGCCAAAGCGTCGGGCAGGGTGAATCGCCCCGCGTAGAGAGCCTTACCGACGATCGCACCCTCGACACCCTGGTCGGTGAGGCTCGCGATGGCGATGAGATCACCGAGAGCCGACACGCCACCCGATGCGACGACGGGCGCGTCGGTCGCCTTGGTGACCTCGGACAGCAGCTCGAGATTCGGCCCGCCGAGCGTGCCGTCCTTGCTGACGTCGGTGACGACATAACGGGCGCAGCCGTCGCCGTCGAGTCGGGCGAGGACCTCCCACAGGTCGCCGCCGTCGGTGACCCATCCCCGACCACGCAGTCGATACGAGTCACCGTCTGCGACGACGTCGAGTCCGACAGCGATGCGGTCGCCGTAGTTGGCGATCGCACGTCTGCACCACTCGGGGTTTTCGAGTGCGGCCGTACCGAGATTGACGCGGGTACAGCCCGTGGCGAGTGCGGCCTCGAGGGACTCGTCGTCGCGGATTCCGCCTGACAACTCGACCTTCACGTCGAGCTCGCCCACCACACCTGCGAGCAGTTCACGGTTGTTGCCCCGACCGAAAGCGGCGTCGAGGTCGACGAGGTGAATCCACTCGGCACCGTCGCGTTGCCATGCCAGCGCGGCGTCGCGGGGCGAGCCGTAGGCGGTTTCGGTGCCTGCCGCACCCCGGACGAGCCGAACGGCCTGTCCATCGGCAACATCGACAGCTGGTAGGAGTTCGAGGGTCTTCCCCATGACGTGAGGTCTTTCCTGTCTGTTGTTCTCGTACGGGTCTGTGTGTCTCGTACGGTCTGTTGTTCTCGGACTGGTCTTGCGGTGTTCGCGGCCGTGCGTCAGGTCAGGGGCTTGCGTTTCCCTCGTCGAGGGCGCGAACCTTGCGCTCGTAGTTACCGATGATCCGACGCGACATCCAGCCGATCGTCCCGATCATCGCGAGCACCACGAGCAGCGCAGCGACCAAGCCTGCGATCGGTGACCAGTGTGCCAGCGCCAGGATGATCGGAATGCCGATCACCAGCACGAGGACCCCGGAACCCAAGACGAGTGTCACGAACCGCCCGTAGGAGAAGTGCGGGCGCTCGGGCACACCGTCGGACCCGCTCATGCGATGCTCCCGACCCAGTTGCGCAGCAGTTCGGCGCCCGCGTCCCCCGACTTCTCCGGGTGGAACTGTGTGGCACTCAGTGCGCCGTTCTCGACCGCCGCAAGAAAGCGGCTGCCGTGCTCGGCCCACGTCAGGGCCGGTGCGGCGAGTGGCGATCCGACGTTGTCCATCTCCCACGTCTGCGCCGCGTACGAGTGCACGAAGTAGAAGCGGGTTGCCGGGTCGATTCCCTTGAACAGCGTCGAGTCGGTCGGGGCGTCGACGGTGTTCCACCCCATGTGCGGCAGCACGGGAGCGTCGAGCCGCGAGACCGTTCCCGGCCATTCGCCGCATCCGTCGGCCTCGACACCGAATTCGACGCCGCGCTCGAACAGGATCTGCATGCCGACACAGATGCCGAGCACCGGGCGTCCGCCGGCGAGGCGTCGGCCGATGATCCGGTCGCCGTGGACCGCGCGCAACCCGTCCATGCAGGCCGCGAACGCGCCGACACCCGGCACGACCAGCCCGTCGGCTTCAAGCGCAGCGGTGAAGTCGCTGGTCACGGTGACGTCGGCGCCGGTGCGCTCCAGTGCGCGCTGGGCTGAGCGCAGATTGCCCGAGCCGTAGTCGAGGACGACGATGTTCGTCGCACTCATAGAGCGCCCTTGGTGGATGGCACTCCACTGACTCTCGGATCGGCCTCGGTCGCCGCACGCAACGCGCGGGCGACCGCCTTGAATTCGGCCTCGGTGATGTGGTGCTGGTCGCGGCCGTAGAGCACGCGCACGTGCAGGGCGATACGCGCGTTGAGCGCGATGGACTCGAAGACGTGCCGGTTGATCACCGTGGAGTAGGGCACGCCGGGGTAGCCGCCGATCACCGCGGTCAACATGTGCTCGGGCTCGCCGGTGTGAACACAGTACGGTCGGCCCGACACGTCGACGACGGCGTGTGCGAGCGTCTCGTCCATCGGGATGTACGAGTCGCCGAAGCGGCGAATTCCCTTCTTGTCGCCGAGAGCCTGACCAAGTGCCTGACCGAGCACGATCGCGGTGTCTTCGATGGTGTGGTGTCCCTCGACCTCGACGTCGCCCTTCGCCTCGACGGTCAGATCGAAGCTGCCGTGTGCGCCGAAGGCGGTCAACATGTGGTCGAAGAACGGGATGCCCGTCGAGATCGCTGTGACGCCGGTGCCGTCGAGGTTGAGTTCGACGACGATCGACGACTCCTTGGTCGTCCGTTCGACGCGTGCGATACGCGGTGCCGGGGTGGTCACTGTGACTTCTCCAGATCTGTGGTGGCGAGCTTCCGGCTGACGTCGAGGAACGCGTCGTTCTCGTCAACCAATCCGATCGTGACACGGAGATGCGCGGGAATTCCTACGTCGCGGATCAACACGCCGTTGTCGAGGTAGCGCTGCCACGATGCCGGAGCGTCGGCGAAGCGTCCGAACAACACGAAGTTGGCGTCGGAATCGACAACGTCGAATCCCGCCTTCTCGAGCTCTGCGACGACGCGTTTGCGCTCGGCGATGATCTTCGCGACTCCGCCGAGCGTCTCGTCGGCGTGGCGCAGCGCCGCTCGCGCAGCGGCCTGCGTGAGCACGGACAGGTGATACGGCAGCCGCACCAGTTGCAGGGCGTCGACGATCGCGGGCGACGCCGCAAGGTAACCGAGCCGACCGCCTGCGAAGGCGAACGCCTTGCTCATCGTCCGGCTGACGACGACCTTCGTCGGGAACTCGTCGATCAACTCGACGGCGCTGCGCTGCTCGGAGAACTCCGCATACGCCTCGTCGACGATCACTATGCCCGGTGCGGCGTCGACGATCGCCCGCAACCCGTCATTCGAGATCGACGCGCCCGTCGGGTTGTTGGGAGAGGTCACGAACACGATGTCGGGGCGTCGCGCGGAGATCTCACCGACCGCATAGTCGATGTCGAGGGAGAAGTCGGCGCTGCGCTTGGCTTCGAGCCACGTGGTGTCGGTGCCGTCCGAGATGATCGGATGCATCGAGTAGCTGGGCACGAAGCCCAGCGCCGCACGGCCGAGCCCGCCGAACGCCTGCAGGAGTTGCTGCAGAATCTCGTTGGAACCGTTTGCCGCCCAGACGTTTTCGACGCCGAGGTGGGTTCCGGTGGCGGCGCTGAGGTAGGCGGCGAGGTCGCTACGCAGCGCGACAGCGTCACGGTCCGGGTAACGGTGCAGCTCGGCCGCAGCGGCGCCGACCGATTCAGCGACGTCGGCGATCAGCTCCGGAGACGGCGGGTGCGGGTTCTCGTTGGTGTTGAGAACGACAGGAACCTTCAATTGCGGTGCGCCATAAGCGCTTTTGCCGCGCAGGTTGTCGCGGAGCGGAAGATCGTCGACGGTGATCCGAGCTCCGGGAATCTGGACTCCGGGTACTTGAGCGCCTGTAGCTGCGGGCGTCACTTTGCTGCCTCGGCGACAGCCCCCGAGAACCTGCGGGTGATCGCATTGCCGTGTGCCGGAAGGTCTTCGGCCTGCGCCAAGGTGACCACCTGGGCGGAGACGTCGCGCAGCGCCGCCTCGTCGTAGTCGATGACGTGCACGCCACGCAGGAAGGTCTGTACCGAGAGACCCGACGCGAACCGAGCCGAACCCGACGTCGGCAGAACGTGATTCGATCCCGCGCAATAGTCTCCGAGGCTGACCGGCGCGAAGTCGCCGACGAAGATCGCGCCGGCGTTGTGCACGCGATCGGCGACCTGCGCGGCGTCGCGCGTCTGGATCTCGAGGTGCTCTGCCGCGTAGGCGTCGACCACGGCAAGACCGGCCTCGACGTCGTCGACGAGCACGACACCCGACTGCTTGCCGCTGAGCGCCGTGGTGACCCGTTCACGGTGTTTGGTCTCGGCGATCTGGCGGTCGAGTTCTGCGTCGACGGCGTCGGCCAGGGCGACGCTGTCGGTCACGAGCACCGACGCCGCGAGGACGTCGTGCTCGGCCTGGCTGATGAGGTCTGCGGCGACGAAGGCCGGGTTTGCCGAATCGTCGGCGAGGATGGCGATCTCGGTGGGACCGGCCTCGGCATCGATGCCGACGAGTCCGCGACACAGGCGCTTGGCTGCCGTGACGTAGATGTTGCCGGGACCGGTGATGAGGTCGACCGGGTCGAGGACCGCACCGTCGGTATCCGTACCGCCATAGGTAAGGAGCGCGACGCCTTGCGCGCCACCGACGGCCCAGACCTCGTCGACGCCGAGAAGAGCGCACGCGGCGAGGATGGTCGGGTGTGGCCAACCGCCGAAGTCCTTCTGCGGGGGCGACGCAACGACGAGCGACCCGACGCCCGCCTCCTGCGCGGGAACGACGTTCATGATGACCGACGACGGGTAGACAGCATTGCCGCCGGGTACGTACAGGCCAACACGCCTGACGGGAATCCACTTTTCGCTGACGGCTCCCCCGTCGACGACCTGTGTGCGCGACGTCGTACGACGCTGATCGGCATGGACGAGCCGAGCGCGAGTGATCGACTCACGCAGCGCATCAGCGACGGCCGGATCGAGTTTCGCCAGGGCATCCGCGATCACATCGGCGGGAACCCGAACACTCGACGGACGAACGCCGTCGAACTTCTCGCCGTACTCGAGTGCTGCCTCGACGCCGCGATCGGCGATCGCATGCACCACCGGCGTCACCGTATCCAGCACGGCGTTGACGTCGGTGCCCCCACGGGGCAACGCGCGACGCAGCTCAGCGAGCGTCGGCGAGCTACCGCGCAGGTCGGTTCGGGCGAGCATGGGTGTCTCCTGATCGGTCGGGTTGATGTGTCCAGGATATGTGGCGGCACCACCGGTTTCCGAATGCGGTCTGTCAGGACCAACGCGGCAGTAAGGCGCGGAGGCAGTCGCATAGTCATCCAGCCTCGGTGACCCGATCACGATCCGTCGAAAGTTTCTTCGATTATTCCTGGACGGTGTCGGTATTGTCGGGTAATGTAGAACACATATTCGACACGACGCGGGGCGGGGGTGGCGGCACGTGAACAGCAACAGCAATCGCAACAACAGCGAGAATGGCCGTGCACCTTTGGCTTTGGCGACTGCTGCGGTGGGATCGGCGGATGCGGTGGTGGCGGAAAAGCTGTCACGGCTTGCCGCGGTGCTGGATGAGTTGGCTGCCGTCGATGTGTCGCTGGTATCCGATGCCGCGCTGGTCGAAGCCACCGTTGAGGCAGAACGGTTGGCGTTGCGGACCGCGGGTGCGGTCACCGATCGCTTGATTGTGGAGGCCTCCGACCGCGACCTACCCCGCGCGTCGGGTTTCCGCGACATCCGCAATTTCATTGGGCAGGGTCTGCACATCGGTGACCCCGCCGCGCGGCATCGGGTGATCGCGGCGACCGGCTCGTTCACCACGATCTGCGGCGACCGACTACCACCCGCATGCCCAACGTTGGCCGGCTATGTGGCGGAGGGTCGGGTCGCGGGCGCGCACGTGCGGGCGGTGTTGGAGGTTTTGGAGGCGATCCCCGGTGAGGTGTCGGCCGAGACGAAAGCGGCGGCCGAAGCACAGATGGCCGGCTACGCGGTCCAATTCACCCCTGCCGAGATCACCAATTTGGGTTCACGATTGTTGGCGCACCTGGATCCGGATGGGACGCTGACCACCTCGAAGGACCGTAAACGTCGACGTCGCCTGTGGGTGAACCGGCAGAACGCTCAGTTGATGTCGCGGTTGACTGCCGATTTGGATCCGATCGCCCGCGCCCGGCTCGACACGGTGCTCGATGCGTGGGCTAAACCGGGCATGAACAACCCGGACGACCCGGAGTCGCCGGTCGGGCCGATCACCATGGCGAATGCTGAACAGGTCGCGGCCGCGGCGCTACGTGATGAACGCTCACCCGCGCAACGCAACCACGACGCGTTCTCCGCACTCCTGCAGCAAGTACTTGAATCAGGGATGCTCGGCAACACCCATCGCGGATTACCGATCCAGGTGATCGTCACCACCAGCCTGCAGGAACTCGAAGAGCAGGCAGGGATCGCACAGACCACGTCCGGAACACTGCTCCCGATCAGCGATGTGATCGAAATGGCCGCCTCCACCGGGGCGAGCCAGTATTTGGCGGTGTTCGGTGAGCACACCAGCATCCCGCTGTATTTGGGTCGGTCGAAGCGGATCGCGTCACTCGGACAACGACTCGCCTCCTTTGCTTCGGCGGGCGGGAAGATGTGTTCGGCACCCGGCTGCAACCAGCCCGCATCACGGGTGCAGATGCATCACGCCGCCAAAGACTGGGCCGACGGTGGGTTGACCGATATCGACCAACTCGTCCCGGCGTGCGATGTGCACAACCGGAGAGTCGGCACAAAACCCGGGCAGTTCACCACCCGCATGATCACCGAAGGCCCCGACACCGGACGTGTCGCGTGGCGGCTCAACGCCAAGCCGGGTATGCCGGAGAATCCGGAACGCATCAACCGCATCGCCGACGTCAAAGCCGACTTCCACGACTACCTCGCCGCCGAACACACCAGCAACCAAGCCGCAGCGGCGGCACGAGCAACCGGGACAAGCACAGACGCGACGGTCACCGAGATCGGCGCGCGAGCCTCCAGCAGAGTGGGCGCCGAGAACGTCACAGACACGGCCAGCGACCAGATGGTGGTCGCGGACGCAGTGGGCGCCTGGATGGTGTCGCCGTCCTCAGTGCCGGACCCGCCGAGCACGCAGGTGGCACGTCAGACGCTCACCGGCGTCGAACTCGCGCTGGCGGATAGAATGCCTTCCGCAGATCCTCGGCGCCTCGGCAGGCGGGTCGACATCCGATGGAACCTCCCCAGGCCACTCGAACTCGACCCCGACCCGCCCACAGACCCCAACCCATCAACGGGCCCGGCCCCACCAGGCGGCCCCAACCGGCTCGGCGGCGTCGACCCGCCAGACAGCCTCGGCCCACCGCTGGCCGACGCCGCCTGACCACCGCCATCCCGGGCGAACTGTCGAATCCGGTTGCGCCGCAACCCGTCTACACCCCGCCACCACACACGGTGGCGGGGCAGACGTGGTTGCCTGAGGGACAGCCCGAACGGAGTGTGCAGACGTGCAGCCCCGGCAGGCCACGGCGCCAGGTCGTGCACGGCTGCCCTCGCCAGGATCTTCCGCACCCTCGCCGGCGCCCCCGATACGCCAAGTCGAATCATGAATCATGTTCAACTGCGCGGTAACCTGTGGCGCATCATCCGACGAACCGCGACGGACAGGATTCACCGCAGATGGGCGACGCTCGCTCCGACCACCCAGTGGACGCCGACGACGTATCCGATGACCCGATTACCGACCTGGAGACAGGTTTCGCTGACCTGATGCGGCAGGGACGGATTCGACTGCGCACCCGTGCTCGTGCGGTTGACCCCCACCTCGACCCGTCGAACTATCCCCTGATCGCGATGCTCGCCAGCGCCGACGGATCTCTGCCGGTATCAACACTCGTCGCGCAGCTCGGACTCGAGAAGTCGACTGTGAGCAGACAGATCGATGCCCTCGTGCGCCTCGGCCTGGCCGAGCGACACGCCGACCCGCATGATGCGCGCGCTCGACTGGTCTCCTTGACTCCTACCGGCCGCGCACGCGTAGATCACGTAGCCGATGCGGCGGTCGCAGACTGGCGGGCACGGTTGTCCGAATGGGACCCCGAGGACATCCGGACACTCACCCGGCTGCTCAATCGTCTCCTTGTCGACGACGCGGAGTTCGAACCCGACCTGACCTGATCGGCGGCGTGCCCCGGCGCCGACATCGCGGCGCTGACATAACGGCGCAACGCCGCGTCGAGAAACTCCGCCGGAGCCGGGAATACTCAAGATAGTTGCGCGTTACAACTATCAATGGTTATAGTTGCTTCACTCAACTAGTTGGTTGCGTGACGTGTCTGCAGCCAGCAATCGGCCGGCCATTGTCGCCGCGCCCCCGACATCCCTCTCCCGCTCGGCAGACCGTGCGGGATCAGCCACCACCTCAGGAGGTTCTCCCATGTCTCTAACCGCCACGCGGGAGGTTGCTTCCGCAGCGGGCGCACCGATGACCCATCGACAAAAGCTCGAAGCACTCGTCGGTTTGCTCCTCGGGATGTTCGTCGCGTTTCTCTCGTCGACGATCGTGTCCAACGCGCTCCCCGTCATCATCACCGACCTGCATGGAACGCAGGGTCAGTACACCTGGGTCGTCACGGCGACTCTCCTCGCATCCACGGCGACCACACCCATCTGGGGCAAGCTTTCCGACCTGGTGAGCAAGAAGATCCTGGTCCAGGCGTCGTTGGCGTTGTTCACCCTCGGCTCGGTGCTCGCCGGACTCTCACAGTCGGTCGGCATGCTGATCGGTTTCCGTGTCATCCAGGGCCTCGGACTCGGTGGCCTGCAGGCGCTGGTCGTCATCGTGATCGCATCCATGTTCAGCCCACGCGAACGCGGCCGCTATCAGGGTCCGATCGCAGCCGTGATGTCGCTCGCGACGGTCGCCGGCCCGCTGATCGGTGGCGTGATCGTCGACACCAGCTGGCTCGGTTGGCGCTGGACGTTCTACGTCTGTGTTCCGCTCGCGGTGATCGCATTGCTGGTCATCCAGCGCACGCTGAATCTTCCGACGGTCCGCAAGGACGTTCGCATCGACTACCTCGGCGCGTTCCTGATCGCGGCAGGCGTGAGCACACTGCTCATCTGGGTCACCCTCGCCGGTGACAGCTTCGCTTGGCTCTCGGGAATGACGTTCGGACTCGTCGCACTCGGAATCGTCCTCATCGCAGGTGCATTGTTCGTCGAATCACGCGCCAAGGACCCGATCATCCCGCTGCGGTTGTTCCGTGACCGCACGACGACTCTCGCCACAATGGCGAGCGTTGCAGTGGGTGTCGCACTGTTCGGTGGTGCCGTGTTCCTCGGTCAGTACTTCCAGATCGCCCGCGGCTACTCCCCCACGGCGGCAGGTCTGCTCACCCTTCCGATGATCATCGGCTCGATGCTCGCCGCAACGGTCTCGGGCGCCCTGATCACACGGTTCGGTCGGTGGAAGCGCTTCCTCGTCACCGGTGCTGCCCTGATGACAGCAGGCTTCTTCCTCCTGTCGACCATCGACGCCCATACCGACATGGTCGTCATCGGAGCGTTCCTGTTCATTCTCGGACTCGGCATGGGAATGACCATGCAGAACCTCGTGATGGCTGTGCAGAACAACGTCGGACCCGATGACCTCGGTTCAGCGACGTCGACGGTGACGTTCTTCCGCTCGCTCGGAGGCGCGGCAGGCGTGTCGGTTCTCGGTGCGGTGCTGGCAACCCACGTCACCGACCTGATCACCAAGGGTCTGGTGGCAGCGGGTGTCAATCCCGCTCAGACCGGCGGGTCGGGTGCAGGGCTCTCGAACCTCAAGGATCTGCCGGGACCGATCGCCGAGATCGTCCGCGGTTCCTACGGTGACGCAATCGCGCGCGTCTTCTTCATCGCCGGTGTGATGGCCGCGATCAGCTTCGTCGCGATCGTGTTCATCAAGGAGGTCGCACTCAAGACGCAGAGCTTCGACGAACAGCGGATGGCCGCTGTTCGTGAGGAAGTCATCGACGTCACCCCCGCCGCGTCGTTCGACGTAGCTCCGGTCACCGTGGACAGCGGACGGACCAGCGACAGCCACGCTAGCGACTCGGACGTGGACGACATCGACGAGGAGTTCGCGAAACTCGTCGACGGTCCGGAAGCCACTGCGCGCTCAACGGCCGCCGTCGGCGAAACCGACGCTCAGCCCGGACGTCACGAGCGCACGGAGTAACCGTCGAAACGATGTACGCGCACTAGCGCGCACTGATTCCAGACACACTGGTTCCAGACACACTGTGGCCCACAGCCTTTTCGCTGTGGGCCACAGTGCATCTCAGAACCGTTGCACCTCAGAACTGGTGCATCTCAAAACCGTTGCCTGCACGCCGCAGCGCTCAGAGAGGAATGTCGAGTCCGAGGTCGAGCGCGGTTACCGAATGCGTCAGCGCGCCGACGGCGAGGTAGTCGACGCCCGTGCGGGCGTAGTCGGCGGCCTGGTCCAGACTCAACCCGCCGGAGGACTCGAGTTTTGTCTCCGGCGACCTGTTGTTGCGGCGGGAGACGGCCATCTGGGTTGCCCAGAGTTCGAAGTTGTCGAGCAACACGAGTTGGGGTGCGAGGTCGAGCACCTCGTCGAGTTGATCGAGCGAGTCCACCTCGACCTCGACCGGCAGGTCGGGTGCCGCCGCACGCACAGCGCGGAGCGCCGCGCTCACCGATCCCGCGGCGGCAACGTGATTGTCTTTGATCAGCGCGGCGTCACCGAGCCCCATGCGGTGATTGACGCCGCCACCTGCGCGCACCGCATACTTCTGCAGATAGCGCATGCCCGGCAACGTCTTTCGTGAGTCGCGAATCTTCGCCGACGTTCCGTCGACGGCGTCGACCCACTGAGCTGTCGCGGTGGCGATCCCGGAGAGATGGCACGCGAGGTTGAGTGCCGTGCGCTCCGCGGTCAGCAGAGCGGCGGTCGGCGCATGCACCGCCAACACCACGTCTCCCGGTGCGACTCTCGTTCCGTCGGCAACCGCAGCGGTCACCTCGTACGCACCGGCACCGACGACCTCGTCGAGGACGGCAAGTACGACGGGAAGCCCGGCGACCACGCCGAGCGCACGGCTGACGATCTGCGCGTCGACCGTCGCGCCGGCAGGCACCGTCGACGCGGTCGTGATGTCGGGGCCGTAGCGGAGATCCTCGTCGAGCGCCGTCCGAATCAACGCCCGCACCTCGTCGGTGATCGCCAGGTCGAGTTCTCCGGCTGCCTCGCGCTGGCCGATGAACGCGCTCATCGACTCATTCACCCGAACCCGGATTGCCGATCGCGATCATCCGCTCGACGCTCTTGCGTGCGCGCTCGGCGACATCGTCAGCGACGAACACCTCGTCCTTACCCTCACGCAACGCACGCAACAGCGCAGCCGGCGTGATCATCTTCATGTACGGGCACGACGCGCGATCGTTGACCGCCTGGAAGTCGATACCTGGCGCGGCCTTACGTAGCTGGTGCAGCATGCCGATCTCCGTGGCGACGAGAACCTGCTTGGCACCGGTCTGCCGAGCAGCGTCGATCATTCCGCCGGTGGAAAGGATCTTCACGCGGTTGTCGGGCACCGCTCCCTCGCCCGCCAGATAGAGCGCCGACGTCGCGCACCCGCACTCGGGGTGGATGAAGAGGTCGGCGTCGGGGTGCGAGTTGGCCTTGGCGGTCAGCTCGTCACCGTTGATACCGGCGTGGACGTGGCATTCGCCGGCCCAGATGTGAATGTTGTCGCGGCCGGTCTCCCGCTTGACGTGCGCGCCGAGGAACTGGTCGGGCAGGAAGAGGACGTCGCGATCGGGATCGATCGACGCCACCACATCCACCGCGTTCGACGACGTACAGCAGATGTCGGTGAGGCCCTTCACCTCGGCGGTCGTGTTGACGTACGAGACCACGACAGCATCGGGGTACTCGACCTTCCACGCCCGCAGATCGTCGGCGGTGATCGAGTCGGCGAGCGAACATCCCGCCCTGGCGTCGGGGATCAGGACGCGCTTGTCGGGGCTGAGGATCTTCGCGGTCTCGGCCATGAAGTGGACGCCGCAGAACACGATTTCGTCGGAGTCGACCTCCGCCGCGATCCGGGAGAGCGCGAGCGAGTCGCCGACGTGATCTGCAACATCTTGAATCGCCGGTAACTCATAGTTGTGCGCGAGTATGGTCGCATTGCGCGCACGTGCTAGTCGACGAACCTCTTCTGCCCACGCCGCGGTCGGTTCCACTCCGGTGAATCCTGTGGGACCGTCTGTCCACACCGCGTCAATCAGACCAGGTTCGGTGACTGCTACCGAACGGTCGCTGGTGATACTCATGGGTCGCTCCTTCAGCCTGCGACCGGAGAACGCGGTTCGTGCTCCGAGACAGGTTTTCGACTGTCGGTCGAAAACACCTAGATCGTAGCACCATGCCCGGTGGGTACCGTCGGTCTCCAATTCGAGTAGCGCACTACGCGTTTCTGTGGTCGCCTGCGGCAATAGCGTCGAAGAGGTCAGCGACAACACCGCCACTGCTCGACAAGAATCACAGGAGATACCCCGATGACCTCCACGATTGGCCCCCGCGCCGGCCAAGGCACCCCTCCCACAACCCCCACCCCGATGGCCATCGCGCCCTCGATCCCCACGCGCAGATCATCGTTCTCCACTCCACTCGAAGCGGTCCGACGTCGCCAGGAAGCACTCGAAAGGCTGGCCGCGCGTCGAATCGTGACTCCGCCGCCCATGGCACCTTCGACCGCTGGACGCTCAGCCGACGTCGCCCATCTACGCCCTGTGGTGTCGGCCTCGGTGAGCCCCGGCGGGCAGTCCATCCCTCACGACGCCGAATTGAGCCACCCGCGCGTACCCCTGACCACTCGGGAGATCGAGGTGCTTCGGACGTGGCTCCTCACCGACTCCAAGTCAGTGGCGGCGTCGCGGTTGATGATCTCGGTGGGCACCGTCAACACGCACCTGGCACGCATTAGGACGAAGTACGCAGACGCCGGACGTCCGGCACGCACCAAGGCGTCGCTGGTTGCTCGCGCGATCCAGGATGGCCTGATCAGCCTCGACGAACTCTGAGAGGAGCGCGTCGCGGGTTCGTGCGTCGACCGCCTCGCGGGTTTCTGCGCGGAGCGCCTCGCGGTTGCCTCGCGGAGCGAGCCCTAGAATCGACCGCATGCCTGCGCCGATTCCCGCCAGTTCCGATGGCGCCGCCTCCCCGGAATCGGTCGCACAGGAAGCCGTCACACACGACGCGGGGCGCCCGACGTCCGAGTCGGCGGGAACTGCGGGCGTCGAGGTCCTGAGCGCGGTTTTCCAGGTACGACGCCCGACGCCGGACGTCGAACCGCAACTGTGCGTACTTCTGTGGCGGCAGCACGACGATGAGCCGTTCGCGCTTCCGGGTGGCGAGGTCGCGGCAGACGAGAGCCTGTCGGAAACCGCCCGGCGTCAGCTCGCCGACACGATGGATATCCGCAAGGTCGCCCACCTCGAACAGCTTTCGGTGTTCTCGGCACCTCATCGCACACCGGGTCGGCGGACGATCGCCTCGACGTACCTCGGCCTGGTTCCCACGGATGCGCCTGCACGCCTGCCCGACACCGCGGCATGGGAGCCGGTGGATTCCCTTGGCGTCCTGGCTCACGACCACGCCGACATCATCGCCGCGGCGCGTCGACGTCTCGCCGGGAAACTCTCATACACGAATATCGCGTTCGCGTTGGCGCCGTCTCGGTTCCCGATGTCGGAGCTGTCCGAAATCTATTGTGCCGCACTGGGTTACCCCGTCGACACGACCAACCTGCTGCGAATCCTCAGCCGGCGCGGCGTTGTCGTGGCCACCGGGACCGTCGGAAAAACGGGCCGTTCGGGTGGGCGCCCGCCCGCGCTCTACGCCTTCGCCGACAACGAGTTACGCGTCACCGACGAGTTCGCGACGCTCAAACCCCCACCGTGAGCGACTGATCTGCGTCGTCGGCGACGCCGTCGCCCACACCGAGGTCGGCGTCGCTGGTGGCGAGCGCACACACCAGATAGACGAGACTGACCGTCAACGGTGCACAGATGAGGAGAATCCACGGCGCCGAGAACCCGTTGCGCGTGGCGCCGTCGAGCACGAGGTCGGGAACCACACGGCAGGTCTGCCCCATCCCGACGTCGTGCGGGTCCGGGAAGTGCAGATGCGCGACCCAGGTGCCGATAGATCCCGCGATCACAGTGCCGATCACTGCGGTCACGAACGTCACGCCATAACCGACGAGGCCTCGCCAATACCGCGCGGCGAACCATGCGAGCGCCGCCGCGACCGCACCGTAGGCGAGCATCCAGAACGCGAAAACCGCGACACCGGCGAATTCCTCACCAAGCTGTTCCGACGGCACGGCTGCGCCCTGTGCAGTCACAGTCCCGGTCATCGCCGGGGTCGTGACCGCCCACGCCACACCGAACACGGCGCCGAGCAGCAGCACGACAGCGCCGACGACGACCAGCGGTGCAGGCGAGTGCTTGCGCCGAACCGACACCGGGTTGCCGGGCGTGCCCGGATAGACCTGGGCCATCATCGTCGACCGAGTTGCGACGAATCGACGACACCGTGGCGCGAACAACGTGCATCCCACCCGTCGGGACGCACCTGCACCACCATCCGCCTGCCGCACTGACCACAGAACCGAGGCGGCTCCAATCCGAGGCGCGCTGCCTGCGGCACCGCGTCGGCCGCCTGCAGGTCGAGTTCGATGCCGGTGTACACGCCGTACCGGCACGGCTCGTCGAGCGGACCGGGGATGTCGACGGGGCTTTTGGCACCCGGATCGACGGTGGGCGTCGGAGTCATCGGCGTCCTCTCAGCTCAAAGGTCATCGAATTCGAGTATGCACGCCGAGGCAAAACGGCCCGCTCGCACGCTCCCGGCGCCGAGCTGAAACGGCCCGCTCGCACGCTCCCGGCGCCGAGCTGAAGCGGCCCGCTCGCACGCTCCCGGCGCCGGGCCTCAGATGCTGTCGTTAAGAGCCTTGATCGGCATCGAGAGGTCGTCGAGGAGGTCGAGGTCGTCCTCAGCGGGCCTGCCGAGCGTGGTCAGGTAGTTGCCGACGATGACCGCGTTGATGCCGCCCAGGATGCCCTGCTTGGCGCCGAGGTCGCCCAGCGTGATCTCGCGGCCACCTGCGAAGCGCAGGATCGTGCGCGGAAGAGCGAGGCGGAACGCCGCCACAGCCTTGAGCGCCTCGGCGGCCGGCAGCACGTCGAGGTCACCGAACGGCGTCCCCGGGCGCGGATTGAGGAAGTTGAGCGGAACCTCGTCGGGTTCGAGGGCGGCCAGGTCAGCCGCGAACTCGGCGCGCTGTTCAAGACTCTCCCCCATTCCGAGAATGCCGCCACAGCACACCTCCATGCCCGCGTCGCGAACCATGCGCAGCGTGTCCCAGCGCTCCTCCCACGTGTGGGTGGTGACCACGTTCGGGAAATGACTGCGGGCCGTCTCGAGGTTGTGGTTGTAGCGGTGAACACCCATGTCCCGCAACTGATCCACCTGCTCCTGCGTCAGCATGCCGAGGCTGCAGGCGATCTGAATGTCGACCTCATTGCGAATGGCTTCGATTCCCGCGGCCACCTGCGACAGCAGTCGCTTGTCCGGTCCGCGCACGGCCGCGACGATGCAGAACTCCGTGGCGCCGGTCTTCGCAGTCTGCTTTGCGGCCTCGACCAACGACGGGATGTCGATCCACGCGCTGCGCACCGGCGATGCGAAAAGCCCTGACTGCGAACAGAAATGGCAGTCCTCCGGGCAGCCGCCGGTCTTGAGCGAAATGATGCCCTCGACCTCGACCTCCGGTCCGCACCACCTCATCCGGACGTCGTGGGCGACCTGCAGCAGTTCGGTGACGCGCTCGTCGGGAAGCCGCAGCACCTCGAGCACCTGGTCGCGGTCGAGTGGCTCGCCGCGTTCGAGGACCTGAGCGCGCGCGACGTCGAGGATGTCGGTCGACGACGCGCCCGACGCCTGCACGGTCGCGGCGTCGAGCGTCGGATCTACGGGTGCCTGTGTCATGCGTGAACTCCTTCGATGGGCTGAACGGCCGCGATGTTGTCGGGCGCGGAACGGGAACTGAGGTCTGCGACGAAGTCGGGATCGAACCAGGTGGGCGCCGCGGCCCGGAACTGATCGGGCTCAAGCTCCCCGACACCCTCGGGTATCACGCCGACGACGGGTACCCCAGTCAGCCGGGGCAGGTCGACGCGATTGCATCGCATGGCGAGGTCTGGATCGCGCGGCCACGAGCCGATCACAAGGCCTGCGGGACGAATTCCCCTCGCCCGCAATGCTTCGACGGTCAGCTCGGCATGATTGAGCGCGCCCAGGCCGGCCTGGACGACGACGACTGCTTCGGCTCCTACCGCGTCCGCGACGTCGAGCGCGGTGAGGTCGGGTGCGAGGCGCACCAGTACCCCGCCGGCTCCCTCGACGAGGGTCAACCGATGAGTCGAAACAAGATCGGTGACCGCCCCGACGACGGTCCAGAGATCCAGTGGGGCAAGACCTGCGCGCATCGCCGCGGTCTCCGGCGCCAGCGGCTCGGGGTAGCGCGCACACTCGACCACATCGACGACACCCGCGAGGTGGGCAACGGTCGCGAGGTCACCCGGCTCCCCTGGCTCGACGCCGGTCTGCGCGGGTTTACACACCGCGACGCCACTCGCCGACTCTCCCGCAACGCACGCGAGCGCAGCGGTGACGATCGTCTTACCGACGTCGGTCGAGGTACCGGTGATCAAGAGGGCACGTCCCGGGCGGGTCACCGTTCACCCCCGCCTTCGGCCAGCGCCCCGCCGATGACCTCGGCGGCGCGGTCGACGGTCGCGTCGTCGAGATCGGCTCTGACGGTCAGTCGCAGTCTCGACGTCCCCGGCGGGACCGACGGCGGTCGGAAACACCCGACCAACACTCCGCTGTCCCGACACCGTGCTGCGGCGTCGACCGCGGGCTGCGGGTCGCCGACGATGCGCGAGATCACCGCGGCGGCCGGGACCGGCGCACCGAGGCTGCGCGCCATTCGTGTCGCGTTGTGCCGCAATCGGTCTGGTAGCTCGGGCTGTGCACGCAGGACACCGAGCGCCGCACGCGCCGCACCGACCGCTGCCGGGTTGAGTCCGGTGTCGAAGATGAAGGTGCGCGCGACGTCGATGAGGTGCTCACGGACAGCAGAAGTCGCGAGCACCACGCCCCCCTGCGCGCCGAGCGACTTGGAGCACACGGTCGTGACGACGAGGTCGCGCGCGCCGGAGAGTCCTACTTCCGCGATCAGTCCCCGACCCCCCGGCCCGCGCACTCCGAGCGCGTGCGCTTCGTCGACAAGGAGCGCCGCCGAGTGCTCGCGCGCAACGCGATAGAGCTGCGCGACCGGCGCAGGCTCGCCGTCGACCGAGTAGACGGAATCGGTGACGACCAGTGCCCGCTCCTCGGGGCGATCGCGTAGCGCCGCTGCGACGGCGGCGACATCGCCACGGTCGACGACGACGACTCGCGCACGCGACAGTCGGCATCCGTCGATGAGTGACGCGTGGGTTCCGGTGTCGGACACGATGAGGTCGCCGCGGCCGACGAGCGCGGTGATGGCTCCGACGTTGGCGAGGTAGCCGGACGAAAAGCACAGTGCCGCATCAAAACCCATGAAGTCGGCGATGTCGTCCTCGAAGTCGACGTGCAACCGCGTGGTTCCCGCGACGAGGCGCGACGCCGTAGCCCCCGCCCCGAACTCATCCAGCGCGGCATGCGCACCTGCGAGCACTGCGGGGTGCGTCGAGAGTCCGAGGTAGTCGTTGGACGCCAGGTTGAGCATCGACGCTCCGGCCTCACGAACGAATGGGACACGGTGCAGCCCAGCCGAATCGCGCGCCGCGGCGGCGTCGGTGAGCCAGTCGAGCGCCGACGCGTCGTCGACCGTCGTGCCGGCCGCCCGCAGCATGTCGACCTCGCCGAACTCGGAGCCCAGTGTGGCGTGATCCGGTGTCATCGGGCACCTCCCGCGCCGACCAACTGTGCACACGACGCCGTTGTGGCCGCGGCGATTCCGGAGCAGATCGTCTCGACGTCGGAGTCGGTGCAGACGAACGGCGGCATCGTGTAGATCAGGTTGCGGAAGGGCCGCAACCAGACTCCGGCGTCGACGGCGGCATCCGTGGCCGCGGCGATGTCGACCTCGTCGTCGAGTTCGACGACGCCGATGGCCCCGAACGTGCGGACATCACGAACCCCGGCCACGTCGGTCAGTGGCGCGAGTCCTCGCGCGAGCAGGTCGGAGATGTCGGCGACGCGGCGTCGCCACGGACCGTCGAGCAGCAGTTCGGTGGAGGCGACCGCGACCGCACAGGCGAGCGGATTGGCCATGAACGTGGGACCGTGCGCCAATCCACCGGCCTCACCCGCACTGATCGTCTCGGCGATCGCTGTGGTGCACAGCGTCGCGGCCAACGTCAGGTAGCCGCCGGTCAGCGCCTTGCCGACACACATGATGTCGGGCGAGACGCGCGCGTGGTCGGCGGCGAACAGCTCGCCGGTGCGCCCGAATCCGGTGGCGATCTCGTCGAAGATCAAGAGCAGGTCGTGCTCATCGCAGATTCGACGCAGCTCGCCGAGATAGGCGGGGTCGTGGAAGCGCATACCGCCTGCGCCCTGCACAACGGGTTCGACGATGATCGCGGCGAGTTCGTCGCGGTGTGCAACGACAGCGGCCTCTATGGAGTCGACATAGTCGGCATCGAACTCCGCGGGCGGGGCAGGCACGAACACCTGGTCGGCCAGAATTCGACGCCACATCGCGTGCATCCCGCCCTCGGGATCGCAGACGCTCATCGGGGTGAAGGTGTCGCCGTGGTACCCACCGCGCCAGGTCAGCAGTCGCGTGCGTTCCGGCTTGCCACGGCTGCGCCAATACTGCAGCGCCATCTTCACCGCGACCTCGACCGACACCGAACCCGAATCGCAGAAGAACACCTTCTGCAGGGGTCCTGGTGTGATGTCGACGAGCAACTGCGCGAGCCGCGCGGCGGGCTCGTGGGTCAATCCGCCGAACATCACGTGGCTCATCGACTCCAGTTGATCGCGCGCCGCGGCGTCGAGGACCGGGTGGCGATAACCGTGGATGGCGGCCCACCACGAGCTCATTCCGTCGATGACCGCACCGCCGTCGGCGAGTGTGAGTCGCACACCGTCGGCGCCGCGGACGACACGCGGTTGCGTCGGAGACGGCATGGCGCCGTAGGGATGCCAGATGTGTGCTGCGTCGACGCGGCTGATGTCGGCTGCATCCATGTGGTGCGTCCCTCCTCGCCGGCTTAGAGTGGTCCTGGACACCGTTCAGGTCCGAACTCCTGGACACTGTACAGGCTCCTCCTGAACGGTGTACAGGTTGCGTCACGGCCGGACGGCCTGGATACCCTGACGCGGTGAGCAACAACCGCGCCGACGTCCTGCGCGCCGCGCGCGGCATCCTGACCGACTACAGCCTCGCCGACCTCTCGATGCGCAGGCTGGCAACTGAAGTCGGTGTCCGCCCCAACGCGTTGTACTGGCACTTTCCCAACAAGCAGTCGCTGCTGGCCGCGCTGGCCGACGACATCCTCGGCGACATCGACCCGTCGGACCCCGATCAGCCGTGGGACGCCAGACTCGCCGACATCGCGATCGGGATGCGGACGGCGCTGCTCGCTGTTCCCGACAGCGCGGAGGTGGTCTCGTCGGCGTGGGCCAGCGGACTCGCGACGAGAACGGTGTCCGACGACCTGACCGACGTCGCGCTCTCCGGGGGACTGAGCCCGCGCGACGCACATGGAGTCGCCACCGCGATATGCCAGCTCATCATCGGGCTGACGATCGAGGAACAGACGCGGGCCCAGATGGAACGGCTCGGGGTCACCGGCCCGTCGGGTCGCGACTTCGCAGCAGAATTCGACGACGCGCTCGGCGTACTACTCGACGGCGCTCGACACCGGGCGCGCGCCACTCACTGACCCGACGTCGTCGCGACACCCCTCTGCGTCGTCGCGACACCCCTCTGCTCAGTGTGTCGGACCCGCTGGAATGGGTTTTTCACAGTTGCGGCGGGTAGCCTCCTACGCGGAGTACGGCGGTTGTCGTCCACCGCGCGTGTGTGTGGATAGGTCGCCACCGACTCGTCCCAGCCCCCGACACGGAAGCAAGCACGACTGACGTGGCAGCCCCAACCCAAGTGGTGACGACCCCTAACCGGAACGAGCCCGTCCCACCGCTCCCCGCGTATCGCACCGATCTCGACGGCCTCCGCGGGATCGCGATCATGCTGGTTGCCTGCTTCCACATCTGGTTCGGCAGGGTGTCCGGCGGCGTCGATGTCTTCCTCGCACTGTCGGGTTACTTCTTCATCGGATCGCTGCTGCGTCACGCGATCAACAGCCAGACGTCGCACGTCACGTTCATCGAGGCGCTCAACCCGTGGCCGCGCCTCAAACGACTGCTGCGCCGACTCCTCCCGGCGCTGTTCACGGTCCTCATCGCGGTCGCGATCCTGACCGTCGTCATCCTTCCGCAGACCCGCTGGCTCAACATCGGGCGCGAGCTGCGTGCGTCGGCGCTGTACTACCAGAACTGGTATCTGGCGCTGAACTCGCAGGACTACCTCGCGGCGAGTTCCGCGAACAGTCCGCTGCAGCACATCTGGTCGATGTCGGTGCAGGGGCAGTTCTTCGTCGGCATGCTGTTCGCCGCGGTCATCGCGGCCGGAACGATCAAGCTGCTGTCGGCGATCATCCGACCGATCGCTGAGCCGAAGACGATCCGTCTTCTCGTCGGCCTCGCACTGTTGGCGGTCGCCGCTGTCTCGTTCTACTGGGCGCACATGCGGATGGGCGTCAATCAACAGTGGAACTACTACGACACCCTCTCGCGCCTGTGGGAGCCACTCGCCGGCGGTCTGCTCGCCATCTGGTTGCCGCGCTGGCACGTTCCCCGTTGGATCCGCAACGGTGCGGCGATCATCGCTCTCGGCCTGATCATCACCTGTGGGTGGTGGATCGACGGCGTCGACTCGTACCCGGGTCCGTGGGCACTGGTGCCCGTCGGTTCGACGCTCGTCATCATCTGGGCGGGAGCCACCGCACTCGAGCGTCCTCGGTCGAGGCATGAAGCGATCGATCAGTCGCAACCGGCGGTCAACCGTGCGCTGTCCAGCCGGGTACCGGTATGGCTCGGCACCATCGCGTACTCGCTGTACCTCTGGCATTGGCCACTGCTGATCTTCTATCTGACCTGGCGCGGCAAAGACCACGCCAACGTCATCGAGGGCATCGGGCTCCTCGCCGTGTCCATCGGTCTGGCCTGGCTGACCAAGCGCTACGTCGAGGATCCGCTGCGGGGCGGCGACCGCGCGAAGCTGGCCCGCGGCGACCGACAGGGACGTTCGCGTTGGCTCAGCTACACGTCGGTGGTGACGACCGTGCTGGTCGTCTTGTCGATCGGCGTCGCGGTCGGGGTCAATGCATGGGACCGGCACGTCGCGAACACCGTCGTCAACACAGCGAATCTCGACCCGCACTCCTACCCCGGCGCCCGCGCTCTGCTCAACGGCTGGCCGGTGCCCGCGCTCGATCCCCAACCGACACCGCTGGCAGTGCTCGGCGACTTCCCGGAGACCTCGACGCAGGGCTTCATGAGTTCGTTCGAGGACCCGGAGATCCACGTCGGCGTCTACGGCGACCCGACCGCGACGAGGACGATTGCCCTCGCGGGTGGCTCGCACGCCGAGTTCTGGATCACCGCGCTCGACGAGCTGGGCAAGCGCAACCACTTCAAGGTCACGACATACCTGAAGATGGGGTGCCCGCTGTCCACCGAGCTGGTGCCCAAGCAGCGGGGTGTGCCGTATCCGCAATGCCACGACTGGGTGCAGCGCGTGATGGCGAAGGTGATCGCCGACAAACCCGACGCGGTGTTCACCAACTCGACCCGTCCACGCGACTACAAGCCGGGCGACTGGATGCCCGACGACTACAAGCCGATCTTCACGCAGTTCATGGATGCGGGCATCCCCGTTCTCGGCATGCGCGACACACCGTGGCCAATGGGGCCGACGGGCGCCCTCGACACCCCGACGTGCCTGTCCGACGGCGGAACCGCATCCGAATGCGGCTCCGATCGGGCGCGGGTGCTCTCCCCGACCGATCCCGCAGCGCCGTTCGCCGACGGCAAGCCACTGTTCCATCCGCTCGACGTGTCGAACGGCATCTGCACCCCGACGGAATGCCCGGCAGTCGTGGGAAACATCATCGTCTACAAGGATTGGCATCATCTGAGCGCGACGTACGTGCGCAGTCTGACCGACGAGCTCGAACGCCAGATGACACAGGCCCTGCCCTGGACCGGTCCCAACCACCGCTGACGCGCCAGCCGCCGTCGGCTCAGCGACCTCCTCGCGGAGTACGCCGATGCAGACCGACCGTGGGGGTGTCGTCTAACGCACACGAGTGCGGCTTTTCCCCGAGATGAAGACGGCGCCTATCGCGACTAGGGTCATGGCATGACTGCGAAAAGGTGGGCATGACCGTACCGCCGACCGACGACACGGCACCTCACGAGCCGGCACCCGGCACCGATGCCCAGAGCGTCGGACAGACAGCCGACGCGACGACGGCCACTCCCCCGCGTACATCAGAGTCGACGCCGGGATCGCTGCCGCCGGACAGCCCCGAACAGGCTGACGCGCTCGTCGCTCCCGAGCCCGAGCCCATCCCGGTCTGGCCGGGTACGCCATATCCGCTCGGCGCAACGTATGACGGTGTGGGAACCAACTTTTCGCTGTTCTCCGAGGTCGCCGAGGCCGTCGACCTGTGTCTGATCGACAGGGACGGGCACGAGCGTCGCATTCGTCTCGACGAGGTCGACGGCTACTGCTGGCATTGCTATCTGCCGAACATCGGCCCAGGCCAGTTCTACGGATATCGCGTCCACGGCCCCTACGATCCGGCGAGCGGGTTGCGCTGCGACCCGTCGAAGCTGCTGCTCGACCCGTACGGCAAGGCATTTCACGGGGATTTCGACGGCGACGAGTCGTTGTTCTCCTATCCGATGGCGTCGTCCGAGTCCGACGACGATGGTGGTGAACCGCCCGTCGTCCCCGCCGAACAGTCGTTGCGCGCCACCGCCGACCCCGACTCCGACGACTACGAGACCTCGTCGGCCACCACTGCCGGCGCGCACAACCCCACCGCGGACACCGGAGCCTCGGCGTCCGAGGAATCGGCGACCGAGACCGCCAACGGAGACGCGGGCCCGTCGACAGGCGAGGCCGACGACCCCTCAGCTGACGCCGATAACACCGTCGAAGACACCGAGACCCCCGTCGAAGACGCCGACACCACCACCGACGACGCCGAAGTCCTCATCGAAGATGCCGACACGGAGACGATCTCGCCCGCCGAGGACGTGTCGGCCGACCGGTCGCCGTCGATGCCGCAACTCGATTCACTCGGTCACACGATGTTGTCCGTGGTCATCAACCCGTACTTCGACTGGCAGCACGACCGCGCGCCACGACGCCCCTATCACCAGACGGTCATCTACGAAGCGCATGTCAAAGGCATGACCGCGACCCATCCCGACATCCCGGAGCAGTTGCGTGGCACCTATGCCGGCCTTGCCCACCCGGTGATCATCGACCACCTCAAAGAGCTTGGCATCACGGCGATCGAACTCATGCCCGTGCACCAGTTCATGCAGGACTTCGTGCTGCGCGACAAGGGTTTACGCAATTACTGGGGCTACAACACGTTTGGTTTCTTCGCGCCGCACCTCGAGTACGCGTCCAATCCGGATCAGCCCGCCAGTGCCGTCACCGAGTTCAAGGCGATGGTACGTGCGTACCACACCGCAGGCATCGAGGTGATCCTCGACGTGGTCTACAACCACACCGCCGAGGGCAACCACCTCGGTCCGACCGTCTGCTTCCGCGGCATCGACAACGGCGCCTACTACCGACTCGTCGACGGTCAGCCCGAGATGTACATGGACTACACGGGCACCGGCAACAGCCTCAATGGACGCCATCCTCACACGCTGCAGCTCATCATGGACTCGCTGCGCTACTGGGTGCTCGAGATGCACGTCGACGGTTTCCGCTTCGACCTCGCGTCGACGCTCGCCCGCGAACTGCATGACGTCGACCGCCTGTCGGCCTTTTTCGATCTGGTGCAACAGGATCCGGTGGTCAGCCAGGTGAAGCTGATCGCCGAACCGTGGGATATCGGCGAGGGCGGCTATCAGGTCGGCAACTTCCCGCCGCTGTGGACAGAGTGGAACGGCAAGTATCGCGACACCGTGCGCGACTATTGGCGCGGTGAGCCTGCGACGTTGGGAGAGTTCGCCTCTCGGCTCACCGGTTCGTCGGATCTCTACGAGTCCACGGGCCGGCGACCGTCGGCGAGTATCAACTTCGTCATCGCGCACGACGGCTTCACGTTGCGAGACCTGGTGTCGTACAACGAGAAACACAACATGGCCAACGGTGAGGACAACCGTGACGGCGAGAGCCACAACCGGTCATGGAACTGCGGCGTCGAGGGTCCCACCGACGATCCGGAGGTGAACGAGCTCCGCGCGCGCCAACAGCGCAACATCCTCGCGACGATGTTTCTGTCGCAGGGCACCCCGATGCTGGCGCACGGTGATGAGATCGGTCGTACCCAGCAGGGCAACAACAACGTGTACTGCCAGGACTCGCCGCTGGCGTGGATGGATTGGTCTCTCGCCGACAAGAATTCGGACCTTCTCGCGTTCACCCGCAAGGCCATCGACCTGCGCACCAAGCATGCGGTGTTCCGACGTCGACGCTTCTTCGCGGGCAAGCCGATCCGATGGGGGGAGGACATGCTCGACATCGTGTGGCTGACGCCCTCGGGCGAGGCGATGACGACCGCCGACTGGGACAGCGGATTCGGCAAGAGCCTCGCAGTCTTCCTCAACGGCAACGGCATCGCGGAGAAGAACGAACGCGGTGAGGTCATCTCCGACAACAGCTTCATGATCTGCTTCAACGCACACTACGAGGACATCGAGTTCACGTTGGCCTCCGAACGGCTCGGCCACGAGTGGGAGGGCGTCTTGGACACCACACATCCGCAGGGCGACTCCCACATCGAGTCGGCGCCCTGCGGCAGCACGGTCACGATCGGCGCGCGTTCACTCCTCGTCTTGCGCACACTGGCATGACGACAAGCGATCGCCAACGCCCGATCGCCACATACCGGGTACAACTGACACCGGATTTCGACTTCGCCGCCACCATCGGCATCCTGGATCACCTTGTGGCGCTGGGCATCAGCCACATCTATCTGTCACCGATCGGGACCGCCATGCCCGGGTCGACGCACGGCTACGACTGGGTTCCACCACCCCAGGTGTCTGCCACACTCGGTGGCCTCGAGGGGCTCCGCGCACTCCGGATCGCGGCGTCCGAGCATGGCCTGGGAATCATCATCGACATCGTGCCCAACCACACCGGTGTCGCCGAGGTGATGCGCAACCCGTGGTTCGCCGATCTACTCCGGCGCGGCTCCGGATCGCGGTACGCGTCGTACTTCGACGTCGACTTCTCGTCGGAGAACGGTTGCGACGGCAAGATCGCGATCCCCGTGGTCGCCTCCGACGGCGACCTGTCGCCGCTGACCGTCGACTCGCACGGCGTTCTGCGCTATTACGACCACGAATTCCCTACCGCACCAGGAACTCTCGGCGGTAGCGCACAGGATGTGCATGCGCGCCAACACTATCGGCTGGTGCCGTGGGACAGCGGACTCATCGGCTACCGCAGATTCTTCACGGTCAACGAGCTCGCGGGCCTACGCCAAGAAGACCATGAGGTCTATCGCGCAACGCACACCTGGATCAACGAACTCTTCGACGCCGAGCTCATCGACGGCCTACGCGTCGACCATCCCGACGGACTCTGGCAACCGATGGCGTACCTCGACGAGTTGCGAAGCGACATCGGTCCCGACTCACTGCTGTACATCGAGAAGATCCTGGCGGCCGACGAACAACTCGAACCGACCTTGCCCGTCGAGGGGACGACCGGATACGACCAGATGCGGATCATCGACGCGGTGTTCACCGCACCGTCGGGAGTCGTCGAACTCGACGAGATCCACCTGCGCGTCACCGGCGTACCGGGTGACTCGCATTGGCTGCACACACAGGAGCGCGAACGCAAACTGCAGACGCTGCACGACAAGTTCGGCAGCGAACACCGCAGATTGGTCCGCGCGATCACTCACTCTGATCCCGACGCCGATTCGGACGCGGTCGCCGAAGCGACCGCAGAGCTGATCGCGGCACTACCCGTGTACCGCGCCGACTATCCGTCACTGCGTCCCCTACTGATCACCACCGCGACCGAGATAGCCGCGCGCAGAGCAGATCTCGCTGCTGCCATCGATACCGTGATCAGTGCGACAACGCACGACGGTGCCGCGAGTTCTCGGCTTGCACAGACCGGCGGTGCCGTGACGGCCAAGAGTATCGAGGACAGCCTCTTCTACCGGACAGCGCGACTCGTCTCGTCGCTCGAGGTGGGTAGCGACCCCGCCGACCCGACCATGAGCCTGCAGAACTTCCACAACCACAACGCGATTCGTGCGGCGCAATGGCCATTGGCCATGACGGCGACCAGCACGCACGACACCAAACGCGGTGAGGACGTGCGCGCTCGGATCGCGTTGCTCGCCCAGGTACCCGAACGGTGGTCGCTCCTCGTCGACGAGCTCTGGTCGAATTGGCCCCCGCCGGATGACCTCACCGGCTACTTCCTCTTGCAGAACATCATCGGCGTCTGGCCGATCGGTGATCCCCCCGGCAGCGCGACCGTCAGCGACGAACTCCGACAGCGCCTGTACGACTACGCGCGCAAGGCGACGCGGGAGGCCGAACTGCACACATCGTGGACCGACGTCAACGAGGAGTTCGAGGGCCAGATCGAAGCCTGGATCGACGAGATCACCAAAGGTGCTGCAGCCGAGTTGATCTCACGTTTTGTCTCGCGGATCGCCTCGGCGTGGGAGCAAGAGGCGCTCGCACGCAAGGCGATTGCGCTTCTGTGCCCCGGCGTACCGGACATCTACCAGGGCACCGAGTGGTGGGACGACTCGCTCGTCGATCCCGACAACCGCCGCCCCGTCGACTACGACCGTTCGCTCGATCACCCCAAGGCGCGGGTCGTGCGTGCGGCACTCGCGGTACGCGCAGCACGTCCGGCAGCATTTGATCGCGATAGCGGTTACCTACCGCTCTACGCCGACGGGCCGGGCGCCGACCACGCGATCGCGTTCGGACGCGTCGTCGACGAGGTGCCCGAGGTGATCGTCGTGACGGCCCGATTCACCCACAGCCTCATCGACGACGCGGCGCTGACCTTCCTCGACCTACCCTCGGGGACCTGGCGTGATGTGTTGTCGGACAAGGTCTATCGGGGCGTCGCAGACCTCGGGGAACTGCGTGCCGCGAACCCTGTGGCCATCCTGGTACGTGCAGGCGACGGTGACACCTCTGTGGCAACCGGCGCGGCGTCGGCGACTGGGGCCGACGTCGCCGCGGTTGGCTCAGCCGCCGGGAGCAGGAGCAGGGGCGGCGGGTGATGGTGCGGCCGGCGCGGGACTCTGCGAACCGCCCTGCGTATCGGCGGCCGGACCGCTCGCTCCCTGCTGCTGCCCCAAACCGGCCTGTGCCCCACTGAGTTTGGACACCTTCCAGGAACCGTCTTCCTTCACCAGGTTGAGCCAGACGAGCATCAGCTCCTTACCGCCGCTGGGCGCGATCGTGCTCGTGCCGCACACCTCGACGAGCACGGCGGTCGACGCACGATCGGCGTCGAACGACTCGACCGACACCGACTTGACCGTCGGAGTGGCCTTGACGTTGAGATCGCGCAGCGCCTTGGAGCCGTCAGTCTGCTCACGCTCGAGATTCTGTCTGAACTCTCCGGTACTCAGCGGCCCCAGCAGGGTCTTCATGTCGCCGACGGCGTCGGAATTCATCGTGCTGACGAGTTTGACCGTGAAGACCGACGATGCCGACTTCGCATCGTCGAAGGCAGCCAACTTCTGTTGGTCGCGGTAGTAGCCCCAACCGAGCAGTCCGACACCCACGATCAGCGCGACAACCACGATCCCTGCGAGCACCTTGAGAAGTCCCGCGGTGCTGATGGTGACGGAGACCTGGCGAGAACCCTTGCGCTCCTTCTTCTCCGGCTCTGCCGCGTCGCCTGATGCACTGCCCTCGGTCTTCTGAGCGGCAGTCTCCTGAGGGGTCCCGTCGGCGGCTGCGCTGGACCTGCGAGCCGCGGCACGCGCACTCTTCGTCCGAGGAGCCTGCCGCTCGGGGACATCGTCCGACGCTGCGGCATCTACCTTCTCGGCGCGTGTCTTACCGGTGCCGACTTCTTGCGCGTCGTCGGTGTCGACCTTGTCGGTGCTGTTGTCGTCGGAGTCGATCTTGTCGACGTTGTTGTCGTCGGTGCTGTTCTTGTCGGCTGTCATGTGCTTCCAGTTCAGTGTGCTCGCCCGCCCCGGGTGCGGGCGCGATGTGCGGCTTCGCGGGTGGATTCGGCCGTGGTCGTCACGGCGGCCACACCGTCGTATCCCGGCGGTAGACCAGTCCTATCCCAGCGGTACCGTCCGTGCGTTCGGGTCGGCTCCCAGTGCCGGTCCCGCGGTGTCGTCCCCGGGAGGTCGGGGCGCGTTGGCCGAACCTCGGATCTGCTGGTTCTTGTCTTCGGTGACACAGTACAGATTGGTCGGAATCACCGTTTCGAGCACCTTGGTCGGGCGGATCGGGGTGACCGCGTAGTTGCAGTAGGGCCGCGGGAAGATCGACGCCATGACCCACCACGCACCATCGTGGAACATGTCCTGACTGATGTAGGAGGCGTCGCGGATCGACGGCAGCAGGGTCGCCAGAGCGGGTGCGCGCAGTGCGCCCTGACGCGCGATGTCTGCGACCTGTTGGACCACCCCGGTCAACGGATCTCGGATCTGACTCAGTGAGCCGCTCAGGCTGGTGAGCTGGGCGGGTCCCTTGCCGAGCAACGTGTTGAGTTCTCCGTTCGCGGCAACGGCCGAGTTCACCACTGTACTCGCGCCCGACACCGCCGTCCCCAGGTCGGGCTGGACGTTGGCGGTCGTGGCGAGGATCGTACCGGTCTGCTGGATGAGTTTCGTGGTCTCGGGCAGCACCCGACGCAGGTCGGTGAAGACCGTGCCCGCGGCGTCGAAGAACACTCGGAGTTGATTGGTCTGCCCGGCCTCCGGAGTCAGCGCGGTGTCGAGACTCGACACTGTGGCACGGAGTTTCACGGGGTCTATCTGACTGATGACATTCAACGACGACTCGAGCAACGCCGGGAACGGCGCGGTGACGTGCGTCTGATTGACCTCGATCGTGTCGCCGTCGGTGAAATAGGGACCGCTGCTGGTTGTGGGCGTGAAGTCGACGTACTGCTCGCCCGCCGCCGACAAGCCCAATGCCGATACCAGGGAATTCCGGTTGATCTTGACGTCGTCGTCGATGGTGAGGTTGGCCTGCACCGACTGCGGTTGCACCCGAAGCGACTCGACCTTCCCGATGTTGACGCCGCGGAGCGTCACACGTGAACTGTCCTGTAGTCCACCGGAAATCGGGAAGTTGACCGTGAGGTGGTAGGAGCCCTGCCAGGGGCGCCAACTCAGCGCACCGAACCCGATGTAGGCGAGGCCGACCAGCATGACGACGACCAGCCCGATGTTGCCGAGCAGACTCGAGTGCTTTCGCAACCAGGTGATCATCCGCAGCATCCCTTCGTGCCGCTCAGTTGCGCAAGAACCCGGGTCAGCGTCTGCTCGAGCGACTGCCCACCAGCCTGGAGGTCTTGCAGTTCGGGCAGTCGGCTGGCCGAATCGAACCCGAATCCCGTTGTGAGCCAGTACAACTTTGCTGAACTCGCAACAGAATTGCCTCGAATTGTCTTGGCGAACTTCGGCGTCAGCTCACCCAGATTGCGCGACACCGGCCCGAGAATCGGTGGTATGTCGCGCAATTCGGCGGTCAGGGTTCGCAAACTCCCGACCAGCGAGACGAAGCTGTCGGAATTGCTGCCGAGGAAGTCATTCGTCGCATCGGTGACGCTGTTCGTCTTGTCGAGCGTCGACAAGATCAAGTTCATCTGGTCGTCGATGGTGTCGATCGCCGGGCCGAGCTTGTTGATGGCCGCCATGATCTGCGGTCGACCCGCGGCGAGATCCGCGGTCAGTACGGAGGTGTTGCGGAACGAACGGTCGACCTCGGCGGAGTTGGCGTTCAGTCTGCTGATCGCGGTGGTGAATTCCTTGATGGCGCCCTGCAGATTGCCGGGGCTGCTCGGTCCGCCCGCCACGGCAGCGCTCAGCTCGGTGACGATCTGCTGCAACGACCCCAGCGATCCCCCGTCGACCACTGCGGCCGCGGAGACGAGGATGTCCTCGACGGTCGCCGCAGCCGACGTCGGGCCGGTGAGCACCGTGCCGTCGGCAACAGAGGGACCCGATGCGTTCGCCGGAGGCATGAGAGCGACGAAGACATCACCGAGGGGCGTCGCCTGTCGCAGTTGTGCCCCGGTACCCGCGGGGATCTGCGCGTCGCCTGCGACCTTCATCTGCACGATCGCGGTGTAGTCGCGCACCGCGATGTCGCTGACCTCACCGACGTCGGTGCCGTTCAGTTTCACCTTCGCGCGGGTCGGCAGGTTCAATGCGTTGTCGAAGTGCGCGATGAGCGTCTTGCCGTCGCCGATCCCACCGGGAGCAGGTAGCGGGAGCTGTTCGACGGTGAGGCCGGGCATCGCACTGCAGCCGCACAGTCCGACGGTCGCCGCGACGATCAGCGTGAGGATCGCCGGGACACCACGACGCGCGTCGCGGCGTCGGCGCATTCCGTGCGTCCGACCCGACGGCGTTTGACCCATCTGCGTCCGACCCATCTGCATCCGAGTCATCCGGGTCCGACGCAGCGGCCACAGATGTTCCGCGATCGCGGCGCGCGAGATGGGCGATCGCGGTCTGCCCAGCGTGATCGTGTACTGCCTCATTTGCTCATCTCCAGCAGACTCGAGAACACACCGAGGTCTGGCCCGAAATCCTTGAGCTGACCGGTTCGGCAGCCGTTCTTCTGCAGGTTGATCGACTGGCAGAATTGGTTGAGCGCCTCACCGTCGATCAGCGACTTGTCAAGGAGCACCTGCAAGCGCCACGCGCGTTGCTCCGGCGACACGGTGTTGGCCAGGTTCTGGAACAGCAGCGGCGCGACGTCGACCGTCTCGACCACCTGACGCGAGTAATCGCTCAGATTGCGCACCAGCGCGCTCAGTCTGCCCGTCGAGTCGCTGATGGTCGTCGAGTTGTTGCCGAGGAACTGCGACGTGTTGAGCAACGTCTGATTGAGATCGTCGAGTGTCGCCGTCAGCCCAGGAGCTTGTTGCCCGAGCATTGACGCCACCTGAGTGATCGACGACGAGAACTGCTTCATCTTCGGGTAATTCGCGGTCAACGCGCCGGTGAGCTTCTGCGTGTTCTTGATGATCTGCGTGAGCTGATCTCCGTTGCCTGCGAAGACGTCTGTCGCAGAACCGAGTTGGTTGATGGCCTCGCGGATACGTTCGCCGTTTCCCGACGTCGTTCCCGACGTGATGTCGACCAGATCTGCGATCGGCCCTTCGCCTGCCGTGTCGGTACTCAACGACGACACCAGACGATCGACGGCGTCGAAGAGATCACCGACAGCTACCGGACTACGCCCCTCGTTCTTGAGGACCGCGCCGTCTGTCAGTTTCGGCCCACCGGAGTACGTCGGCGTCAACTCGATATGGCGCGTGGTGACGATCGAGGTGTTCACGATCGCAGGCGTCGCGTCGACCGGGACGGGGATGTTCTTGTCGATGCTGAAGGTCACCTTGACGCGATTGCCTTCTTGCTCAACGGAAGTCACCTGTCCGACTGGCATTCCGAGGACCGCGACGTCGTTGTCCTTGTACAGACCTGCGACGTTGGCGAAGTAGGCGGTCACCTGGATCTGCGACCCGACGGCCACCTTCCAACTGGCCGGGACCAGTGAGCACCCGGAGAGAAGCGCGACAACCAGGACGGTCAGCGCGACGATGATCGTCGGCCTGCGCCAGCGCGGATGCGTGTTCACGTGTCGACTCGTTCCCATGCTCAGCACCCATCCACCACACGCGCGGTACACAGCCAGTTGTCGGGGAAGAGACCCCATGGGAGATATCCCCTGGAATGCGGGCCGTCGGCCATGATGTTGTTCAGCACGCGCGTGGTGACCGGGAGTATCTGCAAGAGCTTGCGCAGATTCTCCTGGTTTTTCTGGAGGCCCTGGCTGATCGTGTTGAGGTTGGCCAGGATCGGCGCGAAGCTGTCGCCGTTCTCGGCGGCGACAGCTCGCGTCTGATCGGTCAGCGCCGCAACGCCGTCGAGCAGTTTGGTCACCAAGGCCTCACGCGCGACGATCTTCTGAGCGAGTTGCCCGCCCTGACCGACGATGACCGCCAATTGCGTCTGGGTGTCGTTCACCACCGTGGTGACGGTGTTCGTGTCGGCGAGCAGTTGGGTGATCTGGTCTTTGCGGTTGGTGATGATCTTCGACATCTCGACCAGCGAGTCGATCGTCGGGCGAGCAAGTGCCGGCGCGTCGGAGAGCTGCGCATTGAGCGTCGTGATGCTCTGCGCCAACGCCTTGTCGTCGACACCGGCGATCACCGGGGTGCCCACTTCGAGGGTCTTCTGCAGGTCGTAGGGCACAGCGGTCTTGGCGATCCGACCGTCGGGCGCAGGTTGCGACGAATTGCCCAGTGACACATCGACGTAGCGCTGACCGAGCAGCGTCGACATCTTGATTTCGGCCGAGCCGTTTGACGTGACATCGACCTCGCGATCGACCTTCATGGTGACCTTGACGTGGTCACGCTCGAGCGAGGTGTCGGCCACCTCTCCGACGTCGATTCCCGCGACGCGCACCTTGTCGCCCGGCCGGATACCTCCCGCCTGCGCGAAATCGGCTGTGTACGACTTCTTTCCGATGTGCGCCTGCCCGATTCCCGTGACCAGCAGAATGAGCGCCACGATCACGGCGGCGCCGATGACGCCGTACCACGTACGACGGTGCCGGCGGAAGCTCCTTCGCATGCGCCCACTCATTGGCACACCGGTGAGTGTTTGGTGCCGCCGATTTTGTTGAGGATTCCCGGCGGGAGTAGGACATTGCCGATCGAGATGTCGAGATCGCATGCGTACACGTTCAGGTACGCCCCCTCCTGCATGGCCTTCGAGAGAAGAGCGAGGAACTTGGGCAGATCGATCACGGTCTGGTCGAGCGCCGCTCCCGCTGAGATCAGCCCATTCGTCGCGTACCTGGTGTTGTTCGCGGCCGCGGCCAGGTCGGTGCGTGACCGACCGAGAACATCGGCGAATCCTGCTGCGGTGCGCCCGACCTGGTCGACGGACTTGCCCAGCGCTGCCGAGTTCGCGTTGAGTTTCTCGATGAGCGACGCGACGCTGGTCACGACCCCGGTGAGCTGACTCTTCTGTACCGAGAGGTCGCGCATCACGCCGCTGAGGTTGTCGATGATCGCTCCGATCACGACGTCGCGGTTGGCCATGTCAGAGGCAAGTTTGCTGATCTGCGCAACGGTGGTGTTCAACGACACGGTGTCGCCCTGGAACGCCTGCACCAAGCCGTTCGACAGTGCGTTGACCTGCTCGGGCTGCAGCGTGTCGAACACCGGCTGGAATCCGGCCAACAACTTCGTGACGTCGAACGAATCCTGCGATGGCTGCTGCAACGTCGATCCGGGAGACAACGGCGCTTCGGACGCGGCGTCGGTGCGCGACAGCGCGAGGTAGCGCTGTCCGACGAGGTTCTGGTATCGAATTGCCGCCTGCGTGGTGGTGAACACCGGCTGGTCCTGTTGCACCTCGAACGTCACCTTGGCGCGTCCGTGGTCGAGATCGATCGACTGGACGCGTCCGACGCGAACCCCGGCCATACGCACGTCGTCGCCGGCGAGGAGCCCCGACGTGTCGTTGAAATAGGCCGAGAAATCCCGTGTCGGGCCCGGCACGGAACGCTCGAGCGTCGAATAGATGATGTAGGTCAACAATAGCGCGACCAGCGCGAAAATGGTGAAGCCTATCAACGGCTTTCGGATCGATCCCTCAACCGCGCTCATCGTCCTCCCCCAGTGCCGTTGCCGTCGCCGTCTCGTTCGAGTGACACCGACTGCACGAGCGGGCCGAGCATCAACGTGTCAGCCGCGCGCGGCGCGCGGTCGAGTGCCGTCGTCAGCGTCCGGTTGTCAGCGCTGGTCGTGACCGCACCCGCCGACGACCGGTCGGCATTCGATCCCTGCTGGTTCGACCCCTGCTGGTTCGATGCAGGCGCGACGAGCAGCGGTCCGGAACTGGTGGGGCCGGTACCTGTTCCCGGTCCGACGCATCCCGGACCACGCGCCTGGCCGTACGGCCCACCGTTGTAGACCGGGCAGTTGGCACGTGAGTAGTGCTGCAGCGCACCGAAACTGATGCCGATGTTGACCTGCACGAGGCCGTTGAGTCCGGTGAACACAGTGACCGCCTTGGCGGCCAGTTGATTCAGCGCGGTGAGCGCCTGCGGAAGCGAGTTCGGCTCGAGTGTCACCGCGCCGATCATCGTGTCCAAATCGGGAACCAACCGCTTGGCCACGTCGCCGTTGCGCGCGAACAGGGTCTGCGCCTGGTCGAGCGTGCCCGACGCCGCGGTGAGGAGCGCGGTGAGGTCACGTTGATGTGATGCGATGGTCATCGCGGGGATGATGCTGCGGCCCAGAGTATTCAGCAATTCGGGCGCCGACTTCGCCAGTCCGAGTACCGAATCGTTGAAGTTGTCGAACCCGGAGGGCGCCCCCGTGGGGAACTGCGCGTTGATGGATTCGAAATATGTCTTGAGTTCGCCGGAGAACATCCCGAACACCGCGCCACCGCCGCGAAGTGCGTCCGCGATGGTGCCGAGCACGGCCGCCAATTGTTCGGGAGGCACAGCCGTCAGCAGCGTCTGCAGATCGTTCTGCGCGTCCTGCAGTTTGATCGTCGCAAGTGACCGGTCGGCTGGAATGGTCGCGCCGTCGGAAAGACGTTCTTGTGCTGGTTGTTCCGGGGCGACGAACTCCACCGAGTTCACGCCGAACAGATTCGACGGCACGGTCCGCGCCGTCACATTGGCCGGAATCCCTTCGGCCTGTGCGGGATCGAGGTCGATGTCGACGACCTTGATCTGTTTGCCCCCCGCCCCCGTCTCGGTGGAGAGCTGCATGGTCTTGACCTCGCCGACGATCAGGCCGTTGTACCGAACGTCCGCGCTGTCGACGAGCCCGTCGCCGATGTCCTCCATCTCGGCGTGCACCCCGACGACCGAGTCGAACGCACCCTGATATCGCATGAACAGGACGACGAACATGATGGCGAGCACGACCACGAAGATCAGTCCGCGCAGGATGTACTGGCGTAGCGACGGGTTGCGTCCGTCGGTGGCGATGTTCATCGGTCTCCCCTCATCCCGATATCCGAACGCCCGACGACATGCCCCAGAAGACGAGCGTCATGATGAGGTTCGCGAAGACGATGACGATGATCGCGAGACGGATCGCGTGGCCCGCCGCAACGCCGACTCCCTCGGGTCCGCCCGACGCGAAATACCCGTAGTAGCACTGGATGAAGGTGGTCAGCAGCACGAAGATGATCACCTTGACGAACGAGAAGAACACGTCCTGCGAGCGGATGAACGAGTCGAAATAGGAGAGGTAGTCACCTGCCCCCTTGCCGCTCTGGAGCTGGAACATGACTTGGCACGCAATGTAGTTCGCGGCCAACGACACCGAGTAGAGCGGCACGATCGCGATCACGGCCGCGAGCATGCGCGTGGTCACGAGATACGGCATCGGCCGAATCGCGATCGACTCGAGGGCGTCGATCTCCTCACTGATCCGCATCGACCCCAGCTGTGCGGTGAACCGACATCCCGACTGCGCGGTGAACGCCGTAGCGGCGAGTAGTGGTCCTATCTCGCGGGTCGTCGCGAAGGCCGAGAGTCCGCCGGTCACCGGTGCCATGCCGAGCAGATTCAGCGCGGTGTAGCCCTCGATACCGACCGTCGCGCCACCCATGACACCGAGGATGAGCATCACCCCGACGGTTCCACCGCCGACGACGATCGCCCCATTGCCCCATGCGACGTCGGAGAGCAGACGCCACACTTCTTTGCGGTAGTGGACGAAGGTCAGCGGCACCGCACCGATCGACCGCACGAGGAACGTGACGAGATGCCCCATCCGGGCGAGCGCGTCGCGGGGTGCGGTGACGACCACCTTGCCCGCGTTGAGCGGACGCAGAACCGGTGCCACATACCGTGATGCAGTCACCTCACACCACCTTTGTCGGGACGAGGAGAGCGAACATCTGCGTGAGAATGACGTTCACCGTGAACAAGAGGAGGACCGAGTTGACGACGGCGGCGTTGACCGAATTCGCCACTCCCGCAGGCCCACCCTTGGTCGACAACCCGCGGTCGCACGCGACGATTGCCACGATCGCCCCGAATATGACCGACTTGATGAGCGCGAACGAGAGGTCGGAGACAGAGGCGAACGATGCGAAGGTTCCGGTATAGCTACCGGGTGTGCCGCCCTGGAAGTACACGTTGAACACGTAGCCGGTGATGAAGCCGACGAAGCACACGAAGCCGCACAGCAGGAAACTCACGACCATCGTCGCGAGGAGTCGCGGCGAGATGAGTCGTTCGATCGGGTTGACGCCCATCACCTTCATCGCATCGATCTCGTCGCGGATCGTCCGCGAGCCGAGGTCGGCGGCGATGGCAGAGCCGACGGCGCCCGCGAGCAATAGCGACGTCACCAGCGGTGCACCCTGGCGAATCACGCCCAGACCGGTTGCCGCGCCGGAGAACGACGTTGCTCCGATCTGTCCGGCGATGTTGCTCACCTGGATCGACACGATGACGCCGATCGGGATCGCGACGAGCAGCGTCGGCAAGACGGACGTGCTGGCCATGAACGCGCACTGACGGATGAACTCCGCGAACGGAAACCGCCTCTTGGCTATGTCGACGAAGAGGGTCCGGAACACCTCGACGAAAAGACCGAGTTGCCGCCCGAACGTGTCGAACGAGGCCACGACATGCTCGCGAAACCACACGGCAGCGCCATTATGACGGGACCTGATGGTCACGCCACGGTCTGGCGCCGTACTCTCCTGCTCCGCGGTTTCACTCATGCCCGACTCTCGATGACAACCACCCCTGCCCGTGCTGTGCGCACCTCCGGTGTCGCGTATGCCGGAGATCATGCCACTGTTGGCACCGCGCCAACAAGCTGTTTATCTTTACCGAACTAACTGCGCGGTAATATACATCGCCCGACCGACGGCATGTGCGATGGGTCACATGGCGGCGAGTCGGCGCTCACGCGCCAGCGGATCTACGGTTGGGCCATGGAGACCACCCCCGGACCCCGCAGCCCTCGCGACGCAGACACCATAGCGACAGGCGCCTCGAGGTCGGAGGAAAACGTTCACAGGAGTTCGCCACAGAGACGGTTCGACCCACCCCGTCTCATCGACGATGTCGAGGTGTGGGCCCCTGCCGCGAGTTCGGTCATTCTCGTGACCGACACACCGGACGCCGACGGCAGTCCGATGACGCCCGTGACCGACGCACCGGGCTGGTGGCGGGTCGACACTGTCGGCGGCGCGGGTTCCGGTGCGGCTTCGCAATCAGGTTCGGAGCCGCAGCGCCGCTACGGCTTCAGAATTTTCCGCGACGCCGCGACTTCGGACGACTCGAGCGCCGACGCCCCGGTGCGTCCGGACCCCAGGTCTGTCCGCCAGCCCGACGGCGTGCACGGTATGTCGGCGTTGCACGTCGTGGACGAATCGATCTGGACCGACGACGAGTGGCACGGACGGTCGGTTCTCGGCGCGATCATCTACGAGCTCCACGTCGGGACGTTCACTCCCGCAGGCACACTCGACTCGGCCATCGACAAACTCGACCACCTCATCGACCTCGGCGTCGACTTCGTCGAACTCATGCCGGTCAATGCGTTCAACGGCGACGTCGGATGGGGATACGACGGCGTCGACTGGTTCGCCGTCCAGGAATCCTACGGTGGCCCCGACGCGCTCGTGCGGTTCGTCGACGCATGCCATGCGCGCGGGATCGGAGTCGTTCTCGACGTCGTCTACAACCATCTCGGGCCGTCGGGAAACTATCTGCCGGAGTACGGGCCGTACCTCAGCGACGGCGCCACCTCGTGGGGCGCCGGACTCAACCTGGCCGGACCGGACTCCGACACCGTGCGCGACTACATCGTCTCCAACGCACTGCGGTGGCTACGCGACTTCCACATCGACGCACTGCGACTCGACGCCGTCCACGCCCTCAACGATCACCGGGCGGTACACATCCTCGAGGAGCTTGCCACCGAAACAGATTCTCTCGCAGCAGAACTCGGCAGACCGCTCTCACTCATCGCCGAGAGCGACCTCAACGACCCCCGTCTGGTCACACCGCGTGATCGTGGCGGCTTCGGGCTGACGGCGCAGTGGGACGACGACATCCACCACGCGATCCACACACTCATATCCGGGGAGCGGCAAGGCTACTACGCCGACTTCGGCAGCTACGACGCGCTGGCAAAGGTGTTGCGGGGCGGCTTCTTTCACGACGGCACCTATTCGTCGTTTCGACGTCGACACCACGGCAGGCCGATACCGACCGACGAGATCGCGGCAGCGACCCTGCTCGCCTACACCTGCAACCACGACCAGATCGGCAACCGCGCCATCGGCGACCGACCGTCGGCCTACCTCGATCCCGGCCAACTCGCCATCAAAGCGGCACTGGTGCTCCTCTCCCCGTTCACCCCCATGCTGTTCATGGGTGAGGAGTGGGCAGCCAGTACCCCGTTCCAGTTCTTCACCTCGCACCCCGAGCCCGAGCTCGGCCGCGCAACCGCCGAGGGACGCAAGGCCGAATTCGCCGAGCACGGTTGGGACAGCGCCGAGATCCCCGATCCGCAATCGCCACAGACGTTTGCCGACTCGAAGCTCGACTGGAGCGAGCCCCGCACCGGAGTCCACGCGCGGGTGCTGGAGTTCTATCGAGCACTCATCGAGCTGCGCAAGACCCGAAACGCGTTCGCCGACAAGTCATTTGCCTCACTCGACGTCGAGTACGACGAGCAGGCCGGCTGGTTCGCGATGCACCGTGGCGACCAGAGCGTTGTCGCGGTGATCGGCGCAGAGCCGACCGACGTGCCGATCCGGCTCGAACCGGCGCTGAGCTGGTCCGACGTCGACATCACCGACGACGGTCTGCACAGCCCCGGCCACAACGTGGTCGTCGGCACCAGAGTTCGGTGACGGCCACGTCAGCCCGGTTCAGGTCAGGTAGTTGTACGCCGACGAACCCGGTTCGAGCCGCTCACAGTTGAGTCGGGAATGCGACATCCGCTCCATGAGGTCGGCGAGCCCCTCTGGTGAACCGAGTTCGATGCCGACGAGCGCCGCACCTGTCTCGCGGTTGTTGCGTTTGACGTATTCGAACACCGTGATGTCGTCGTCGGGACCGAGGACTTCATCGAGGAACCTGCGCAGTGCGCCTGGCTCCTGCGGGAAGTCGACGAGGAAGTAGTGCTTGAGTCCCTTGTGGACGAGGGACCGTTCGATGATCTCGTTGTACCGCGACACGTCGTTGTTGCCGCCGGAGATCAGGCAGACGACGTCGGCGTCGGCAGGCAGTGACAGTCTCGACAGCCCGGTGACGGCCAGCGCACCCGCGGGCTCGGCGATGATCCCCTCGTTCTGGTACAGGTCGAGCATCTCCGAACAGATCGCGCCCTCGTCGACGTGGGTGATGTGAGTGGTACCCGGCGTCACGACCAGCGGATCGTCGACGGATAGCACCGGCACGTGCGAAGTTCCGCCCTGCCGCGCGACCTGCCGTCGTACCTCGGGATGGTCGGCGACGGTCGCGCCCATCGAGGCGAGTACGCGGTGACCGAGTGCGCCGATCCGCTTGACCGCAGCACCGTCGACGAACGGGTCGATCGCGTCGAGCGTGACCGGCCCTCCCGCCACGAGCGCGGCGGACAGCGATGCCGCACCGTGTGGTTCGACGCCGATGATCGCGACGTCGTCGGATTTCGACCGCAGGTAGGTGGCGATGCCCGCCAGACAACCACCTCCGCCGACCGGAAGGACGACGACGTCGGGAACCCTGCCGAGCTGCTCGACGATTTCCACCGCACTGGTGCCCTGGCCGGCTGCGGTCCGCGGGTCGTCGAATGCGTGAATCCACGCGGCACCGGTCCGGATCACATCGTCCTGCGCAGCCGCCGCGGCAGCGTCGTAGGTGTCGCCGACCGCGATGAGTTCGACGAATTCGCCTCCGTGCCAACGGATACGGTCGCGTTTCTGCTTGGGCGTCGTGGTGGGTACGTAGATGCGCCCCGGCACCTTCATCGTGCGGCAGGCATAGGCGACGCCCTGCGCGTGGTTGCCCGCACTAGCCGCGACGACGCCCGGCGCGAGCTCGTCCTCGGACAACAGCGACATGGTGTTGTACGCGCCGCGGATCTTGTAGGACCGAACGGTTTGCAGGTCTTCGCGCTTCACATGGATACGAGCGCCGTACGCCTCCGAAATACGCGGTACGGCCTCGAGCGGGGTACGAGTGACCGCGGGCGAAATTCGCTCGACAGCCGCTTCGATCGCGTCGGCGGAGAGCTGCTGATCCGACGCTGTGGGCTGCGAATTGTCGATTCCGAGGTGTTGCGTACTCACCCTCTTATGGTCTCACCTCACGAAATCCCTCGTCGCGCGACCCGACCGACGTAGCATCGGTGGCGTCCACCCATTTCGCCGCGCGTCGTCGACACGCCGTCGTCCAGCACAGTGGCGACACCCTCACCGCATCGCGGCGGACGACAAGCAGGAGGTCGGCATGCTCCGACACCGCGTTCTGACACCATCCCTTCGGACGGCAACTCTGCGGCGGACCACCGCTCTTGCCACCGCCTGCGCAGCAGCCTGCGCGACGGTGATCGTCACCGCCGTCACAGGCACCGGTACCGCGGATGCCGCGGCGCCGTGTCCGGGTGGCGCCGCACCGGCACGGCTCGTCGGCACCGTCCCCGGAGCAGCGTTGGAGGGATTGACCGTCGATTCGCGCGGACGGCTCTACACCACCGACCTCGTGAGCGGTCGGGTGTTCCGACTCGATCGGCCCGGCGCGGGTGCCGTGCCGATAGCCAAGGTCCCCTCCGGTGGCGCAGGAGCACTCGCGTGGACCCCGGACGGCACGCTCCTCGTCGGCTACGGGTCGGACCCACGCGTGTTCCTCGGCGATGCGATCCGTCCCGGCGCGATTGCACGGCTCGACGTCAACAGCCTGGCCCTGCGCCCATGGGTCGGCGGCCTCTCCGCAGCCGACGGGATGGACGTGTCGGCACGTGGAAATGTGTACGCCACCAACGACTTCGGCAATTTGGTCGGACGCATCACGCCCACCGGGGCCGTCCAGGCCAACTGGGCTTCGATTCCGAGCGCGAACGGCGCCGTTCTCAATCGTGACGACAGCTTCCTGTACGTGTCGCGCACGTTCAGCAATCCGGGAGTCAGCCGGATCTCCACCGGCAATCCCCGTGTCGTGCAGAGTCTGTTGACGCTCGGCGGGGCGGACACGCTCGCAGCACCAGACGGATTGACACTCGACGCCGCCGACCGTCCGGTGGTTCCGTTCAACGCGAGTGGTCAGATCGTGCGGATCACCTCGCCCGGACGCTACTGCGTTCTCGCGAGCGGCCTACCGCTGTCGAGCGTGGTGTCTTACGGGCGTTCCGCGAGCGGCTTCTCGGCCGGACATCTGTACCGGGCGGGCTTCGACGGCCGGATCTTCGAGATCCCGAGTGGCTACTCGGCCGGATCGGTAGCGGCGTTCCCCGGCCGTTGAGCTGACTGGCGCGTGAGGCTCGCGGCGACGATCCACACGGCGACGCCTGCTGCCGCCGACGACCACGCGGCGATCTCGGGCGAACGGGTCACGACGAGGGCGATCAACGCGACCACGGTGGCCGCCACCGCGGCGTACAGCTTGTGGACGGGCCAGCTCACGCCGGCGATGTCGACGGTGTGGCCGTGACCGGTTGCGTGTCCGCGGTGAGCTCCGTTGGACTCGATCAGGACTGTCATCGGATACCTCGCAACGATTCGGCTGGCGGTTCGTCTACCCGTTCGGGTTGGCTTTGCGTCGAGTATAGACATACCCGCGAGAAAATGTTCGGTGAGCCGAAACCTTGCGGCCCGACATGCCTGGAACCACTGGTCAGCCGGTGTTCTCGCCCTCGTCATGTCCTCGTTCTTATCCGTCAGCGTCCGTCGCGCAGGGTGTCGAAGAGTTCGTGATAGGGCCCGACAAGATACGCGGTGTCTTCTGCGGCGAGGCGATCGTCGCGGCGGGGATGCACGATGGTGTCGGTGCCCCGGACGATGGCGATGATGCGTGTGCGCGTCGGCAGGTCGGCCATGGTCATGCCGTCGAGTGGGCTGCCTGCGCGGATGAACAATCCACCGACCATGAATGAGCGCTGTCCGACGGAGAATGTCGAGATCACCTGCAGGCCCAGGGCCGCCCCGATGAACCACGGCGCCGCGAGGTCGACGGTCGATCGGACGTTCTGGAATCCGAATCGATGCGCGACAGCCGTGCCGAGCGAATGGTCGTAGACGCGCATGACGACGGGGACCCCCGGTCGGCCGTCGACGCCGCGAGACCATCGTGCGCCGAGTAGTTCGCGGAGCACGATGCCGCTCTCGATGTTCACCATGTCGTCGTGGGTCAGCACTGCCACGGCCCGCGCCCGCGCGAGACCGGCGTCGTGCAGAGTGTCGCGGAGGGTCGCATCACCGAACACGACCGGAATGTCGAGTTCTGCTGCCGCACCGAGGTAACGGTTGTCGTCGTTGCGCTCGACGACCGCGACCGGGTGACCGAGCGCTACGAGGTCGGTCGCGACCCGGATACCGAATGAGCCGAGACCCACCACGATCACATGGCCCGACATCTGGCTCGCGCGCCGTCGTCCGGCCGATGTCTCGATACGACGCGACAGGAGCAGGTCGGCGATGAACGCCATGAGGATCGCCGTCGTGGTGATACCCGCGAACATCAACACGATCGCGAAGAGACGCAGCCACGTCGGCTGTCCGACGAAGCTGAAGTCGCCGTAGCCGACGGTCGCGATGGTTTCGGTGGAGAAGTAGAGGGCGTCGACGAAGCTCATTCCCGGTCGGTGGTAGGTGAAGCGCAGCAGCACCGTGGCGCCCAGCAACAGGGCAAACGAGACACCGAGTGCACGAAACAGGTTGGGATTCACGTCGTCTCGGAACGCACGGAGTCCGCCGAGTAGACGCATCGAGACGGGGCGGTAGCGTCGACGGTGCACACGCTCGGGATCGCCGTTGACTGCGATGCTCTGGTCCGACAACTCGTCGACGGTGCCGATCATTGCGACCCAGTCTCCCGCTGTCACAGCCAGATCGCGTCCGGGACAGGGAACCACCTCCCCCGGCTCGGCGCTGTGCTCACCGCGCAGCACGGCGACGGGAGCGAGATCGCCGTAGAGCTCGCGCAACGTGGCGTCGCGGGGCGCGTAGTCGCCCGCGACGAGGAAGTCGTTGCCCGCCACGGGAATCGGGTGTGTGGTGCGGCCCAAGCACGCCTCGACCACCGACGGACCCGCGAGTTCTGCAACATCGAGCACCGCCCCCGGACCGTTGCCGAGCGCGACCGCGTCGCGTAGGACACCGCTCGACAGGTTGGTCACGACGCGCACCTCGGCGCTGAGTTGACGTGTCAGAAGGGCGATCTCGAGGTTGAGCGCGTCGTCGGAACCCGCACAGACGACGGCCGCGGCGGTCTCGACGCCGACGTCCGGCAGTTCTGCCGGGTCGTGCAACGACACGATGGTCGCTCCCGCGAGCCGTAGTTCTTCGGTGATGCGCTCGGTGAGGGCGTCATCGCCGTGCACGATGATGTGGCCGGGCATTGATGGAGCGTACCCGCGTTGCTCAGCCCAGGCAGGTCGGCCCGAGTAGCGCCTTCAGGTCGCCCATCAACGCCGAACTGGGCGTGACGCGCAACGACTCGGTCAGCTTCAGCACCGTCGACCGCTCGTCGCTGACCAGCGTGACGTGCACGTCGGCCGGGCCCGGATGTCGGGTGAGCACCTGCTTGAGTGCCTGCACGCGGTCAGGTGTGCAGGCGCGAGCCGCAAGTGTCAGTGCGACCGGTTTGGTGGCCCCCGCGGCATTGAGATCGGGAACGGCGAGGTCGTTGGCGCTGATCATCATCGAGTCGTCGCGCATGTTGACGCGCGCCTTCACCAACACGATGTTGTCGGCGACGATGTCCATCCCGTACGTCTGGAACGCGCGCGGGAAGAAGTAGACCTCGACGCCACCGACCATGTCCTCGAGCGTGACGGCCGCCCACGGCTCGCCCTTCTTGTTCACCCTGCGGGTCACCGACGAGATGATGCCACCGATGGTGATCTGCGCGCCGTCGGAGATGTTGCCCTCGAGCAACTGCGTGATCGAGGTGTCGGTCTGGGCCGCGATCGCGTGCTCGACGCCGCTGAGCGGATGCCCGGACACGTAGAGCCCCAGCATCTCTCGTTCGAGTGCGAGCTTGTGTTTGGAATCCCACTCCTGGTCGGGCACCTTGACCGCGAACACCTCGGCCATGGTGTCGTCGGCACCGCCGCCTGCGTCGCCGAAGAGGTCGAACTGTCCGATCGCTTCGGCTTTTTTGGTGCCGATGACCGACTCGACCGCCTCGACATGGATCAGGAACAGGCCCTTACGGGGATGGTCGAGCGAATCGAATGCGCCCGCCTTCACCAACGACTCGGTGACCTTCTTGTTGCACGCCGTGACATCGATCTTGTTGAGGTAGTCGGAGAAACTGGTGAACTTCCCCTTCTCATCGCGCGCGGCGAGGATCGACGACACGACACCTGACCCGACGTTGCGGATCGCGGCGAGGCCGAAGCGGATGTCGGTTCCGACTGCGGCGAAGTTGTGCTGCGACTCGTTGACGTCCGGCGGGAGCACCGTGATGCCCAGCTTGCGGCAGTCGGCGAGATAGATGGCTGCTTTGTCTTTGTCGTCGCCGACGGAGGTGAGCAGCCCGGCCATGTATTCGGCCGGGTAGTTCGCCTTGAGGTAGGCGGTCCAGAAGGAGACCAGACCGTAGCCCGCCGCGTGCGACTTGTTGAACGCGTAGCCGGCGAAGGGCAACACCGTGTCCCACAGGGCGGTGATGGCGGCCTGGGAGAAGCCGTTGTTGCGCATCCCCTCTGCGAAGCCGTCGTAGGCCTCGTCGAGGATCTCCTTTTTCTTCTTACCCATCGCGCGGCGCAGCAGGTCTGCTTGGCCGAGCGAGTAGCCCGCCACCTTCTGAGCGATCTGCATGATCTGCTCTTGGTAGACGATCAGACCGTAGGTCTCGGCCAGAATTTCCTTGAGCGGCTCTTCGAGCTCGGGATGGATCGGCTTGATCTGCTGCAGCCCATTTTTACGCTTGGCGTAGTCGGTGTGCGCGTTCACGCCCATGGGTCCCGGGCGATACAGCGCGAGCACGGCGACGATGTCCTCGAAGCCGGTGGGCTGCATCATCTTCAGCAGTTCGCGCATCGCCGCGCCGTCGAGCTGGAACACACCGAGGGTGTCGCCCTTGGCGAGCAGCTCGTAGGTCTTGGTGTCTTCGAGCGGCAGGGTGTCGAGGTCGAGATCGATGCCACGGTTGAGCTTGATGTTCTCGAGCGCGTCGCCGATGACCGTCAGGTTGCGCAGTCCGAGGAAGTCCATCTTCAACAGACCGATGGCCTCACACGACGGGTAGTCCCAGCCGGTGATGATCGCGCCGTCCTGTGCGCGCTTCCACACCGGAATCGCGTCGGTCAGCGGTTCGGACGACATGATCACCGCACACGCGTGAACGCCCGCGTTACGGATCAGACCTTCGAGGCCGATCGCGGTGTCGTAGATCTTCTTGACGTCGGGATCGGTCTCGATGAGGGTGCGAACCTCTGTGGCCTCACCGAACCGCTCATGTTCGGGGTTCGTGATACCCCACACCGGGATGTCCTTGGCCATGATCGGCGGCGGCAACGCCTTGGTGATGCGGTCGGCGATGGCAAAGCCGGGCTGGCCGAACTGAACTCGCGCGGAGTCCTTGATCGCAGCCTTGGTCTTGATCGTTCCGAATGTGATGACCTGGGCGACCTTGTCGCTGCCCCACCGGTCGGTGGCGTAGCGAACCATCTCGCCGCGCCGACGGTCGTCGAAGTCGATATCGATATCGGGCATCGACACACGCTCGGGGTTGAGGAATCGCTCGAACAGCAGTCCGTGCGGGATCGGGTCGATGTTGGTGATCCCGAGCGCCCACGCGACCAGCGAGCCCGCCGCGGAACCACGGCCGGGGCCGACGCGGATACCCACCTCGTGGGCGTGCCGGATGAGGTCGCCGACCACGAGGAAGTAGGCGGGGAAACCCATCTGGATGATGACGTCGAGTTCGTAGTTGGCGCGACGCAGGTAGTCCTCCGGCACCTCGACGCCGGGGAAACGACGCTCGGCGAGACCGTTGGCGACCTCTTTGCGCAGCCACGTCTGCTGCGATTCGCCGTCGGGGACCGGGAAGATCGGCATACGGTCGCGGTGGGTGAAGACGTCGGCGTAGGACTGCACCCGCTCGCCGATCTCGAGGGTGTTGTCACAGGCCCCCGGGATGACCGAGTCCCACTGGGCTCGCATCTCGTCGGCGGACTTCAGGTAGTAGCCGTCACCGTCGAACTTGAATCGCGTCGGGTCGGTCAGGGTCTTACCGGTCTGCACACACAGCAGCGCCTCGTGGCTCGCGGCGTGGTCTTTGGTGACGTAGTGGCAGTCGTTGGTGACGATCGGCTTGATGCCGAGTTTGCGGCCGATGTCGAGCAGGCCGTCGCGGACCCGGCGTTCGATCTCGAGTCCGTGTTCCATCAGCTCGAGGTAGAAGTTCTCCTTACCGAAGATCTCCTGCCATTTGGCGGCGGCTTCGAGGGCTTCGCGGTCATGACCGAGGCGGAGACGGGTCTGGACCTCGCCGGACGGGCACCCTGTGGTGGCGATGATTCCCTCGGCGTGTTCGGTGATGAGGTCGGCATCCATTCGGGCCCACTTGCCGAGCTGGCCCTCGATGGACGCCAGCGACGACAGCTTGAACAGGTTACGCAGACCGGTCGCGTTCTCGGCGACCATCGTCATGTGGGTGTAGGCACCCGAACCCGAGACGTCGTCGCCCTTCTGATCGCGCGTACCCCACTGGATGCGTTTGGTGTTGAAACGCGACTCCGGTGCGATGTACGCCTCGATGCCGATGATCGGCTTGATCTCGTTCTTGATCGCGGTGTTGTAGAACTCACTCGCACCGAACATGTTGCCGTGGTCGGTCATCCCGATCGCGGTCATGCCCAGGCGTTTGGCCTCCGCGAACAGGGGCGACACCTTTGCTGCACCGTCGAGCATCGAATACTCGGTGTGGTTGTGCAGGTGGACAAACGAACCGGCCACGGATGCCTCTCACCTCGAAGGAACGTTCCGAACGGAACGTCGCTGAATGTCGTGTCTTGCTATGTGCGTGATCGATACCAATCTCAGGTCGAGCCCAGCCACTGGTCGATCCCAACCACTGTAGGACTCGCCTCTGACACTCACGAACATGCCGCGCCAGGCTGTGACAGATGAGGCGAGGATCCCGGAGTGTCGCCCGCGGCGTGTCGGCGCGGGCGACGAACTCAGGTCTCGCGCAGGACGTCCAGAGCGTGCTGAAGGTCGGCCGGATAGGGGCTGACGAACTCCACCCAACGCCCGTCGGCAGGGTGGGCGAACCCGAGCGAACGAGCATGCAGCCACTGGCGCTCGAGCCCGAGTCGCGCCGCCAACACAGGGTCGGCTCCGTAGGTCAGGTCACCGCAGCACGGGTGGTGCAGCGCGGAAAAGTGCACGCGAATCTGGTGCGTCCGTCCCGTTTCGAGGTGGATGTCGAGGAGCGACGCCGCGGCGAACATCTCGAGCGTGTCGTAGTGGGTGATGCTCGGCTTGCCGTTCGCGGTGACCGCGAACTTCCAGTCGGCTCCCCGATGACGTCCGATCGCCGCGTCGATGGTCCCGGTCGGCGGATCGAGGTGACCCTGCACCAGCGCGTGGTAGCCCTTGTCGACCTCGCGGTCGCGGAACGCGCGCTTGAGCAACGTGTATCCGTGCTCCGACGCCGCGACCACCATCAACCCCGACGTGCCGACGTCGAGGCGCGACACGATGCCCTGCCGTTCGGCCGCGCCGGAGGTCGAGATCCGGAAACCCGCGGCGTCCAACGCGCCGACGACGGTTGGCCCGCTCCACCCCAGCGACGGATGGGCCGCCACGCCGACGGGCTTGTCGACGACGATGATGTCGGAGTCGTGGTAGATCACCGACAGGTCTTCGACAGGTGTCGGCTCTACTCGCAGCGGCTCGTCCGGCTCGGGAAGCAACACGTCGAGCCAACTTCCGGCCGCGAGCTTGTGCGACTTGCCGACTGCGACGCCGTCGACGGTCACATCGCCCGCGTCGGCGAGATTGGCCACGACGGTCCGCGACAAGCCGAGGATGCGGGACACCCCGGCATCGAGGCGCATGCCCGCGATCCCGTCGGGAACCGGCATGGCACGCGATTCACGCATTCTCGGCCTCGACCTTCTCGGCGCGCCGAGCGGCGAAGCCGGAGCGCGAGCCGTCGTAGTCGTATCCGAGCAGCGACAGCACGACGAGCAGCACGGCACCGCAGACAACCGAGGAGTCGGCGACGTTGAACACGGGCCACCAGCCGACCGAGATGAAGTCGACGACGTGCCCGCGCAGCGGTGCGGGGTCACGGAAGATGCGATCGATCAGGTTGCCGATGGCTCCGCCGAGGACCAGACCGAGGCCGAGGACCCACCACCCCGAGCGGAGTCTGCGGCTGAACCGGATGATGACCACCACGACAGCGAGCGCGATCAGCGTCAATATCCAGGTGTAGCCGGACGCCATGGAGAATGCCGCGCCGCTGTTTCGCACGAGCCGAAGCGTGACCGCATCACCGATGATGTGCACCGGTCGCTGCGGGTCGAGCAGCGCGACGACCAGCGACTTGGTGAGCACGTCGAGCGCGATCACCGTCAGGGCGATGCCCGCGAGCCAGGCCAGTACCGAGGTCGAGCTGCGCAGCATTCCGCCACGGTCGTTCTCGCTGGTGTCCTCGGCGTCGGAGAGGTTGTGCGTCTGGTCGGGTCGGTCATCCACCCCACCATCATCCCTGACACGTGCAATACGCTGACTGGCGTGTCCGATCCGACCCGTCGAACTGCCGAAGAACCACCCCCTCGACGCCGCTCGGTTCGCCGCCGGGTCACGCTCGGGTCGACCGCAGCAGCACTGGCGTGCGGGCTCCTGGTGTCGGCGTGCGGCACCGACTCGGGTTCCGATGCCGAGTCGGGGCAGTCGCCGGGAGCCCCATCGGGCTGCACGACCACCTCGACCTCCGGTCAACGCGACGCCAATCTGATCCCCATCCCTCCCGCAGCGGTGACCGTCACATCCACGGGCAATCAACCACAACGGGTGGTCGGTGGCGCGCCCGACCGTTCGACGCCACAGCATTCGACGTTGTCGACGACGTCGTCTGTCACAGCGGCCGACGGCACGACCGAGCAGACCGTCGACATCCCGATCACTGCGACGTTCCACTGCACCGACAACACAGATCTCGAGATGACACTCGGCGCGTCGACCTCTCCCGACCCCACGTTGAACGACCAACTGAAAGCGGCCAGGGACGCCAAGGCGGGCGTAGCGCTCGGACCCGGCGCGGCGCCTGTCTCGTTACGACTGATCCCCACGAAGGATTCGGGTTCGGAAGCGAGGAGCGCGATCGAGCAGTCGCTGGTTCAGGCGTTCCAGAACTCGATTCCCCTGCCCACAGAGCCGATCGGTGTGGGTGCGACGTGGCGAACCGAGCGGACCATCACGGCTGCGACCACACTCACCCAGACGATCACCGCGACGCTCAAGGCGTGGGACGGCAACCGCGTGACCATCGACTTCACCACCGAGGAATCACCGGTCAACTCGGTGTATGCGATTCCCGGCTCCGACACCACGCTGACCATCTCCCGCTACTCCTACACCGGCTCGGGGACCCTGGTCTCCGACGTGACCCGCGGTCTGCCGCTCAGCGGCTCCGGCACATACACAGGCGCGCGTGAACTGGTCGGAGCCGACCCTGCCAACCCGCTGCTCCAGAAGATCGGCTTCTCCTACACCTGGAAGTAAAGAGCTCCCTCACACACGAGAGCCCCTGTCCCGCGCGGGACAGGGGCTCTCGTTGTGGTGCAAGCGCGCTCAGGCGTGCACTTGAATCACTGGGTGCACATGGCGCTCTTGATGTTGTTGCCGGACAGGATCGGGCACACGGAGTCGCTCGCGAGCTTCCAACGTCCGTCCGCGTACACGATCTGGGCGTCGAGCTTGGTCGGCGGGTTGTCGGGGAGCTTCACCTGAACCTTCACCGTGGCCTTGTTCGGTCCGGCCGGGATCACCGGCGGGAAGATCTGGTAGGTGACGTCCTTGTTGTCCTCACGTGCCTTGACGAGCTTGTCGAAGAGCTGCGGATCCTTCTCGGAACCCTGCACGAGTTCGGTCTTCTCCGAGTTCGGCACGTTCGGATCGAGAGCCTTGTCCAGCATCGCGTTCAGTGTCGCGACGCTCGGGCGGACGTTCGGGTTGGTGACCCCGGCGTCGGCACCCGACGCGCCTGCCTCAGAGGTGGCTGCGGCACTGGTCGTCGTGGCGACCGTGGGGACGTCGTCGGAATCGTCGCTGCTGCTGCACGCCGCGAGGGACGTGGCGACTGCGGCAGCCATGATGGCGGCACCTACGAACTTAGGGAACTTCAAGGATCTTCCTCACATTCAACGTCGGCGATGATCGTGTTCGGCGGTGATTCGCGCAGTCGTACGCGGTTCACAGCGACCGTCACAACGGTCGCCATATCCACCCCCGTGGCCACAAACTCACACCACTATGCCAAACACATCGACTCCGCCCCACGACGCGTACCCGCCGAGATCGCCAGTTGCAGCTATCTCGATGAGCATTGCGGCGTCGCACGAGCAGTGCCGACGGGTGAAGCGGTTGACGGCCGACATCGGTTCCAGGGACGCTGTCTGGCATGACGCAACCCCGAATCGCGCTGATCACCACGGGCGGAACGGTCGCAGCTCGCCAGAGCGCTGACGGGGCGGTGCCGGTCTTGAGCGCCTCCGAACTGCTTGCACAAGCAAGGACACCGTCGGCAGTCACTCCCGTCATCGAGACCAACGACCTCATGTCGGCGGACAGCTCAGCTATCACGGTGACTCAGCAGGCGCAGGTGGTGCGTGCTGTCACAGCCACGCTTGCCGATCCCGACGTGACCGGGGTCGTCGTCACCCACGGCACCGACACGATGGAAGAGACGGCATTTCTGGCCGACCTCGTCTCCGACGATCCCCGCCCCATCGTGTTCACCGGTGCGCAGTACCCCGCCGACACCCCCGAGGCCGACGGGCCCGCGAACATCGCGGCGGCCATCGAGGTGGCAGCCGATCCGGATAGTCGTGGACGAGGCGTCGTGCTTGCCTTGGGCGGACGCGTGCTGCCGGTTCGGGGAGCGTTCAAGGTCTCGACCACAGCGACCGAGGCCTTCGACACTGTGCACGCCGCGCTTCCACGCCCCCTGGTCGTCGACGCGCTGCCCGAACGCCTGGCCCGCGTGGATACCTACGCGTTGTATCCCGGCGTCGCCGCGGGAATCATCGCCGCAGCCGTCGCGCAGCGTGCGTCGGGAATCGTGCTCGCGGCGACGGGTTCGGGCAACACCCATCCCGACATCACCGCCGAAGTCGTCGCCGCACGACGCGCGGGGGTCGCCGTCGTCGTCACGACACGCGTTCCCTACGGCCCGGTGGTCGCGACCTATGGCGGTGGCGGCGGAGCCGTCGACCTCGAACGCGCAGGCGCGGTGGTGTCCCGCTGGTTACGCGCGCCACAGGCACGCATGGCGCTGATCACGCTGCTGTCCACCGGGCACGACGCCGACGACGTCGCCGACTTCTTCCGCCGTTCGGAACCTGCCGCCTGACTGTCGTGGCCTGAGGGCTCAGCGCGGTACATCGGGCCACGCGAGACTGTCGAGTGGGTCACCGCGTCGCAACGCGTCGTCGTCGGCTGAGAATGTGCGCGCGATGCCGGGTCCTGTTGCCCGCGTTTCGAATCGCACGGTCACCACACCGTGTCCGCTCCCCTGCACCCAGCCGTGCCCGAACTCGGGGTGCACCACGTCGACGCCGGTCGTCGCCCAGCTCCCGCTGTCGGAGACAGCAGATCCAGCGCCGCTGTCGGAGACGGTCGCGTGGGTGGTTTCGAAGCCGTCCGAGGGTGGAACCGTGTCGATGGCGATGGCGCCTTCACGATCTGGGGCTTCAAGATCTGGCGCTTCGAGATCTGCGTCGGTGATCGGCGCGAGGTCGGCTGTCGGTGCGATATCACCGTCGCCGAACAGTGCGTACTGCTCGACGGCGGACAAACCTGAGAAGCCAACCCCGACAAGGCGAATGGGGCCGACCTCTTGCGGATCGAGGGCAAGGCGACGGGCCATCGACGTGAGGGTGTCCAGATCGGTCGTCGCGGCGGGCAGCGTCGACGACCGGGTCAGGATCGACATGTCCGATCGCTTGAGTTTCAGTACGACGGTGCGCGCACCGCGTCCGTCGGAGAGGAGTCGACGATGCGCGTCCGCCGCCGACTTGTCGATCGCGGGTCGCAGGCCGGCAAGGTCGACGATGTCGCGTGCGAAGGTCGATTCGGCGCTGATCTGTTTGGCCGCGGCGCGTTCGGTGACGGGCCGGTCGTCGTGTCCGCGCGCGAGCATGTGCAGTGCTGGTCCGACGCTGGAGCCGAGTACGGACGCGACTTCGAGGTCGGACATCGCGGCGAGATCGCCGATCGTGTCAATACCGAGGCGCGCCAACCGTTCTCCCGAGACGGGCCCGATCCCCCAGAGTTTGCGGACCGGCAGTGCGTGGAGGAAGTCGAGTTGTCTGCTCGGCGGAATGACCATGACCCCATCGGGTTTGGCCATTCCCGAGGCGATCTTCGCGATCTGCTTGCCGCTGCCGACACCGACGGAGGCGGCCAACCCCACGCCCTCGAAGATGCGGGCACGGATCTCCTGCGCGAAGGCCTCGGCATCGGCCGCGGTGGCACCGACGAGGTCGACGGGCTCTCCGAATGCCTCGTCGAATGACAACATCTCGATGACCGGCACCGCGTCACGCACGATGCCGAAGATCCTGCTGCTCACCACGCGATACACCGAGCCGCGGGGTGGAAGTACCACCGCCGACGCTCCGACGAGGCGTCGGGCCTGGTGCATCGGCATGGCCGAGTGCGCACCGAAACGGCGTGCGGCGTAGCTGGCGCCCGCGACGACACCGCGGCCCCCTGTCCCACCGACGAGCACGGGGCGACCGGCGAGCGTCGGCCTCGTCAGCTGCTCCACCGAGGCGAAGAAGGCGTCCATGTCCAGATGCATCACCCACCTGGTGCTGCGTTCCCCATCTGCGGGCGAACCGGACACTGCTGACACACATCAAGACTAAGCAGGTCGATCGGGGCTTCTTCAGGGACTTACCCGGTAGTCGCCCTGCCGACGGCGAAGACAGGGATCGACGCCGCGTGTGTGTGCAGTTGGTCGTCGGATGGGTCGGTGGTCATGCCGTCGGGCAGGAATCGGCCGACCTCCCACCCCCATCGCTTCAAGTACGCGCGGATGATCGGACCGCGATCGGCGACGTCGACCTCGGCGAGCGTCACCGTTCGATCGTTGCGGCCACGACGCAGGTGCGCGGTCCGCGCGGCTCGGGCATTGCGGACCCACTGGGTGTTGCCCCGTACCGCCACGAGGTACTCGCAGCCGTCGAACGCAATGGGATTCACCGGAATGCTTTGTGGTGTACCAGATTTTCGTCCGACGATGGTCAGTGTCTGCGCACCGGCGAGGTTGACCCCACGGTCGGCGAGCCAGCGCACGACGGAATTGAAGACGCGGTCCGAGCGGCCGGGCGTGACGTGGTGTTGCGTTGATTGCATGGCGGTTACTCCTCGACGTCGCAGATGATCCGAGAGCACCGCTCTCGATAATCGAGTGTGCGCCCGGCGTCGAGGAAATGCAAGAGCACCGCTCTCTGATCTGGCAGACTGTCGGCATGGGAACGGGAAAGACACGGGCCGACAATCGCGCGGCGATGGAGGCCGAGATCATGCGGCTCGGCCGCGAGCACCTGCGCACGCAGGGCGCTGCCGGGCTGTCACTACGGGCGATCGCTCGCGACCTCGGCGTCGTTTCCTCCGCGGTCTACCGGTACGTTCCCAGCCGCGACGAGCTGTTGACCCTGCTTCTGGTGGAGGGCTACAACGACCTCGCCGACACCGTCGACGCCGCCGCTGACGCTGACAATGACAACGACGCTGACCGCACAGCCGGGGCCGGCGGATCGCGGAAGCGCTTGCGGTGCATGGCCGTTGCGATACGCGGCTGGGCAGTCGACGACCCCGCGCGATGGGCGCTGCTCTACGGCAGTCCGGTGCCGGGGTACTCGGCGCCAGCCGAGCGCACGACGCCCCCGGGAACGCGCGTGGTCGGTCGACTCGTCGTCGAGTTGGCGGCCGCGCATCGGGACGGTGACCTGCGTGCGCAGCTGCCGCCGATCTCGCCGGAGGTCGCCGCCGACATGCGTCAGGTGATCGACGAGTTCGGCGTCGACGTGCCCGCAGAGGTCGTCGCCGCGGCGACAACCCTCTGGGCGACCATCATCGGCGGGATCAGCCTCGACGTCTTCGGACAGTACGGCGCCGACACCTTCGCTCACCCCGACGCGTTGTTCACCACGCAGGTCGACGCCGTCCTGTCGCTGCTGTTCGACGACTGACTGCCGCACCGACGGACTGCTGCTCAGCCCGCCTTGTTGACGTCTGCCGTCACCCCGTCGCCGAGTTCGATCGCACCCGCAGCCGAGTCGTCTGCCGATTCGACGACGAACGACGTCGCGAGCACCTCACCGGCAATCATGTCGGCGTGGCGGCGAGCCCATTCGAGTCGCTGCTCGGGCACCACGAAGCGCACCTCGATGCGATCCGACACGTCGAGCCCGAGATTGCGACGTGCCTCCTGGAGTTCACGCACGCGGTCCTTCGCCCAACCCTCTGACTCGAGGTCTTCGGTGACGTTGGTGTCGAGGACTACGAGTCCGCCGCCACCGGGGAGTTCGGCCGTCGAATCCGGTTCCTCCGCAACGAGTTTCCTGCTGTACTCGCCCGGTTCGAGGTCGATGCCGTCGGCCGACACGATCTCGGTACCGTCGTCGGCGGTCCGCACGCTCCAGTTCCCCGCCTTGACCGCCTTGATGACGCGCTGCACATCCCTGCCGAGGCGCGGTCCTGCGGCGCGCGCATTGACCGCGAGCTCGTAATGACCGTATTGATCTGCGTCAGTGGACAATTCCACCGACTTGACGTTCATCTCATCGGCGATCAGATCGGTGTAGGGCGCGAGGCGATCGGCGTTGGGCGACGCGACGGTCAACTGCGGCAATGGCAGTCGCACGCGGAGCTTGTTGGCCTTGCGCACGCTCGACGCCGTCGAGCACACCGCTTGCACGTCGTCCATCGCCGCAACGAGGTCGGGGTCGGCGGGCAGTTCGTCACTGGTCGGCCAGTCGGTCAGGTGCACCGACCGCTCACCGGTCAGCCCACGCCAGATGGCCTCGGTCGCCAACGGAAGCAGCGGTGCCGCAAGGCGACTCGCAACCTCCAGCACCGTGTACAGGGTGTCGAAAGCCTCCGGGTCCTCATCCTGGCCCGCCCAGAAACGTGCCCGCGAACGGCGCACATACCAATTGGTGAGCGACTCGACGAACTCGCGGAACGCATCACACGCCCCGGAGACGTCATACACGTCGAGGGCCTCGGTCATGGCGTCGCGCGTGACGGCGAGCTTCGCCAGGATGTACCGGTCGAGCACGTTCGACGAATCGGTGCGCCACGTGGCGGGCCGGTCGGCGTAGAGCTGCAGGAAGCTGTAGGCGTTCCACAACGGGAGCAGCGCCTGACGCACGCCCTCGCGGATTCCCTTCTCCGTCACCACGAGATTGCCGCCACGCAGGATCGGCGACGCCATCAGGAACCACCGCATCGCATCGCTGCCGTCGCGGTCGAACACCTCGTTGACGTCGGGATAGTTGCGCTTGGACTTCGACATCTTCTGGCCGTCGTCGCCGAGCACGATGCCATGCGCCGCAACGGTTCTGAATGCCGGACGATCGAACAGCGCAGTCGCGAGCACGTGCAGGTTGTAGAACCATCCACGCGTCTGGCCGTTGTACTCGACGATGAAGTCGCCCGGATTGTGTGCAGGCTCCGAACCGTCACTCGCCCCGTCGAACCATTCCGAGTTCTCGAACGGATAGTGCACCTGGGCGTACGGCATCGAGCCCGACTCGAACCAGCAGTCGAGGACCTCGGGAACGCGACGCATCGTCGAATTTCCGGTCGGGTCGTCGGGATTGGGCCGCGTCAGATCGTCGATGTAGGGGCGGTGCAAGTTGTTCGGGCGCACGCCGAAGTCGCGCTCGAGCTCATCGAGCGAGCCGTAGACGTCGGTGCGCGGGTACTCCGGGTCGTCGGAGACCCACACCGGGATCGGCGCGCCCCAGTAGCGGTTGCGGCTGATGTTCCAGTCGCGTGCACCCTCGAGCCACTTGCCGAACTGCCCGTCGCGGATGTGTGCCGGCGACCAGGTGATCTGCTTGTTCAGCTCGATCATGCGGTCCTTGATCGGGTCGACCGCGACGAACCACGACGGAACGGCCATGTAGATCAACGGCTTTCCCGACCGCCACGAGTGCGGGTAGGAGTGCTCGATGGTCTCGTGCCGCACCACACGCCCCTGGTGCCCGTCCGATCCGGCGAGGACGCGCGACCCACCGGCCTTGAGGTCCTTGATGATCGGCGCGTTGGCGTCGAACACCATGAGGCCCTCATACGGCGGCACCTGCGAGGTGAATCGGCCACCTGCGTCGAGTGGTTGCACGACCTCGATGCCGTTGGCCGTCGAGAGCTCCATGTCCTCCTCACCGAAAGCCGGTGCGAGATGGACGATTCCGGTACCGCTGTCGGTGGTCACGTAATCGCCGAGCAGTATGCGGTGAGCGTTGGGGTGCCCGACGAAGAAGTCGAACGGCGGTGTGTACGCCAGCCCCTCCAGGTCGCGCCCCTGATACGTGCCCAGCACCTCGGGGTCGACGATCTCCTTCGCGTAGCTGCCGAGCAGCGGCTCGGCGAGGAGGTACTCGCGCCCGTCCGCCGCACGCACATGCACATAGGAGACATCGGGATTGACGGCGATCGCGAGGTTCGACGGCAGAGTCCAGGGCGTCGTGGTCCAGATCAACGCATTGACCCCGTCCAGCGCCGCCAACGGACCGTCGGAGTCGACGACCAGCGGCATGCTCACGGTGAGAGCGGGGTCCTGGCGCATGCGGTACGCGTCGTCGAGCTTCGATTCCTGGTTGCTCAAGGGTGTCTGCTCGTACCAGGAGTACGGCAGCACGCGATAGCCCTGATAGATGAGGCCCTTGTCCCAGAGCCGCTTGAATGCCCACATCACCGACTCCATGAAGTCGATGTCGAGGGTCTTGTAGTCGTTGTCGAAGTCGACCCAGCGAGCCTGACGGGTGACGTAGTCGCGCCACTCGCCGGTGTAGCGCAGCACGGAGTCGCGACAGAAGTCGTTGAACTTCTCGACGCCCATCTTCTCGATCTCCGACTTATCGGTGATCCCGAGTTGACGTTCGGCCTCGAGTTCTGCGGGCAGTCCGTGGGTGTCCCAGCCGAATCGCCGCTCGACCTTCTTGCCGCGCATCGTCTGGTACCGCGGTACCAGATCCTTCACGTAACCGGTCAGCAGGTGACCGTAGTGGGGCAGGCCGTTGGCGAACGGAGGCCCGTCGTAGAAGACGAACTCCGGAGCGTCGGCTCGATTGGCGATGGATGCGGCGAATGTGTCGTCGTTCTTCCAATAGTCGAGAACGTTGAGCTCGACGTCGGGGAAAGATGGCGCACCACTACGTATGCCGCCGGTCATGTCGACGACCGGGTACACACGTGTTGCCGATTCTGACTGCTCGCTCACGCTGACTCCTCGTGCCTGGCTCGCACGTCCACTAGGACGTGTGCATCTGCTCTTGGCACGGGGACGCACGACGTGTGCGCGGTACCACCCCGCTTGCATCGGACTGGTCCGATGCCGCTCATGGCCCTCTCGGATCGGCAGGCGAACAACGCCGGATGCTCACACACCCGGAGTGCTCCAACACTCCCAACCGAATGGACCTGCGGCTATGACGGGCCACTCCCGCCCGGTTCTACTGGGACGCTCACCGACTCACACGATGCGTGACGAGAATCCGTTCTTCCGGATGCTCCCCGGTGATGGCCGGATCATTGCGCTTCCAGTGTAGCGACCGCGGCTACCCGGCCACGAATCGACCGTGGTCGATGCCCTGGGTGTCGTCGCCTGGGTGTCGACGCCGCAGGGGATTCCCCAGGGCTGGATCGGTCGGGATCAGTCGAGCGGCGGACGCCAGTTGGGATCGAGAGGATCGAAACGTCCGGTTCCGCTCCCCTGCTCACGCTCGGGTTGCTCCCAGGGTCGATCAGAAGGTTTGCCATCGTCGGACGGCGGTTGCTGTATGCCTCGCGGCTGCTCACGCTCTGGCTGTCGGGGCGCCGCGCCAGGACGCTGCTGGTCGCCACCCGGCCTCTGCTGGCTGTAGGGCTCGCGCCCCTGGGGATATGGGCGCCGGGGATACGGCTGCTGCGGGTACCCCTGCGCGGCCGGACCCTGCGTTGGCATCTGCGCGGGAGGTGCTTGCCGCGGGGGCTGCTGGTACCCCTGCGCCGGCGGGCGCTGACCGGGGCGCCCCTGCTGGGGCGGCGCCTGCTCGTCCGGCGTCGACGGCCTGCGGAATCCGCCGGTTGCGGGATCGCCGCCGACAGCGCGCAGATAGTCGTCGTAGTTGCCTTCACGCGAGGACTGCGCAGACTCTCCCGTGCCGAATGCATTCGTCCGTGGATTCTCGCCGGGATCCGGATTCGACGCTGCGTCGGCGGATGAACCCGGCCGCCCGCCGGGTTTGATCACACCCTGCCACGACGACTGCGGAGGGGACTCGCGTCGTGCAGCGGGAGACGGACCGGAAATGCCCGAGCCGCCGTCGAACACATTACCACCGTCGGGGGGATCGTCGTCGGAGAGATCACTCTCGGCGGCGACGCTACGGGAGCGACGTCCCTCGGGACGCTCCCCTGTGTCGGACTCGTCGACCTGATCATCACTGCCGACCTGGTCATCATTGCCGACCTGGTCATCTTTTCGGCCGGAACCGATGATGTCGACGATCAGGAACGCCAGGCCGATGAGGCAGACGACGATGCACGCCACCGCCAGCCACACCGTGCCGGTGATCAACCCGACGATGAGCAGCACGAAGCCCACGAGGGTGGCCGCGAGCGCCAGACTCAGCACGTCATCTGCCTAATGACCGTCCGCCGGCACCGATCAGCTCTGCGAGTAGCTGCTGAAGCCGCCGTTACCGGGATCCGACGAGAAGGACTGATCGGAGCGCCCGTTCTCGACAGGCGCGGCACTGCCGCGCTGCTGTAGCTCTTCGAGCTGGGACTCGAGATAGGTCTTGAGGCGTGTGCGGTACTCACGCTCGAACGTCTTGAGCTGCTCGATACGTCCCTCGAGGACGCCGCGCTGCTGGTTGATGGTGCCCATGATCTCGCTGTGCTTACGCTCGGCGTCGCTCTGCAGCGCGTCGGCACGTTCCTGCGCCTGACGCAGCTGAGCCTCCGACCTCGTCTGCGAGTCGGCGAGGATTGCTTCGGCCCGCTGACGCGAATCGTTCAGCAGAGCGTCGGACTTCGTCTGCGCCTCGGACACCATGGCGTCCGCGCGCGAACGGGCATCCGCGAGCAACGTGTCGGCTTCCTGGCGAGCCGAACCCGTCAGGCGATCGGCGGTGTCCTGCGCGAGAGCGAGAACCCGAGCAGCTCGGATGTTCGAGTCGTCGTCGGACACCTGTGTCGAATCATCGGTCGTCGGTGTCGAGTCGGACGACGAGGATGCGTCGGCGGTCCCACTGCCGGACTTGGCGTCGGCGAGCTCACCCTCGAGCTCTTCGACGCGCTGCTTGAGGTCGCTGTTCTCTTCGATCAGGCGAGCGAGCTCGGCTTCGACGAAGTCGAGGAACTGATCGACCTCGTCCTCGTTGTAGCCGCGCTTACCGATCGGCGGTTTGCTGAACGCGACGTTGTGCACATCAGCTGGTGTCAGCCGCATGTCGGTTCCCCTCATTGTCGTTAGAGCGTTGGGTCGGCTCGAGCTTGGTGTCGTCCGAGCTTGGTCTTCAGTTGGGCGGATACGTCACAGCCTATGTGTACAGACTGTCACTCAATATTCATACCAGTCAAAATCCGTAACTGGCGTCTCATCCTGTCACATCTGAACCGCTTGTCGCATATGTTCGATGCCGTCCTGCAATGCAACAGTCACTCGATGATGACACTCAACGGTAGAACATCGGCTCGACGAGCGGCAGTCGGATCATGACGTCGGATCGTGTTCAACCGACGTTCACCGAGCGCCCGAGCTCCGATCAGCTGGTCAGAGGAGTGCGCTCGCCAGCGCCGAGGCCGCTGCATTGTTGGCCAGCCCTCGCATGACCGACATGAGGATGAGTACGACGATCATCACGATCATCAGCGAGAGATCGAGCCGAACCGGACCGAGCGGAATCGGAGGCAGTATGCGCCTAAGCGCCTTGATCGGCGGGTCGGTGACAGTGAATACCGCCTCGATGATCACAACTGCAATACCCCTCGGTCGCCATTCACGCGCGAAGGTGCGCACCAATTCGATGACGAGGCGTGCAAGCAGGAGCAGCCAGTAGATGAACAGCACGATGTAGAGGACTTCGAACAGTATCGCCACGAGTCAAGAGTGCCTGATATGTCGGGCGCGCTGCACCCCAGGTACCGCTGACCTGGTGCGCGCGAGCAGATGTGGGGGCCGAACGAGCATCGGCGGGCGAACCGAGTGCGATTCGCCCGCCGAATACGTCGATGTCAGCCGTGGTTGTAGAAGCCTGTCGCGGCGATCTTCTTGCGATCCTCCGCAGAGACGTCGATGTCGGCCGGTGAGAGGAGAAACACCTTCGTGGCGACTTTGTCGAACGAGCCACGCAGCGCGAAGGCGAGACCGGCCGCGAAGTCGACGAGGCGCTTCGCGTCGTCGTTGCTCATGTCGACGAGATCCATGATGACCGGGTTGCCGTCACGGAACCGCTCGCCGATCGTGCGTGCTTCGCTGTAGTCGGCGGGGCGCAGCGTCGTGATCTTGTGCAGCGGACCGTCGGCGAAGACCTGCTCGAGATCGGGACTCGCAGAGGCCGACACCGCTGCGGCGCGGTGCGGGGCCGCACTCGACCGCTGCAGCGGCTCGAGGCGCGAGACCGGGCGGGGACGCTCGACCGGCTCGGAGTGTCGCGGACCCGCGTAGGTGTAGTCGCCCTGGTACCCCTGCTCGTAGCCGGGTGCCGAATCGAAGCCTGGTCCGAATCGTCGCTCGTCGTAGCCTGCGTCGGCAGCCTCGCGGTAGCCGGGGTCTGCGTAGGAATCCCCGTAGCCGTCACGCAGCGGAGCCTCGCCGTAGTAGTCGTCGCGGTACACGCGCTCACGCGACATCGACCGCACCGGACCCGGTCCGGGCTCGTCGAAGTAGTCGTCCTCGTACTCGCTCGGAGGCACCATGCCGAAATATGCCTTGAACTTCTGCATCGTGGTCATGTGAGGGGCCTCTCTGGTCATCCGACACCCGCGGCGGGTTCGCGAGTGTTGTCAGTGTGGAGTTTGTTCTCGTTGGTTCGCATGTGACCAATGTGACTAGTGAGAGATTAACGGCCGCGGACCCATGATTGCGGTACCGACACGCACGCATGTCGATCCATGTGCGACGGCACTTTCGAGATCCGACGACATACCCGCCGAGAGTCCGGTCGCCTGGGGAAACCGGGTCCGAAACCGTTCGTGCGCCTGCGCCGTTCGTGCCATCCACTCGTCGACGTCGCCGTCGAGCGGCGCGATCACCATCAGCCCGCGCAGCGCCAGCGAGTCGCTCGCCTCGACCCTGTCGGCCAACTCGGGAAGCTCTTCCTCAAGCGCTCCACCCCTGGTGGGATCGCCGTCGAGGCTCAGTTGGAGATAGATCCCCAGCGGCGTGCCCCGCTCACCGTCGTCGAGGGCGGACCTACTTGCTGTCGCCAGATGATCGATGAGTTTGTCGCGGTCGACCGAATGCACCGCACGTGCCCATCGGGCGACGGTGCGCGCCTTCTTGGTCTGCACCGAACCGATCATGTCGAATGCGACGTCGCCGAGATCGCCACCCGCATCCGCGCGCAGTTCGTCGATTTTGCGGCTCGCCTCAGGCTCCCGCGACTCGCCGAAGTCCTTCTCGCCCAACGTGATCAATCGCGCGACATCTTCGGCTGGGAAGAACTTGGTCACGACGAGCAACTCCACGTCACCTCGTCGTCGCCCAGCAGCATCGACCGCGGCGTCGAGACGTGTGCGCACAGCCGACAGCGACTCCGACAGTTGGGCCGTGCGCTCATCGTCGTGTGCAGTCATCACGACTCGGGACTCGGGTCGATCCAGATGACCGATGCGAGCCTGCCCGTCGGCGCGCCGCGTCGGTGACTGAAAAGGTGCGCGTCTTCGATCGTGCACCGCGGATCCTCTGCCACCGCGGCGACACCCAGCGCAAGCAGTTGCCGACGCAATCCAGCCCGAAGATCGAGTCCCGGGGTGCGCTTGTCGGTCAGACAGGCACTGCCCGGTAGATGCTCTTCGACGTCGCGCTGCATCGCAGCGGGAACCTCGTATTGGCGTCCACACGCGGCAGGTCCGAGAAATGCGCCGATCCGCTCGGGGCGCGCACCCAACGAAATCATCACGCGCAGCGTTTCCGGGACGATCCCGATGCGCGCTCCCACCCGTCCGGCATGTACTCCGGCGATCACACCCGCCTCGTCGTCGCTCAACAGAACCGGCACACAGTCGGCACTGAGAACCGCCAGCGCAAGCCCTGGCGTCGTCGTCACCAGCGCGTCGGTGGCCTCGACGGCGTGGCCGACAGGAGCGTCGACCACTGTGACGTTGCGACTGTGAATCTGTTCCATCCAGACGACGCGGTCGGCGGCGAGACCCAACTGCGACGCGAGCCGAGACCTGTTCGCCGCGACGGCATCCGGGTCGTCGCCGACATGATCGCCCAGATTGAACGAGTCGTAGGGCGGTTTCGACACACCGCCGTCCCGGGTGGTCACCACACGACGCACCCGGGGCGTGATCGGCCCGCTCACGTTCGTCAGCGCTTCATGAACGACGGCACGTCGACGTCATCGTCGTCGAGCGTGACGCTGTTGCGACGGGGCGGCGACGCCTGGCGATCGGCGAACGGGTCACCAGCGCCCTCCTGCGGCATCTTCCCGAAGAGCGGGTCGGTCTTCTCCGCGGGGTTCACGGTGCCCGCCTGGCCAGCTCCGACGGCCGTCTTGCCGACGGCCGCGGGGGCGTCGGTGCGCTTGCGCGGGGTACCGCCGTCGAATCCTGCCGCGATGACCGTGACGCGCACCTCGTCGCCGAGGTTGTCGTCGATGACCGTGCCGAAGATGATGTTGGCGTCCTCGTGTGCGGCTTCCTGCACCTGCGTCGCGGCGTTGTGGATCTCGAAGAGACCCAGGTCGCTACCACCGGCGATGGACATCAGCACACCACGCGCGCCCTCCATCGACGACTCGAGCAGCGGCGAGTTGATCGCAGCCTCGGCCGCCTTGCGTGCACGCTCCTCACCACGCGACGACCCGATGCCCATGAGCGCCGAACCTGCGTCGCTCATGACGCCTTTGACGTCGGCGAAGTCGACGTTGATCAGGCCGGGGGTAGTGATCAGATCCGTGATGCCCTGCACGCCGTTGAGGAGTACCTCGTCGGCGCTGCGGAAGGCGTCCATGAGGCTGACCTGGGCATCGCCCAACTGCAGAAGGCGGTCGTTGGGGATGACGATGAGGGTGTCGCAGGACTCGCGCAGGGCGGTGATACCGGCCTCTGCCTGTCCTCCGCGACGCTTGCCCTCGAAGCCGAAGGGTCGGGTGACGACACCGACGGTCAGGGCACCCAGCTTGCGTGCGATCGACGCGACCACCGGCGCACCTCCGGTGCCGGTGCCGCCGCCCTCGCCCGCGGTCACGAAAACCATGTCGGCGCCCTTGAGGAGCTCTTCGATCTCATCGCGTGCGTCCTCGGCGGCCCGACGGCCGACCTCGGGGTCGGCGCCTGCTCCGAGGCCGCGCGTCGAATCACGACCCACGTCGAGCTTGACGTCGGCATCACTCATCAACAGCGCCTGCGCGTCGGTGTTGATGGCGATGAACTCCACGCCCTTGAGGCCCTGCTCGATCATTCGGTTGACGGCGTTCACGCCGCCGCCGCCGATGCCGACGACCTTGATCACGGCCAGGTAGTTGTGCGGTGGCGTCATGGCGCTCGCCTTCCTTATCGATCCAAAACCCTAAACCTGAACCATAGATTTAGAGTTATGTCAAGTGGTCTGTTGCCGAGAACGCTATGCACCCACTGGCCCAGGAGCCAGCAGGCGGCGCGGCGTGTCGCTGTGTTTTTTGGCGCGGCTGCGTGGTGCGCCCTAGTCGCGTTCTTCCTCCTCCCTCACATCGTCGCTGTGTTTATCGGCGCGGCGGAGTGGTGCGCCTCTAGTCGCGTTCTTCCTCCTCCCTCGCATCGTCGCTGCGCTCCTCGCTCGCTCGTCGTCCAGAACGCGACGGCGCACCACTCCGCCGACGCGTTCCCGCGCCCGCTCACCACTCCACCGACGCCGCGACCTGCTCGCGGCGGGCTCGGTCGGGTGGGTGGGTGATCTCGACAAGCTCGATCAGCGAAGGATCGACTCGATCAGCGAAAGCGACGACGCGACCACTCGACCGACCCCACACCCGTCGAACTGCACGCCCGGCGAGCGCGCCGTGCCTGCACGACGAAGAGCGACGAGCGTAGCGACGATGCGATGAGGAGGAAGGCACGGCGCTAAAAGCTCGCCGGGCCCGCGGCGGCGGAGCCGACGCCAAAAACTCTGCACCCCCGGCGAGCGCGCCGTGCCTGCACCACGAAGAGCGAGGAGCGTAGCGACGATGCGATGAGGAGGAAGGCACGGTGCTAGAGCTCGCCGGGCATGCGGCGGCGAAGCCGCCGCCTATTTGACAGCCGGGAAGTCCGGACTCGACACGTTGTATTCGGATGCCTTGCGCGGCAGCAGGTATCCGAGGGTCCGCGCCTTCTCGTCGCCTCTGGCCGAATCGCCCCAGACGACCTTGCGGTTGCCCTTGAGGGTGAACTTGATGTCGACGGGCGAGGATGCGTCGATCGCCGTCACCTGCTCCGAGATGTCGTCGGGTAGTCCCGCGGTTGCCTTCATGGCTGCGACGGTTGTCGGGTCCGATGGTCCGGGGTTGGGCGTGGTGAACACGGGAAGTGCGGCGTACTCGCCGGGCAGCCCTCTGGTGGCGTAGGTCAGGTATGAGACGCCGGTGCGGTCGAGGACGTGCACTTTGTCGCCGTCGACGACCCTGGCGGTCGGTTGCCGCTCGACAACCGTGATCAACAGCGACGACGGGTATTCACGCTGGACGCGCGCGGACTCGATCGATGGGATCGCCGCGATCCGCTGCGCGACGACACGGGTGTCCACGCGTAGCAGCGGTGTCCCCGACGCGACGTCAGCGGCGTGGAGAATCTCGCCGGTCTGCACACCTTTGGCACCCTCGATGGTGGTACTGCGCACCGACATCAGCGGCGTGAAGAACGCGACGAGAACGAGTCCCACGACGACGATCACGACAGCACCGACCCCGAGCAGCATGCGCGCTCCTCGACGTTCCGGCAGGAACCGGGTCACGAGGTGCCCTCGCCTCCCCTGGTGGTCCGCGATGCCGCGCGGGTGTCGTCAAGTGCGGCAAGGATTTCGGGTCCCTGCATGGTGATGTCTCCGGCGCCGAGGGTCAGCACGATGTCGCCGGGCCGCGCGATCGACGCGACGAGCCCGGCAAGCGTCGAGAGATCCGGGACGAACCGGTGGTTCCCGGTCAGTCTGTCCGTAATGCTCCGACCGCTCACACCGGGAATCGGTGCCTCACGTGCCCCGTAGACGTCGGCGACGATCACTTCGTCTGCGGCGTCGAGAGCCGAGGCGAACTCTTCCGCGAATTCTTCTGTGCGCGAATACAAGTGGGGCTGGAACACGGCGATCACCCGCCCGTTGCCGGCATCGCGGGCGTGGTCGCCGACTCCCCGGGCCACGACACCCCGTGCTGCGGCAAGCACTGCGGCGACCTCGGTCGGGTGGTGGGCGTAGTCGTCGTACACCGAGACGCCCACCGCACTGCCCTTGTATTCGAAGCGACGTCGGACACCGCCGAACGCCTCGACTCCAGCGACGACCTCGGCCAGCTCGCCGCCCGCGCATACCGCACCGAGGATCGCGCCAAGGCTGTTGCGCGCCATGTGGATTCCCGGGGTCGTGAGAGTGATCGGGACCTCGATAGCGGTGTCGGCAACCGGCTGTGTGAACCTCACATCGGCCACCCCGCCACTCCCCTGCGGCGCCCACGAAAGCAGCGTGGCCGCCGGGATGACATCTGGGATGGAGACCGTGTCGGCGTCGGTGCCGTACCCGAGCACCCGGACACCGCGCGCGGTCAGCTCGGAGGCACGTCGCTGCGCGAGTGCCACGGTCCCCGGATCGTCGAGGCAGACGATGAGCGTGCCGCCCGGCCGGATCTTCTCGGTGAACTCGTCGAACACCGCGACGTACGCTTCGACGCTGCCGAAGAAGTCCAGATGGTCGACTTCGATGTTGGTGATCACCACGATGTCGGGGGTGTACTCGAGGAGCGACCCGTCGCTCTCGTCGGCCTCCGCGACGAATACGTCGCCGCTACCGTGATGGGCGTTGGTACCCGACTCGTTGAGCTCGCCGCCGATCGCGAATGACGGATCGAGCCCTGCGTGCTGCAGTGCGACGACAGCCATCGACGTCGTCGACGTCTTGCCGTGTGTTCCGGCGACGAGCAGCGTGCGGTGGTCGGCCATCACTCCCGCGAGGACGTGGGGCCGCAACAGGATCGGGATCCCACGCTCGCGTGCCGCGACGAGTTCCGGATTGGTCTTGGGTATTGCGGCGTGCGTCGTGACGACGACGGTCGGACCGCCGGGCAGCACGTCGAGTGCAGCGGCGTCGTGACCGATCGTAATCTCGGCGCCACGCGCACGCAGCGCGATGATTCCGCGACTGGTCTTGGCATCCGATCCCGACACCTGACCACCTCGGGACAGCAGAATGCGCGCCAGGCCCGACATTCCGGCCCCACCGATTCCGACCATGTGGACTCTACGGAGCTCTTCTGGCAGCGGGGCAGCTCCCGGCTCGGGCTGTGCTGGGGATCCGGGGTGTGCGGGGGTCACATCGTCGATTGTCACCGCTCGCGAGCCGATTCGGTCGAACGAAACGCCGCCCCGTCATCGGGATCACCGGGTTTGCGCGCGCCCTCATCGCGAGCATCCGACGCTCGATCATCGGTCGCGGCCGGTGCGCTCGCGTCGGCCTCTGCCGCCTCGACGCGCTGCGCGGCGCGCGCCCGACGTCCGGGCCGATGCGACGCAGCGAGGTCGAGGGCCGCACGTGCCACCGCATTCGCGGCGTCGCCGTGGCCCGTCCCGAACGCGGACGCCGACATCGCGGCGAGCCGTTCCGGATCGCCGAGGAGTGCGGGAACCTCCGCGGCCACCCAGTCCGCGGTGACCTCGTCATCGGCCACCAGCACCCCACCACCGGCTTCGACGACCGGCAGCGCGTTGAGCCGCTGTTCGCCGTTGCCGTGCGGAAGGGGCACGTAGATCGCGGGGAGCCCGGTAGCCGACACCTCGGCAACCGTCATCGCGCCCGACCGACACATCACGAGATCGGCGGCCGCATAGGCGAGGTCCATGCGTTTGAGATATCCGACGGCCCGATACGGCGGAGCGCCCTCGGGTGACACCGGATCGATCGTGTTCTTGGGTCCATACGCGTGCAACACGCCGATCCCGGCGCGCCCCAACGCGTCAGCAGCACCCGCGACCGCCTCGTTGAGTCGTTGCGCCCCCTGCGATCCGCCGAATACGAGCAGGGTCGGGGCGTCCTCGTCGAGGCCGAAGTAGTGGCGGGCCTTGGCGCGCAGACCCTTGCGGTCGAGGTCAGCGATGACGCCGCGCACCGGGATACCGACCACCTCGGCGCAGTCGAGTCCAGAGCCGTCGACCGCGGCCATCACGACGTCGGCGAAGCGGGCGCCGACCTTGTTCGCGACACCGGCACTGGCATTGGCTTCGTGGATCACGATCGGCAGACGTCGACTCGGCCGCAAATGTGCCCTGGCCGCGAGGTAGGCGGGCATCGAGACGTATCCGCCGAATCCGACGACGACGTCGGCCTTCACGTCGGCGAGGACCTTGCGGGTTGCGAGCACCGAGCGCAACAACCGCGCGGGTGTCTTCGCGAGTTCGACGCCGGGCTTACGTGGCAGCGGGACGGGCGGGATCAGCGCGAGGTCGTAACCGCGTTCGGGAACGAGCGTCGTCTCGAGTCCACGAGAGGTGCCCAGTGCGGTGATCCGTGCGGAGGGATCGAGTCTGTGCACCGCATCCGCTACCGCAAGTGCCGGTTCGATGTGACCGGCGGTGCCGCCACCGGCGACCACAACCGACAGCTTTCGGTCACTGCCTCCCGCAGCCCCGTGGTCGGTTGTCGTGACCCGTGTTTCGTCCGGACCCATACGGTCTGCACTCCGTTCACATCTGTTCTGCTCACCTCGGGAGATCAGCGACCGGTGCCCGACCACCGCGACCCACCCGACATCTTGTCAGCTCGCCCGGTGTGACCGGAATAGCGCCCCGAGTCCGACCGCGACGCCCCCGTCGACGACCCTGTTCGCGTCGAACTCGGCACTCCCCTGCCCGTCGCGCGACGGGCGGATTGGCTTGCACGAGCGGACTCTGACGATCGTCGCGATGGGTTCTGTCGCTCGTGACCACGGGCGTCGTCCCGACGCTGTTGGCGGCCTGAATACCCGACACGGTAGTCGAGACGGACCGGACCCGACCGAGGTGCCCCGCGTCGATCGACGGGTGGACTCGGCTCCGGCGCCGCACCGAAGAAGCGCACGCCGATCGCGCGACGCCAGGCGGGTACCCGATTGGGTGTCGCAGAACGTCGTCCACCGGACGAGGCCGGTGCGCGGCGATCACGCGTGTCGAGACGATTCCGCGCGCTCTCGGCCCGGGTCGGCTTGTAGGCAACAGGCGTCGGCAAGCGGAACCAGCGGCTGACGCGACTGCGCTGGCCGGTCGTCAATGCGGCGACGGCCTCGGGCTCATGACGCGCGGCATTGGCCAACAGGCCGAGCATCGCCAACACCGTCAACGTCGACGTACCGCCCGCCGACAACAGCGGCAACTGGATTCCGGTCACCGGCAGCAGCCCGATGACGTATCCGATGTTGATGAAGGCCTGCGCAGTGATCAGGACCGTGATGGTCGACGTCATCAGCCGCAGGAACGGGTCGGTGCAGCGGTGAGCGATACGGAAGCCGGTGAACGCCAGCACGACGAACAGGAAGACGACGAGCAGTCCGCCGATCAACCCGAGTTCCTCGCCGATGATCGCGAAGATGAAGTCGTTGTGCGCGTTGGGCAGGTAGTTCCACTTGGCGCGGCTCTGACCGAGTCCGACTCCGAAGACGCCGCCGTTGGCCAACGCGAACGTCGCCTGCCGCGCCTGGTAGCCGGCACCTTGCGGATCGTCGATGCCACCGAGGAAGCTCATCACGCGCTGCGACCGGTAGCTCTCGACGAGCGCCAGGACGACGGCGATGCCGACACCGGTGATGACGAACGCCGCGAACACCTTGATCGGCAGCCCTGCGAACCAGAGCAGAGCACCGACGATGATCGCGATGGTGATCGTCGTCGAGAGGTTGGGCTCGAGAATGATCAGCAGGCAGATCAGCAGGCCGACCGGCACGAGAGGCACGAGCAGCTCGCGCAGCGACGAGTTGTCGCGTCGACGTGACGCGAGCAGATGCGCGCCCCAGACACAGAGCGCGACCTTGACCAGCTCGGACGGCTGCACCGAGAGGCCGTTGATGTCGAACCAGCGGCGCGCACCCTGGCTGAGGGTGCCGATTCCCGGCACGAGGACGAGCGCCAACATGATCGTCGTGGCGGCGATCAGCGGGACCGCCATGCGACGAAAGAATCGCACCGGCATGCGCAACGTGAGGTAGAAGACGACCGCACCGAGCACCACGAAGATGACCTGATTGGCGAACAAACCGTAGGCCGACCCGTCCGCGGAATAGCCCTCCACCGACGACGCCGAGAGCACCATGATCAGACCGAACGATGTCATCAGTGCTGCCATCGTCAGGACCAGGTGGTAAGACGCCAATGGCCGGCTCAGGAGATTGCGGACGCCCTCGACCAGCGTCGCGGGAATGGCGGCAGCATCGCTGCGTGAGCGCGGAGCTTTGGGCGCGGTACGTCGTTTCGACGCACGCGGGGAGTCAGAGCCGGCGCTCTTCGCCTCGGTCGACGCGTCTTCTTGTGTCGCCGTCACGGCTGCGTCGCCCGGGGAGCACTCCCCGGCAACGAGCGCGCGGCGGCCGCGAAGGCATCACCGCGTCGTCCGTATCCGGGAAACATGTCCAGCGACGCCGCCGCAGGTGCCAGAAGCACTGCGTCGGGGCGCGGATCGTCGGCCGTGGCCAGCGTCCACGCCTCCGCGACGGCACGGTTCATCACCGCGGTCGCGAGGTCGTCGGAGTTCCCGGGGGCGTCGAATGGGGGTTGTCCCCCGCTCGACACCGGATCCGTTTCTGATCCGAGGGCGCGCTGTGCAATCACACCGCCATCGTCTCCTGTGAATACTGTGACTGTTGGGACTTTTGGGGCGTGTCGCGAAATCGCGTCGACAATGATCGCCCGGTCTCGCCCAATCGCGACAACTCCGGCCAGTCGATCCGCGGAGCCCGTGATCATGTCGTCGACCGACGCACCCTTCAACAGCCCGCCCGCGATGAGCACGACGCGACGGTGTGCACCGATCGCCGCCGCGGCCGCGTGCGGATTGGTGGCTTTCGAATCGTCGACGAAGTCGATGCCGTCGATCGTCACGACCACCTCACCCCGATGCGCCGCGGGACGAAACGCGCTCAACGCCCGACCGATCGCCGACGGCGCGACGCCGATCGCCAGCGCCAACGCCGCGGCCGCCAGGGCGTCGGACACTCCCGACGGCCCCGGGGGGTGAATCGCCGTCGCGGCGATCAGAGGCGTACCCCCGGACTGGCCGTCCTGCTCAGCGGTGAACGCCCGATCGATCAGCTCACCATCGACGACGCCGAGCTCACCCGGTGCGGGCTCGCCGAGGCTGAACCCGACGCGCCGTCCCGGCACGGGAAGGCCCGCGGCGACGGCGTCGTCGAGGCCGACGACACCCACGTCGCCGTGCAGCGCGATCTGTTTGTCGGCCGCGTACGCGGCGAACGATCCGTGCCAGTCGAGGTGATCGTCGGCGATGTTGAGCACGACACCCGCATCGGGAGTGATCGACGGCGCCCAGTGAAGCTGGAACGACGACAACTCGGCGCACAGCACATCGACCCTAGGTTGCGTCTGCATCGCGTCAAGCACAGGCAATCCGATGTTGCCGCACGCTGCGGCGGCGCGGCCGCTCTCGACGACGATGTCGGTCAGCATCGACGTCGTCGTGGTCTTTCCGTTGGTTCCGGTCACGACCAGCCACGTGCGGGGAGCGCCGAGCAGCCCGGCACGGTCGACCCGCCACGCGAGCTCGACCTCGCCCCACACGGGGATCTCGTGCTCGGCTGCTGCGACCATCAGCGGATTGGTCGGCGCGAACCCGGGCGAAGCGATGAGGAGGTCGGTCGTCGCCACCCAGGAGTCGTCGGCCAGGAGCTCGGCGATCGAGATGAGACGGGCGCCGGCGGTCCGCGCGGCATCGGCTCCGACCACACCGGTCGGCTCTACCTCACCGAATCTGTCGTCGGCGATCGTGACCCGAGCGTCGACTCCGAGGAGGAATCGTGCCGCCGACATCCCCGCTGTGCCTGCGCCCGCGACGAGCACGCGCCTGCCGCGCAGATGCAGCTCCGACGATGAGGTCATCACGCTCAGCCGTTGACCGTGAGGAACTCGCCGTAGAACAGCGAGAGTCCCAGCGCACACGCGATGGCTGTGAGCAGCCAGAACCTGATGATCACCGTGGTCTCCGCCCAGCCACCGAGTTCGAAGTGGTGGTGGAAGGGAGCCATGCGGAACACACGACGACCCGTCGTACGGAAGAACGCGATCTGGATGACGACCGACATGATCTCCGCGACGAACAGCGCGCCGATGACCACCGCGAGCAGTTCGGTGCGGGTCGTGATCGACAGTCCCGCGAGCAGACCGCCGAGCGCCAACGAACCCGTGTCGCCCATGAAGATCTTCGCCGGTGCCGCGTTCCACCAGAGGAACCCGAGACATGCGCCGCCACCTGCGACCGCGATCAGCGCGAGGTCCAAGGGGTCGCGCACCTGGTAGCAGCCCCGAGGGATGTCGGCGGCAGGCTTGGCGCCTCCCGAGCAGGCGTTGACGAACTGGAAGAACGTCACCAACACGTAGGTTCCCAGCACCATGGCCATCGACCCGGCGGCGAGGCCGTCGAGACCGTCGGTGAAGTTGACGGCGTTCGACCACGCCGCGACGATCAGCCAGCAGAACACCACGAATGCGACCGAGACCATCGAGATCGCGTCGATGTCGCGGACATAGGACAGGTGCGGACTCGCCGGCGTGTAACCCGAGTCGTTGCGGAAGCCGAGGACGAGCACGCCGAACAGAATTGCCGCGAGGAACTGCCCGATCGACTTGGCGGTCTTGTTGAGCCCCAGATTCCGGTGCTTGCGGATCTTGATGAAGTCGTCGAGGAATCCGACGCCGCCGAGTGCGGTCGCGAGACCCAGAACGAGCAGCCCGGACGCTGTCGGCCCGTTGCCGTCGTGGGTGAACACTCCGACGATGTGCGCTCCGAAGTAGCCCGCCCACAACGCGATCAGGATGGCCACTCCACCCATCGACGGGGTGCCGCGCTTGGTCTGGTGACTCTGCGGCCCCTCGACGCGAATCTCCTGTCCGAATCCCTGGCGGGAGAACACACGGATGAGCACCGGAGTGAGCAGGATCGATACCGCAACGGCGATCGCACCCGCAATGAGGATCTGGGTCACCGCAGCAGTCCTCCCTCAGTTTGCCCGACGGTCACTCGTCGCTCTCCTTGTTCCTGTCTCGTCATCTCCCCAGTCCCGCAGCTCATGTACCCGAACCCGCCCGATCGGCCAACGCCGGATCGGTGCCCGCGACGAGCACCATGTCGTCGGGCGCAGGGCGCCAGTCGTCGGTGTCGAGCGTTGCGGCCGCGTCGTCGACCGTCGCGACCAACCGCGCCTCGTCGCCCCAGGAACCCTCCATCACGGCTCCCTGATGCAGCGCGCGGACCGCACGTGACTCTCCGACGCACAGTGTCTTGTCGACGGCGAGCCGAACGGCGAGTCGCCCCACCCTGTCATGCTCGACGACGCGCTCGTTCTCGGTCAGACCGTCGCGTGTACCCATGTCGCCGATGATCGCCCAGGTGCGCACACGTTCAGGTGAATCCCGTGCGCGCGACACCAGGTCGCGAATCGCACGCGACACCGTCTCGACATCCGCAGGCACGATGACCACGTGTCGTTCCCCTTGGCCGCCATCGGGACTCACCGAGCTGCCCCAGACGTGTTCTCGACGACGCCAGCGAGGGCCTCGGCGACGACGTCCCTGTCGTCGAACGGATGCTTCACGCCGTCGATCTCCTGGCCTGCCTCGTGGCCCTTGCCGGCCACCAAGACGATGTCGCCGGGCCGCGCCCACGCGATAGCCGCCTCGATCGCGCCACGGCGGTCGCCGACCTCCCTGATCTCGACACCCGCTCGACGCTCCTCATCCGGCACGGCCTGTGCACCGGCGAGGACAGCCGCGCGGATCGCGGCCGGGTCCTCGGTCCGTGGGTTGTCGTCGGTGATGACGACGAGATCTGCGCGGCGCGCGGCCACCTCGCCCATCAACGGCCGCTTGGCCGTGTCTCTGTCGCCGCCCGCACCGATGACGACGGCGACACGTCCGCGCGCCTGGTCGTCGAGGGTTGTCAGCACGGCTTCGAGCGCTCCCGGCTTGTGCGCGTAGTCGACGATGGCAAGGAAGTCCTGCCCCCGATCGATGCGCTGCAGCCGTCCGGGAACCGACACGTCGGCGATTGCTGCGGTCGCCGTAGTGACGGGCACACCGGCCGCGACCACGACCGCGACCGCCAGTGTCGCGTTGGCGACGTTGTAGCGGCCGGGCAGCCTGAGCGTGAGATCGTGACCGATCCCGGCGGCGTCGGCGATCTCGACGCGCTGTGAACCGTCGGACTCGATCGTCGACGGTCCGGCATGCCACTCGGCCGGGACGTCGGTCGTCGAGACAGTGATCGGCGCGATGCCCTTACCGCGACGCGCGACGTCGAGCATGCGTCGACCCCATTCGTCGTCGACGCACACCACCGAACGCACCGCTCGGGTCGGTGATCCCGCCGCGAACAGGAGTGCCTTGGCCTCGAAGTAGTCGCGCATCGTCGGATGGAAGTCGAGGTGATCCTGCGACAGATTGGTGAACGCACCGATCGAGAAGTGGGCTCCGTCGACGCGGCCGAGAGCCAGTGCGTGACTCGACACCTCCATGACCACGACGTCGACGCCGCGTTCGAGCATCGCGGCGAGCAATGCCTGCAGGGTCGGAGCTTCGGGCGTCGTTAGTGAACTCGCCTGAGCGACACCGTCGACGCGGGTTTCCACCGTGCCGATCAATCCGACGGTGTGACCGGCAGCCATCAACGCGGCCTCGACCATGTATGCCGTTGTCGTCTTGCCCGACGTGCCGGTGATGCCGATCAGCTTGAGGCGCTGCGACGGGTTGCCGTAGATCCGTGAGCTCACGCCGCCGAGAATCGACCGCGGGTCGGCGTGCACGAGTACCGCGCACGCGGCGTCGGGCGGGAGCACCCGTCCGAGCTCTGCGCGGCCCGCCGCGTCGGTGAGGATCGCCGTCGCGCCACGCTCAACGGCCTCGGCCGCGAACCTGGCGCCGTGCGTGCGGCCACCCGGCAGCGCTGCGAACAGATCGCCCGCGACGATGTCCTGCGCACGCAACGACACCCCGGAGACGGCGGCATCGGCAGGCACCGTCCCGATCAAGTCGAGTCGTGCGCCGGTGGCGGTCGAGAGCACGGAGACGGCCGTGGGTTCGACGTGAGTTGGTCTGTTCAGTCCTGCGGACCGGCGATTCGACGCCATGATGCGATCGCCTCCCTCAGCAGTGGTATCGGTGTCGCGTGTTCGCGCCGGTGCGGCTCGAACCCGGGGATGTGCGGATGCGCGCTCTCCGGAACGCACTCACGATACCGTCAGGACAATTCGTGACGGCGCGCCCACCGGCAAATCAGCGCGCCTCGAGCTTGATCCACGGCGTAGGTGTGGGAGACAGCGGCACTTGCTGGCGCTGCAGAATCCACGAGGCGATCGTCCCGAACAGCGGCGCCGCCGACTGTCCGCCGCTGCCGTCGGAGCTTCGCTTGGGGTTGTCGAGCATGATGCCCACCACGAAGCGCGGGTTGTCGGCGGGAGCGATGCCTGCGAACGTGATGTTGTAGCTCGAGTTCGAGTAGCACCCGCACGCCGGGTCGACCTGCTGCGCTGTACCCGTCTTGCCCGACATCTGATAGCCCGAGACCGCACCCTTGTAGCCCGTTCCCGACTGCACGCCCATCGGGTCCTCCTGGAAGACCCCGCGGAACATGTCGCGAACCGTACGCGCGGTCTGCGGACTGACCACTCGGACACCAGCGGGCCGATCAGCATCCTCGACGTTGCCGCCGTCGCGCTGCTCTGACTCGAGGATGCGCGGTGGCACACGGAGACCGTCGTTGGCGATCGCCTGATACATCGCGGTCATCTGCAGGAGCGACATCGAGAGGCCCTGCCCGATGGGCAGATTGGCGAAGGAACCACCCGACCACTGACTCAGTGCGGGTACCGCTCCACCGCTCTCTGCCGGAAGGCCGACGCCGGTCCGCTGCCCGAGCCCGAAGCGCTTCACCATGTCGGCGAACCGTTGCTCACCGACACGCTTGGCCAGCATCAGCGTTCCGACGTTGGACGACTTACTGAAGATGCCCGCCGTCGTGTACGGCTCGACGCCGTGCGACCACGCATCATTGACGGTGACTCCGGCCATGTTGATACTGCCCGGCACCTGCAACACTTCGTCCGGCCTGGTCAGCCCGTATTCGACGGCGGCGGAGGCAGCGACGATCTTGTTCACCGACCCCGGCTCGAACGGCGAGGTGACCGCCGGGTTGCCCAGGTCGGATTTGGTCTGTTCCGACAGCGGCTTGGATGCGTTGAACGTTCCGTCGTTGGCCATCGCGAGCACTTCGCCGGTCTTCGCGTCGAGCACGACCGCCGACGCCGACTTCGCGCCGGACGCCTGCTTGGCCTTGTTGACCTCGCTCTGCACGAACCACTGGATGTCTGAGTCGAGCGTCAGTTTCACCGTGGCGCCATTGATGGCCGGGTGCACGTTGCGGGTGCTACCCGGGATCACCGCGCCGTCGGAGCCGCGGTCGTACGTCTTCGATCCGTCGGTCCCCGCGAGTACCGAATCCATCGATGCTTCGAGACCGATCAACCCGTTCCCGTCGTAGTTGACGTCGCCGACGACGTTGGCCGCCAGCGAGCCACCCGGATAGAGACGGATCGCCTGCGGGTCGGCGCCCACCTCGGGATAGTCGGCGACGATCCGTGCCGCGACCTCAGGACTCACCGACCGTGCGAGATAGACGAACCCGTCGTCGCTCGTCAGCTTCTTGTGCAGATCGTCGGAACTGATCGATCCGCCGAGCGCCGACGACACACCGTCGGCGATCTCCTTGAGCCTCTTGTCCACATCGGGGTACTCGGGGTTCTTCTTGTGCTCGGCCTCGATCGACTTGCGAACGGCCTTGGGCAAGAACGTGAGTGAGCGCGCTTCGTCGGTGTACGCGAGGGGGCGCCCGTTGCGGTCGAGGATCGCCCCGCGCTTGGCCGTCAGCACCTGGGTGTACTCCCGTTGCTGCGCCGCCTCTGCCGAGATCGACGACGCCTCGATGGTGTGCACGACGATCATCCGGATCGCCACCGCCAACACCACGAGGAGAATCACGACTCCTACAGCGCGACTGCGGAATTCAAAGGTGCGGGGACCTCGACCCCGCCCGCCTCCGCGGCCACCGGTACCCGACCCTCCGCCCGCAGATGCTGGGCGTCGCCCTGACCGGGGCTGCGCAGTGGGCGGGTCGAAACGCTCACCGATCCGCTGAAAACTGGCGCGTGTCATGGTTGTCAATTGTCCACTGCCCTAACGGGCTCCCGCCGAATTTGCGCTCGGCGGGTTGCCATTCGTCTGAGCCGAGGGTGCAACATTCGGATTGGGTGCGGCAGCGGCCCCCGGCGCCGGGGCATCAGCGCGCGCGGGAGCATCGGCGCGTGCCGGGGCGTCGCCACCCTGGTTCTGGGTCGGCGTGGTGTTGGTTCCGGGAGCCGTATTGTTGTTCGGCGCTGGCGAATTGGACGAGCCGGCGCCGGACGAGTTGCTATCGCCGGACCTGGTCGCATCACCGGACTGGGCGGCATTCGAGTCCGATGCGTCTGCACCCCCGAGGCCCATCGAATCACTGACCTTGCTCTTGTCGATCTTGCTGGTGGGATCGGGCTTGTCGTCGGGGTTGATCGTCCCCATCGGCTTGCCGGATGCGGGCTCGGGATCGCCGAGCACCTTGGGCTTGCCATTGGCGCCGACAACCATCCGGGCCGGATTCTGAACCGGGATCATCCCCAATTTCGCTGCCTTGTCGGACAATTCGGGCGCGGAGTCGCCCGACTCGTAGCTGCGCTTGAGACTGTCGCGGCGGTCGACGAGCGACTGGTTGACCTTGCGCTCGATTCCGAGTCGGTAGGAATCCTGCGCGGCCTTCGTCGACAGCCAGAGACTCAACCCGAGACCCACGACGAGCAGCGCGAGAACGGGCACCACGAACGGAACCGACCGCGCACGAGTGAACAGCGAGACACGTCGGACGGCCGAATCGCGGTCACCACGCGTCGACGTAGAGCCCTGCGCCACAACACGATTGCGACGGCGATCGAGCGCACGTTGGGCTGCTCGCGAGCGGTTGGCACGCTCGGATTCGAGATTCTCCCGACGCGGACGACGGGTTGGCGTTGTGGTGGCTGCACCTGCGCTGTCGGCGACGGTGCGGTCGTCGAGCACTGTCATGACCGATTCCTCTCGACACGTTCGATGGCGCGGACCCGTACCGGGGCAGACCGCGGATTCTCGGCGAGCTCGGCCTCGCCTGCCTGCTCGGCACCTCGGGTGACGAGTCTGAACTTGGGTGCGGTCCCCGGCAGTTCGACCGGAAGGCCGGGTGGCGACGTCGAGGTGGTACGAGATGCCAACTCACGCTTGACAATTCGGTCTTCGAGCGACTGATAACTCATCACCACCACGCGTCCACCTACCGCGAGCGCATCGAGCGCTGCGGGCAACGCGAGGCGTAGCGCGTCGAGCTCGTGATTGACCTCGATCCGCAGCGCCTGGAACGTGCGCTTCGCGGGGTGCCCACCGGTCCGACGTGTGGCCGCAGGAATTGCGGCATAAAGCAATTCGACGAGCCGCCCACTTGTTGTGAAGGGTTCGGTCTCACGGGCCCGGAGAACGGCTGACGCGATCTTGCCTGCGAAGCGTTCTTCTCCGTATTCCGACAGCACCCGTGCGAGGTCGCCGTGCGAGTACGTGTTGAGCACGTCTGCCGCGGTCAGGTCGTCGTCCGGATTCATCCGCATGTCCAGAGGGGCGTCGACGGCGTAGGCGAATCCACGATCGGCGCGGTCGAGTTGCATCGACGACACACCGAGATCGAAGAGCACGCCGTCGATGTGGTCGACGCCTGCCGCGGCGAGGACGTCGTCGATGCCGTCGAATCGAGACTGGTGAAACGAGATCCGGTCGCCGAAGCGGGCGAGGCGATCACGTGCGATGTTCAACGCCGACTCGTCACGGTCGATGCCGATCACACGCGCGTCGGGAAATTCGGTGAGTATGAGTTCGCTGTGGCCGCCGGCGCCCAACGTCGCGTCGACGAACACCGGACGGTCGGTCTCCGAGGGGTCGGCACCAGAGTGGGTCAAGGCCGGTGCGAGAAGTTCGGTGATCCGCCGTGCCATGACGGGCACGTGGCCGAATTCTCCGGAACGACGTTCGTCGTCGTGTGGCGCGTTCACCGAATCACCTCCCGACGCGTGCTGTCTGCACGCCCCGACCCGTTGCGGCCACGCACACTCATCTTGAATCCCTGGCACCGACACTGGTCGGCACGAAGAGTCTCGCCGGGTGAAGCGGGGTCCCGGTCCGGTCGCGAACCTGGCGTTGGGGAAGTACGCCAGGGTCGTTCCGGACCGGGGCCTCGATCCACCCGAAGCCCTGTCCATCGTGTGCCATTCCTCGGCTACAAGACCGCGTTCAGTGCGGCCGAGTTGGCTGCCGAGAAGTTCTCCTCGTGCTCGTTCTGGTACTCGCGCCACTTCTGCGCGTCCCAGATCTCGAGGTGATCGAAACTGCCGAACACCACGCACTCCTTGGTCAGCTCCGCGTACTCCCGATGGTCGGGAGACAAGCTGATCCGACCCTGCCCGTCCGGGCGCTGCTCCTCGGTGCTGGCGAAGAAGTAGCGCTGAAAGGCTCGTGCCTGCGGATCGTTACGGGATGCCTCCACAATTCGGGCGGCGATCTCGTCGAACTCCTCGGCTCGAAACACCGACAGGCTGTGGTCTTGGCCTTTTGTGACCATCACGCCTCCTGCCAGTGCGTCGCGGAACTTGGCGGGCAATGTCAGTCGCCCTTTGTCGTCCAACTTGGGTGTGTAGGTGCCGACAAATCGAACGGACGACATGTCGACACCTCCTGCCCCCTGAGCGATCCGTTCCGGTCCGTCTCACCCAGTGCTGCCACAGTACCCCACTTTCCACCACTTTCCACCCCTTCCACCCCCTGAAGTCGCCATCCAAAACTATTGCTGCAGGTCAACACAGATAAACACGGTGGTGGATGACACCACGCGCCGCGTGTCCCAGCCCGCCATTCGTGTGTCCAGAAGGACGAAACAGCATCAAAGTGACTGATGGGAGCCAGTTTTGTGCCCGGGTGGGGAGATGTGGGGAACCCGGTGGGGCGCTGTGGGGACCGCGGTGGGGCGGCGTGGGGAATCAGGGGCCGCACAGCTGGCGGCGGCGTCGCGGGAGCTCCGGAGTGGGAGGTCCGATCAGGCAGACCAGAGCGATGGGTGCATGGCCCCACCAGAAGGCAGGGTTAGAGGTGAGGTGGCCGGCCGGGCCGGTGCGGACACGGCGTGCTCACCCGCATACGACAACAGGGCAACACATTGGTGCGATGTGTTGCCCTGCTGTTTGTGAGATCTGACTATCTCAAGGAGTGGTGGAGGCGTAAATGTGTGTCCTATCGAAGGCCGTGGGTGCTGCAGCACACACATCCTTCGATACGACACACAATGTGGCCGAAGGGAGACGCCTGATCAATCAGGCGCCTGGGTCACTCCTGGTCGAAGCGGCGGTTGAACCGTTCTTCCATGCGCTCGGTGAACTTGCGCTTGCCTGCCGGCCGCGCGGGGGCCTCGGCGGGTGCCGAATTCTCGGGACCCGAGCGGCCACCGCCCCACAGAGCGAGGAGGCCCGCGCCGAACATCACGAGAAATCCGATGAGGCTGACGACGGGAAGCCCGGCCACGCTGAGGCCCACCAGTGGGCCGACGACGAGCAGCACAAGACCCACGACGAAGACCGCCGCCGCCTGAAGACGACGACGACCCGACGACCGGCCAAGCCGCCGACGCTTCACGCTGGACGCGAACTTCGGGTCCTCGGCGTAAAGAGCACTTTCGATCTGTTCGAGCATGCGCTGCTCGTGCTCCGAGAGTGGCACCGACCCTCCTTACTACGTTGCCGATTCACACATCAACGAGATTGTGGCGACCGCGGACGCCAGTCTCGTGACATGTGTTCGCGGCTTACTGCTTCCATGATACGAGGTGATTGCAAGCGCGACCACCATAACCACCCGACCGTCGCATCGAAGCCGCCAATAGCGACAATTCGGGACCTGTGATCACGTCGGGTGAAATGACCGCCATCCGAACCGCCGTACGGCGCCGTCGGCCGCGAAGCGCGAACCGCAGGCGCGGACGAGCCGATGAATCAGGCGATGTGGTCGTAGCCGTAGTCGGACCGGTCGACCGCTTGGTGCGCAAGCTTTCCCTGTTCGTAGGCGACGATGATGTCTTCGACGGCGTCGAGAAACGACAACACGCGGGAGCGGAGCGCCACGACCGTCGCACCCTCGACGGAGCGACGCAGGCCTGACTCGATCTCCATGCGCACAGACGACATCCGGGCAAACGCCTCGGCGAACTCGGCCAGATCAGGAACAGCCGACGAGATCCGCGACCACGCATTGGGGGACACGCGTCGAGATGCTCGCTTCGCGGGTGGTTCGTAGACCGCGAGTGCCGCTCCTGCCGCCCGCAGCGCCGCCAAGTAGTACTGGCGGAACCGTTCGGCGTCGTCTGGCACGCCGTCGGCATTCTCGACCAGGATCTCTGCGCGATCGAGGAGGTCGCGAGCACGCACGACGACCATCGGGTCGATCTCCGGACGCACCACTGCACCTCGCCGTGCGTGACGCACTGTGCCGCGCGTCGGCCTATGGACTGCCATCTCGCGCTCCCTTCGGTGTTGCGTCCGCTCGACACCCGAGCGGCTTCCACGTTCCTGTGTGACCAAGTCGTTCGTGTGTGACCAAGTCCCGGTACGGTCCGGCGATGCACGCTTCCCTCGTCCGTCGCCGGACCGCCCAGACTGTCGTGGGTGACGCAGAACGGCTTGCGGAGGCACGTTCATCGAACACCCGTTCGACATATTCAATATAGCTAGAACGGCGACACTCTTCAAGAGGAGATGTGGCCCCATTCCCGACAGCAGAAGCGTAGAACTCGGTACCGACATTCCCGATCGGCTGCGGCCTGCCAGGAACGCGACGCGCGCGGCGGACTGCGGGAGGAAGGACAACGAGCAGTTGGCGACCCGACTCGTTCGGTTGACCGGCCAGGACTCCCCGGCCTGGCTCGACGCTGCCCTGAATGTCTACGTGACCGCGATGGACTACCCGCGTGGCACCGAGCACCACCGGGTTCCGCTCTGGCGCGAACACATCGCCCGACGCGGGTGGACCGCATACGCGGCGCTGACGGCCGTCTCCCCCGACATCCGGCTCGACCCCGACGCGGAGCGTCGACGTATCGGCCCTCCGGTGTCGCCGTCGGGGCACGAGATCATGGTCGGCATCGCCTACGGCTATCGCGGCGCCGACGACCAGTGGTGGAATCACCAACTCAGGACCGGACTCCGACTGTCCGGCTGCGACCGCGACACCATCGAACGCATCGCAACCAACTACTTCGAACTCACCGAACTCCACGTCCACCCGACCGCTCAGGGCCACGGCATCGGCGAATGGTTGCTGACCGCGCTGCTGAGCGACCGCCAAGAAGACCACGTCCTGCTGTCCACCCCGGAGATTCCCGCCGAACGAAATCGCGCGTGGTCCCTCTACCGCAGGATGGGCTTCGACGATGTGCTGCGCCACTTCACCTTCACCGGCGACCCACGACCCTTCGCTTTCCTCGGTCGACGACTCCCGCTCGACGCTGCTACCGAACCTCTCACAGGCACGCCACCAGCGGCGGCGCGGTGAGCCGCCGAGGCGACTCAGGCCACAAGCCCCGGCACGACGCCGTTGTCGTGGGTGCAGGTCACAACGGCCTCATCGCGGCCGCCTACCTCGCCCGCGCGGGACGTTCGGTCCTCGTCGTGGAACGCGACGACATCCCGGGCGGCGCTGTTTCGACCGTCGAACGCTTTCCGGGCTATCGAGTCGATCGCGGATCGTCGGCACATCTGATGATCCGACACCCCCGATCATCGACGAGCTCGACCTCTCCGCGCACGGTCTGCGCTATATCGACTGCGACCCTTGGGGTTTCGCACCCGCTACGCAGGACGGACCACCGTTGGTGTTCCGCACCGACCTCGACGCGACCTGCGCGTCGATCGCCGCCGCGTGCTCAGACGCCGACGCGGACGCCTACCGACGATTCGTCGACGTGTGGGGTCCGCGGTCGCGAGCTGTGCTCGACGCGTTCAACTCGCCGGCAACGCTCCCCCGGTTCGGACGGGCTTTCACCGGTATCGGCAACACCGCCCACACCGCGCGTACCGGGTTCATCGGTAGGCGTGCGGGGTCTCTGATGTCGGCGACCCAGGAACTGATGATGTCCGGCGACGCCCTCCTCGATCGCTGGTTCACCTCCGAACGACTCAAAGCGGCTCTCGCCTGGTTCGGCGCGCAATCGGGTCCGCCGATGAACGCGCCGGGTACCGCACCCATGGTCGGGTTCGCCGCGCTCATGCATCGGATTCCCCCTGGCAGGGCGGTCGGCGGCAGCGGCGCGCTCACCGAATCCCTCCTGCATCGCCTCGACGCCGACGGCGCGCAGGTACTCACCGGGTCGCCCGCGACGTCGATCAGTCGGTGTGGCGATCATTGGCGCGTGCAGACCGGCGAGGACAGCCACTGCACCGACCAGGTGATCGCCGCCTGCCACATCTTCGCAACGCTCGACATGCTCGACGCCGGGCGAGCTGCTCCACCAGCGGAGATCGATCGGTGGCGGCGCGAGATCGACATCGGTTCCGGCATCGGGATGGCAGTCCGGCTCGTCACACGCGCACTCCCCGCCTACCGCGACCTGCCGTCGGACCTTCCACCGCACGGCGTGCATTCGGCGCTGGGACTCCTCGTCGCCGATCGCGCACAGCTTCGTCGCGCGTACACCGCGGCCTCGGTCGGCGAGTTACCACCGCGCCCACCGTGCGTCGTGATGAGTTACTCGGCGATCGACCCGACACTTGCTCCCGCACAACGACATTCGATCACCGTATGGTCGCAGTGGCATCCCCGACAGTTGCGCGAAGGACAGTGGTCGACGGCCGGCTCGGTCGCCGCGGACGAGATCCTCGCCGAAGTCGATCGCCACGCACCGGGGTTCAGTGCGTCGGTCGACCATCGTTATGTACAGACGCCGGCCGATCTGGAATCCGAACTCGGGCTGGTCGGCGGCAACATCATGCACGTCGAGATGACGATCGACCAGATGTTCGTCTATCGGCCGCACCCCGACCTGGCCGGGCACCGTGTACCCGGCGCGGCAGGACTGTTCCTCGCCGGGGCGTCGACGCATCCCGGCGGTGGGGTGACCGGTGCCAGCGGGCGTATCGCAGGGCAACTCGCGATCGCGGCGAGCCGATGGCGTCGCTGACGCTCCTCATCCGGCACTCCGCATCCGACACTCCCCATCCGACACTCCCCGCCTGACACACGCCGCAGGGTGTGCGAGGCGACGGTGCCCTTCTGGCACGATGAGCACGTGCAACCGGCTACCACGCGACGCCCGACCGATCCGACGCGCAGACGTTCCGCGCGAACCGCGGTCGCGTCGGTGTTGATCCTGCTCACGGCCATTCCTCTGCTGTCGGGGTGTCTGACCCGCTCGACCACCGTCGGCGACCGGTATGCCGGCACGGTCATCGTCGCCACCTCGCCGGACAATCCCAGCGGCGCGCCACGACTCGACATTCCCGAATCGATGCGCAACAACGTGTCGACCTCCGACTACCGCGAAGGCCCCAACACGGGTGGGGGCGACTCGGCGAACCCGTCGGCTTCACCGTCTCCGGGCGCCCCGTCCGCAAGCGCCCCATCCGCAGGCGCACCGTCGACCGGGACACAGCCGGGGACCACAGGGCAGGGCGCGAGCCGGGTCGGTACCAGGGCGACGTTCTCCGATCTGACCGCCGGTCAGCTCAGTCAGCTCGGCGACATCGTCGCCAACGCGTTCGGCGACACGTCGATGACGATGGAGCTGAACGCCAAGCGCAGCGGCGACGTCGTGCGCTTCCGCGGCAGTGCAGATCTCAACGGACTCGAGGAACGCGATTACCTCAAGTTCACCCTGGCGTTCGCTGGTCCGATCACCGCGAGCAACGTCGCGAAGCAGGATTCGGAGACCTCGGTCACGTGGACACCCGAACCGGGCAAGGTCACCGAGTTCATCGCCGATGCGACATACCCCGACCCCGCGACCGCGGCGTTCACCGGATGGACGTGGCTCCTCGTGATCGTGTGCCTGCTCGTCGTCGCGCTCGTCATCTGGTTGGCGTACTCGCACCGCGACACGAGCCCTCGCCCCGGGCGGCCGCGGCCGGTGCGTCGAAGCGCACCCGTCCAAAAGGCAACGGCACCGAAGGCAGCAACACCGAAGGCAGGCGCCCAGCCTTCGACGGCCGCACCCGCCGCGCACGCAGAATCCGCGACGACGCCGTCGGGTGGCGACAAGCCGAAGAGCACAGGCTCCGCTGGCTAGGCCTCCCAGCGGGGCAGTTGCGCCGGCTGGCGCCGGTTAGTTCGACGAGACGAGCGGCAGGGCGTCGGAGGTGTCGACGCCAAGCCGGTCGAGTACCTCGCAGGTGGCCTTGGCAAAGTTGAGGCTGATGAAGTGCAGCCCGGGGACGCCCTCAGCGATGAGACGTTGCGACATCTCGGTGGCGATGTCGATTCCGACCGCGCGCACCGCTGCCCTGTCTTCCTGTTCACCGGAACCCGCGGCGGCGATCAACCGTCGCTCGACGCTCTCGGGCAGGACCGAGCCTGACAGCTCGACCATCCGTCGGACCGAGGCAAGCGACGTGATCGGCATGATCTCGGGGATGATCGGCTTGGCACCCTGCTCGGCGTCGGCAGCAGCGACGCGGTCGCGCAGGCGGAGGTAGAAGTCGACGTCGAAGAACAGTTGGGTGACCGAGTACTCGGCGCCCGCGCGGAGCTTGCTCACCAGTACGCGGGTGTCGTGGTCGAGATCGGGAGCGCGGTGGTGGCCCTCGGGGAAGGAGGCCACACCGACGTGGAACTGGCCGAGTCCGCCGATCAGGTCGACGAGTTCTTCGGCGTACGAGACGCCCTCGGGATGCTTGACCCACTCACCGAGCGGATCTCCGGGCGGATCACCGCGCAGCGCAAGGATATTGGTGATGCCCTTATCCGCGTACGCGCCGACCAGCGAGCGCAGTTCGGCGATCGAGTGGTTCACCGCGGTGAGATGGGCGACCGGCACCAGCGTCGTCTCGGTCGCGAGTTGCCCCGCGATGCGCACGGTGCGATCGCGGGTGCTGCCACCCGCGCCGTACGTCAGTGACACGAACGCGGGATTGAGCCGCTCGAAGACACGCACCGCACGCCACAGGCGTGCTTCACCCTCGGCATCTTTCGGTGGAAGGAACTCGACGGAGAAGGGCACCTGTCCCGGATGCGGCGCAGACAGACGTTCGACGACGGACGGCACCGGGGCGGATGAATTCACCGGACCAGTGTACGGGCTAGCCTGTGACACGTGACCTCGACCGCTCCCGTCCCCACGCGCCTCGCCGAGGTTCCCGGCGCAGTCGAATCCGTGCTGCGCGACTTCCTCGGTACCGCTGTGTCAACAGCCGCGGCCATTTCGCCGGTCGTCGGGTCGTCGGCGCAGGTCGTCGCCGATTTCGTGCTGTCGGGCGGCAAGCGCATCCGGCCCGTCTTCGCGTACGCGGGGTGGCAAGCGGGCCGCAGCGACGCCAACGGTGTCCCGACCGGCCTCACCGACGCCGACGCACTGCGGATCAGTGCCGCCCTCGAACTTGTGCAGGGGTGCGCGCTCATTCACGACGACATCATCGACGCCTCCGACACGCGGCGCGGCAGACCAACGGTGCACCGGGTCTTCGAGCGCGGCCATCGCGACGCCGGATGGCGCGGCGACGCGGCCGAACACGGCGTCGCGTCGGCTGTTCTTGCAGGCGATTTCGCGCTCGCATGGGCCGACGACCTTGTCCACGGGTACGTCCCGGCGACCGTGTCGCCCGCGGGAAGGCCTCTGACGGGCCCGCAGGTCGCGCCCCTGCCACCGGGAGTGATCGCAACATGGGCGGCCATGCGTACCGAGGTCCTCGGCGGTCAGGTCCTCGACATCGTCAACGAGGTCAGTGGCGAGGAATCGACGGAGGCCGCCTATCGGGTGATGGAGTTCAAGACGGCGGCGTACACGGTCGCGCGTCCACTCGAGCTCGGTGCCCGCGCCGCGGGTGCCTCCGAGGAACTCGTCGACCAACTACGTTCGGTCGGCCACGATCTCGGCATCGCGTTCCAGTTGCAGGACGACCTTCTCGGTGTGTTCGGTGATCCGGTCCGAACCGGCAAGCCTTCGGGCGATGACCTCGTCGCAGGTAAGCGGACAGCGCTTCTCGCGCTCGGACTGTCCCGCGCCGACGCGGACGATCCCGCACTCGGCGACACGTTGCGGTCGGTCATAGGCACCGAACTGTCAGCAGACGAATTGGCCACTGCGCGCGGCATTCTGACCGATGTGGGCGCCGTCGCCGACGTCGAGCGAACGATCGACACGCTGCTCGACTCCGCCGTCACCACCCTCGAGAGCACCGACATCGACGATGCCGTGTACACCGACCTCGTTGCCGTCGCGCGTCGTATGGCGCATCGCGACGCCTGAGCGTGGGCACCGACGTGACGGTGGCCGCAGAAGCGCGTGTGGACCGCGGATCGTCGACGACGCGGCGCACTCTCATCGCCGGTCTGATCGGCTCGATCATGGTGTCGCTCGGCGGTTTCGGCATCGCAGACATCCCCCGCAACCACCCGATACTGACCGACACCGGACTGAGCTGGCTCACCTACGGACACGGTAAATCGCTGTGCGGCATCACATTCTGGGTCGGCGTGACGCTCATGGTGATCGCATGGATACGCCTTGGGCGCATCCTGTGCGACCGCACGCGTGATCACAGCGGGCTCCACCTGGGCAGGTGGGTGCTGGCGTGGGCCGCACCGTTGATGGTGACCGTGCCGCTCTACAGTCGCGACGTCTACGCCTACCTCGGCCAGGGCGCCCTGTTCGGGGCGGGCTTCTCCCCATATGCCGACGGCCCGGCTCACAATCCGGGACCACTCGTCGACAGCATGGCGCAGGTCTGGGCGTCGACCACTGCGCCCTACGGTCCGCTCTTCGTGTGGGTGACACACCTTGTCGTCGCCGTGACCGGTGATCACGTCATCCTGGGTGTGCTCGCCATGCGACTGGCCCTGCTGCCGGGACTCCTGTTGTCGCTCTGGGCAATTCCGCGACTCGCCCGCCACTTCGGGGCGTCGGCCGCCGCCGGGCTGTGGCTCGTGCTGTTCAACCCACTCGTCCTGATCCACCTGGTGGGCGGACCGCACGTCGAACTACTCATGATGGGTGTGTTGTCCGCGGGGATGGCGTTGGTCGTCACCGGGCGACACGTCGGCGGGCTCGTGCTGCTCGGCTGTGCGGTCTCGATCAAGATCACCGCCGGGATCGCGGTCCCCTTCGTGCTGTGGATCTGGTTGGCGCACATTCGACAACGGCGCCAGGTGGGCGCGCGCGACGTGGCTCTCGTGCTCGCCGCGATCGTGGGCATCACCGTTGCGGTGTTCGCGGCGTGGACCGCGCTCGTCGGGCTCGGCCTGGGTTGGCTCACTGGTTTGGGCTGGGCGGATCGGATCGTGAACTGGTTCACGCTGCCGACGGTTGTCGCCCACCTCGTGACGCTCGTCGCCGCGCCGTTCACTCCGCTCAACCTGCAGACCGTTCTGCCGATCACCCGGCTCATCGGCGAAGCGCTTCTCGCGGTCATCCTCGTCGTGTTGTGGTGGCGGCAGCGGCATTCCGAGCGAGACGCGATGGCGGGCATCGTGCTCGCCATGCTGGCCGTCGTGATCCTCGAACCGTCGACGCTCCCCTGGTACTACACGTGGGTGCTGTGTCTGGCCGTCGCGTTCACACTGCCGACGTGGGTGCGCGCACTCGTCGTCGGCATCTCGACGTTCATGCTGATCGTCTTCCAGCCCGACGACTCGATCTTGTTCTACAAACTGCCCGAGACACTGTTGGCGCTGGCGCTCGGTGGCCTCGCGGCCGCGTCGGTGATGCGACCAGATCCGCTGCGGATCGGCGCTCTCGGACGTCGGATGTGGGGTGTCAGAACGCCTGTGCCTGCGCGCGACGGATGACTTCGCGGGCCGAGTGGGTGTGCAGCGCGTCTGCGGGTGTCAGGCCGAGGTCGTCCTGTTCGGTGAACAGCCACGCCATGATCTCGTCGCGTGTGTAGCCGCCGTCGAACAATACGTCGACGAGTCCGGTGAAGTGTTTCGCGATGCCTTCGTCGTCGAAGAACACGCGCGGCACCGCGGGCTGACCGTCACGCGAGATCGCCAGCAGGTGATGATCCCGGATGAGGTTGCGCACCTTGTTCGTCGAGACATGCAGGCGTGCAGCGACGTCGTCGAGTGAATAGGTGGCGGTGTCGGCGGGGAGGGTGTCGGTCGAGAGGGGCAGAGAACTCACCCGCCTGAGATTACCGTTTCGCCGCGCATGCCGACAGGCGGTTGTCACGCTGTGCACAACTCGTCATTCGGGTACACGCCACGGCGTCCGGGTATGGGCCCGCGGTCGGTGGTGCCGGGTAGATTCGACGTCGTGAACAGCCCGGCCGACACCCTGCTCGGTGCGGTCCTCGAGGACCGCTATCGTCTCGACGCGCCCATCGCGCGCGGCGGGATGTCGGCGGTCTATCTCGGCGCCGATCTGCGGTTGGGTCGCGACGTCGCGGTCAAGGTGATGGATCGACGCTACTCGGGCGACCCACAATTCGTGCGGCGCTTCGAGTTCGAGGCGCGGGCGGTCGCAGGCCTCAAACATCCGGGCCTGGTCGCGGTCTACGACCAAGGCATCGACGACGGCACCGCGTTTCTCGTGATGGAACTCGTCGAGGGTGGGAGCCTGCGCGAGTTGCTGCGCGAGCGGGGACCCATGCCGCCGCACGCCGTCGTCGCGGTCGCCGATCCCGTCCTCGGCGGTCTCGGCACCGCGCACCGAGCAGGACTCGTCCATCGCGACATCAAGCCCGAGAACGTCCTGATCTCCGATGCGGGCGAGGTCAAGGTCGCCGACTTCGGCCTGGTACGCGCGGTCGCGGACGCGGGTGTCACCTCGGCGAGCGTCATCCTGGGCACCGCGGCGTACCTGTCGCCCGAGCAGGTCGAGTCCGCCGACGCCGACGCCAGGAGCGACGTCTACTCCATGGGCGTCATGATGTTCGAATTACTCACCGGCAGAACACCTTTCCACGGCGACTCACCACTGGCACTCGCCTACCAACGACTCTCCTACGACGTCCCGGCCCCCGGCGACGTCATCGACGGCGTGCCCGAGGAGATCGACGAGGTGATCCTGCGCGCCACCGAACGTCGGCCGCGCGACCGCTACGTCGACGCCTTCGAGATGCGCGACGCGCTGCTCGCCGCCGCCGACGATCTCGACCTGCCGCCTTTCACCGTTCCCGCACCGCGCCGCTCGGCCGAGCGGGAGACGATGGTCCGGATACGCGCCGCACAGGCCGCCGCGGCGCGCCCACAGCCGCGCCCGGTGGCGCCGCGCGCTGTCCCCGCAACGGCACAGCAACCGGTCGCGGCGTCGCTCGTCGCGCCTCCGCAGCCGACGACAGCACCACCCGCGACGACCAAGCGTCCCACGGTGATTCCCGATCGACCGGCCGATGACACCCCCACCCACGACCCGGGGCGCGGAAGGTTGCAGGCGCTGATCTGGCTGACCGTCGTCCTGCTGGTGGCCGCAGGCGTCGGCTCGGCCGGCTGGTGGGTCGGCGCGCTGATCGTGGGCTGACCGCTCAGGACGTCGAGATGCTCAGCCGCGCAACATCTCCGCGACGAGGAATGCCAGTTCCAGCGACTGCTGGGTGTTGAGCCGCGGATCGCACGCGGTCTCGTATCGGCCCGCCAGGTCGACGTCGGAGATGTCCTGTGCGCCACCGAGACACTCGGTCACGTTCTCTCCGGTGAGCTCGATGTGGATACCACCCGGGTGTGTACCGAGCGCGTGATGGACCTCGAAGAAGCCCTGCACCTCGTCGACGACGCGGTCGAAGTGCCTGGTCTTGTACCCGGTCGGCGAGGTGTGGGTGTTCCCGTGCATCGGATCGGACTGCCAGATCACCTTGTGGCCGGTCGCCTCCACCGCGCTCACGATCGGCGGCAGCACCTCGCGCACCTTCGAGTTGCCCATGCGGGCAACGAAGGTCAGCCGTCCGGGACGGTTGTGCGGGTCGAGCCGTTCGACGTATTCGACGGCCTGCTCCGGCGTCGTCGTCGGTCCGACCTTGACCCCGATGGGGTTACGGATCAGCTCGGCGAACGCGATGTGCGCACCGTCGAGTTGGCGGGTGCGCTCGCCGATCCAGAGGAAGTGCGCCGAAAGGTCGTAGAGCACCTTCTCGTCGAGTTCGGACGCATTGCCGGAACCGTCGAGGTCGGGATTGTCGGCCAGGCGCAGCATCGCGCGCTCGTAGTCGAGCACGAGCGCTTCGTGTGAGGCGAAGATCGCGGCGGACTTCAGGCTCGAATCGGTGACGCCGCAGGCGTCCATGAACTTCAGGCCGCGGTCGATCTCGCCTGCGAGGGCCTCATACCGCGCGCCGGCGGGTGACGTCCGGACGAACTCGCGATTCCAATCGTGGACACGACGCAGGTCGGCTTCGGCACCGGTCAGTGCGCGCACCAGGTTCATCGCTGCCGACGCGTTGGCGTACGCGCGGACCAGGCGGGACGGATCGTGCACTCGTGCCGCCTCGACGGGCGGGAATCCGTTGACCATGTCGCCGCGGTACGACGTCAGGCCGAGCGCGTCGACGTCGGCCGAGCGTGGCTTGGCGTACTGCCCGGCGATGCGGGCCACCTTCACGACCGGCAGGCTCGCGCCGTAGGTCAGTACAACGGCCATCTGCAGCAACGTGCGGATGTTGCCCTTGATGTGCGGTTCGGTGTTGTCGGCGAACGTCTCCGCGCAGTCGCCGCCCTGCAGCAGAAAGGCGCGGCCCTCAGCGACATCGGCGAGCTGCGACGACAGCGCCTCGACCTCTGCCGGCATGCAGATCGGCGGCACACTCTCGAGCACCGTACGCATCCGGTGGGCGTCCTCGGGATCCCAGCTCGGCTGCTGGAGTGCCGGCCTGCTCATGGCGTCGGCAAAGCGCGCCTGCAGGTCGCCGGGAAGCGGGGGCAGTTCGGGAAGTTCGTCGATCGGAACGTCTACGGTCCAGTTCACCACCCCTCCAGCGTAATAGGCGCCGACGACGCCCCCGCAGGTCGGCCCCGTCGGCTAGCCGGGCTCACGCACGCACACCGCCGGCACGCTCGATGGCCTCCCACTTGCGCAGGTTGTGTCGAGCATCACTGAGGGCGTCGTGAGCGTCGTCGGGCGCGGACGGCAGAGGCGGCCGACCGGCAGCCTCCCAGTGCTGTTTGAGCTCACGCGTGAAACGCGGAACAGCGCGGGGCAGCTCGGTCATCGGCCCCCACAACTGACACAGAACGACGTGGTCATAGGCACCCACCCACGCCCACAACTCGATGTCGTTGCCTTTTTCCGTCAGGAACTCCAGCAGGCCTTCGCGGATCTGCGCCCGCGACCGCCACAGCGGCGAGGAGGGGGACGGAAGCTTGGGCAGGACGTTGGCGCGCACCCAACTACCGGCGCGCCCGGGATCGAATTCGGTCGACACCGCATAATATTCACGACCGTCCTCTGCGACGACACCGATCGATACGAGATCGATCGTGCGGCCGTCCTCGATAAACTCCGAGTCGTAGAAGAAACGCATACCGCCAAGTATTCGCCACCGAACGCGCACACCGACACCCGACCGACCCACATGCCCCCGACGCGGGGCCTACACAAAGGCCATCGATGCCCACATTCTGCAGCGCCGCGGACGCCCGGCTCCGTCGGTGGGTTCCGACGCGGTGGGCGCGCGCGCTCATCGTCGTCGCATTCGCGGCGTCGTCGCTACTCCAGATGATCGGTGTGCCTTTCACCAGCAGTTTCGGTACCAGAACGCGTATCGATCTCGACGTCTACCGGCTCGGGGCACAGATCTGGCAGCAGGGCCAGAGTCTCTACGCCGACGGCTCGATGCCGTTCACCAGCGACGGCATCTGGCTGCCGTTCACCTACCCGCCGTTCGCCGCGATGGCCTTCGTACCGCTGGGCGCAATGACGCTCACCATCGCGGGTGTCGTGATGTCACTGATCACGATCGGACTCCTCGTCGTCGTCGTGCACATCGTGCTGACGGTGCTCTCCGTCGGGCGCATCGGCAACCGGTGGTGGCTCGCTCTTCTGGTCTCCACTGCCGCGCTGTGGCTCAATCCGATGTGGATGACGCTCGGCTTCGGTCAGATCAACGTGATCCTCATGGCGATGATCGTCGTCGACGTCTTCCTCGTCGGACGGGGGCGTCGCCGCGCGCTCGGGCCTCTGCAGGGTGTTCTGGTGGGACTCGCGGCGGCGATCAAGCTGACCCCGCTCGTCTTCATCGTGCTGTTCGCATCGGCTCGACGCTGGCGGGCGGTCGTCACGGCCGCCGCGACGTTCGTCGCCGCAGCCGCCCTGGCATGGATCTGGATGCCGTCGGATTCGTGGGGGTACTGGACACACACCTTGTTCCACACCACGCGCATCGGTGATCCATCGGGCCGGATCAACCAGAACCTCAACGCGATGTGGATTCGGCTCCTCCCCGAGGCGAGCGCCGCACAGCTCGCGTGGGTGCTCAGTTCACTCGTCGCAACGGCACTGGCGGGCGCCGCGTTGTTCGCATGCAAGCCCGTCGCGGCTTTCGGCCGGGGCGCGGGTCGGACCGGACGCGTCAACGCCCTCCTGGCGACCTGCGTCGTCGCGGTCTGGGGACTTCTCGTCTCACCGACATCGTGGGCACACCACTGGGTGTGGTCGATTCCGCTGATCCTGACGAGCCTTGTGGTGGCCGCGCGCACCGACTCGCGGCGCGCGTACGTGGCCTACAACGCGATCGCCGTCAGCGGCATCCTGATCTTCGCCGTCGGCCCGTACCAGTTCCTGCCGATGGTTGCCCGACACTGGACCGTATTCGACCACATCGTCGGAAACGCGTTCTCGCTGTGGGGAATCGCCGCTTTGGTCGTGATCTGGCTGCTTCCGTTCTCCCCCGCGCCGGCCGCCACACGAGCAGCCGATCAGCCGCTCGCCGAGATCCGATCTGCCTGAGCGGTGATTCCCGCGCGGCGCCGGCGCCCGAACTGACGGCCGATGTGAGTCAGGCGGCCGAGGCCTCGCCCGACTGTGCGGGCTCCTGCACGTCGGGCTTCGGCTCCTTGAGCGAGGCGGCGTAGATGTCGACGTACTGCTGACCCGAGAGCTGCATCAGCTCGTACATGATCTCGTCGGTCACGGCACGCTCGATGAAGCGGTTGCCCTGCATGCCCTCGTAGCGGGCGAAGTTCAGCGGCTTGCCGATCTTCACCTTGACCCTGGTCGGGCGCGGCAGCACGGTTCCGGGCGGGTTGAAGGTGTTGGTGCCGATCATGGCGACGGGGATCACCGGCACCCCGGTGTCGAGCGCGACTCGGGCGAGTCCCGTCTTGCCCTTGTAGAGGTTGCCGTCGGGCGACCTGGTGCCTTCCGGGTACATGCCCATCAGGTTGCCTGTCTCGAGCTGGCGCCGCGCGGCCTTGAGCGCATCGGCGGCCGCCTCCGCACCGGTCCGGTCGATCGGGATCTGACCGACGGCGGTGTAGAACCACGCCTGGAAGCGACCCTTGATACCGGTGCCGTTGAAGTACTCCGCCTTGGCGAGGAAGTAGATTCGACGCGGCACCATCAGCGGCAGGAAGAAGCTGTCCATCACGGCGAGGTGGTTGCTGGCGAGAATCGCCGGTCCGCGTTCGGGGAGGTTCTCGAGGCCTTCGACCTCAGGACGGCCGAGCACCCGCAGGAGCGGTCCGAGGAGAACGTACTTGAACAGGTAGTACCACATTTTAGACTCACTCCATCATCGCCGCGTCGCCACTTGGTGAAGTCGTCGTCGGACTGAGCACCGAGAGAACTCGAAGAGGGGCGAGTTTCCCGGTGAGCCGACGGGACGTTGTGAGATGACTCTACTCAAGCGCCCAGACCCGCGTGGGCCATAGGGCGTGCTCTCAGTGTGCCGTCGACCACCCTGCGTCGCCGAGCGCCAGACCTTCGGACCGTAGTGCCGCGCGCGCCACCTCTGCGGCGCCGATGACGCCCGCGCTCTCGCCGAGCTGGGTGCCTCGAATCCGCGCGAGCTGCCGGTGCCCCGAACCGGTGATCAATCTGGCGTAGTGCTCACGCGCCTCGTCGAGGAACAGTCCCGACGCCGCGCCGACGCCGCCTGCGAGCACGATCAGGTCGGGGTCGAAGATGTCGGCGATCATCGCCAGCCCCTGACCGAGTGACGCCGCGAAAGCGGCGAACGCGGCGATCGCGACCGCGTCACCGTCGGCGGCGGCACCCGCGACACGACGCCCCGTCAGCGACCCGGGATCGGCTGCGACGTCGGCGGCGAGCTGGCTTCTCCCCCAATCGCCGTCGGCAAGCAATTCGACGACGGTGTCGACCAAAGCCGTTCCGCTGCAATATCTTTCCCAGCATCCGCGCTTGCCGCATGAGCACGGCCGACCGTCGGGGACGACCGTCAGATGTCCGAGCTCCGGGGCTACACCGAAACTGCCGCGATAGATCTCGCCCTCGATGAGCAGTCCGGCACCGATACCCGTCCCGATGGCCAAGACCAGCGAGTTGTGTCCGCGCGCCGCGGCGCCGAATCGGAACTCGGCGACGGCCGCGGCGTTGGCGTCGTGCTCTGTGACCACGGGCAGACCGATGCGCGCACTCATCTCTTCTGCGACACGTGCCTCACGCCACGGCAGGTGTGGCGCGAACCGGACGACCTGCCGATCGGGGGTCAGAAAGCCTGCCACCGCGAGGCCGACGGCGCGCGCCGCCCACCGTGAGGTGAGTTCGCCGACGAGCCGATCGAGGCAGTGCTCGAGGGCCAGCGCCGTGCCCGGCGTCGCGGCCCGCAGGGTGTCGAGCATCCGTCCACGTTCGTCGACCACGGAGGCGCGCACACTCGTGCCGCCGATGTCGATGCCGATCGTCAACTCGCCCATTACTTCTCAGTTCTCATCACGTCTGGGTGTCGCCATCGAGATGCCTGCGGTCAACGAAGGGATCGGCGCCGTGCTCGCGCGTCGCCCGGTGTGGCGTCGACGTGCCGATACGGACCGCGATCGGTTGGTACTGCGCGGTCGGCGGGGTGTGCGCGGCCGGAGTCGCGCGTAGCGCGTTCGCCACGGCCTCCAGCACCGCGATGAGTGCGGCTATCAGCCGGGAGATGAGGTCGCCGATCTCGGCGACGAGTGAACTGATCTCGCCCGCGACGTCGCCGAATGCCTGGTGGCGCGCGCCCGTCCCCCGGGCTGCCCCGGTCGACGTCGACTGCCCTCCTCCGCCGATGATGGCGGCGAGCTGGTCGATCTGCGCTGCGATGCCCAGGACGAAGTCGCGGACAGGGTCACCGACGGGGTCTCCGGTGAACGCGTCGTCGCGGTCTCCTGGCGTCTCCCGTCCCCCCGACGGATTGCCACGGTCGTCGCTGCTCATGTCGGGCGGCTGGTCCTTTGCTGGTGGCGGGCCCCGGTACTCGCCCGGGGACATGTGCACCGAAACGCTACCCGCAACCTCACCGTCGAGGCCATACCGCTGGGTCGGGACGGAACCGGATGCGCACCTGTTGGCCATCCCAGTCGGCGTCGTCGACGACGCATCGCCGCAGCACAGAAGGCAACGGCAGGCAGTGGCGCAGACCGTCGACGGTGACGAGGAGGTCGTCGCCCGAGCGTCCGAGCATGAACCGACCGGGGTCGGGAAGCGTTTGCGGCCAGGACAATTCGTACGTGGTGTCGAGGCCGTCCGCCTCGTCGCCGACAACCGACAGCGCCGACGAGCCGTGCGCGCGACCCGACGGCGCGAGCAGCGTCACCCCGAGCTTCTTCAGTCGTGCCGGCCGGTCCAGCGGCGTGTCGAGCGCCGCGACACCACGAATGTCGACGCCGGGCGCGATGTCGATTTCGTCGGGCACGAGCTCCCGACGGCCCGATTCGGCGGTGGCGTCGTCGAGGTAGATGGTGCGCAGCGGGAGTCCGAGCAGGTCGATGGACGCGAGCTGATGCGGCAACAATCGGGCTCCGCGATGCCCGCTGCCGACCACGAGGTGTGCCGCTGTGGTGTCCGCGTCACGCAGTAGCTCGGCGACGTCGGCGCAGTCCCGGTCGATGGTGTCGACCGCGGTGGTCAGTTGTGCGACCGCCGGACGGTCGGCCGCGGCCGCGAGCCTGCGATGCCTCGGCCATAGCCGGTCGAGAGAGTGCCGAAGCGTCGACGGCGCATCGAGCAATTGGTACGGATCCCCCACTCCGGACAGGTCGACGACGATGCGCTGCCACTGACCGCTGACCGCCTCGTCGCGAATCCGCCGCAGCAACAAGGCATCCTCGACGCCGGGCAGCGATGTCACCTCCGCCTGGTCGATGCCTGCGAGGGTGTCGACGAAGGGCAGTGTGATCTTGGAGCGTCGCACGGTGTCGGCGAGGAGTTCGGCGAACAGCGCCCACGACGTCGTGGCCGACGTGAGCCGCTCGAGGCAGAGCAGGTGCAGATGCGACGACACCGCGACGACGTCGTTGGGCGAGCGGAACACACCGAGAATGTCGGGGACCGGCGAGCAGCGGTCGACCGTGACCAGGAGGGTGTGCCGATCGGCGGCGAGCGGTGAGCGCACCTCGGGCCTGCGCGCGCGGGGTCGGCTGACCGCGCCCGCGGCCGCGACCGCGGTCACCCCGGATCCCCCCGGACCGAAGACGGTGTGAATAGGCGTCAGGTCGATCAGCCTTCGACCCTCTTCTTCAGATCGTTGAGCGCGGCGTCGGTGATCGCTTTCTCGGCACGCCGCTTGAGCTGCCCGATCATCGGAACCTGCAGGTCGACCATCAACTCGTAGGTGACCTTGGTCGAGCCGGGGACCTGTCGGCTGAGCACGTACCGGCCACGCTGATCCTTCTGCAGATCACTCGACACCAGAACCCACGAGACCTCGTCGCCGCCTGCACCCCACGTGTAGCGCAGCACGTAGGTGTCCTGGAGCACGCCGGCGTCGAGTAGGAAGCGCACCTCCGACGCCCTGCCCGCCGAGTCGCGTTCGGTGACCTCGACCTCCCGCGCCGCGGTGACCCACTCCGGGTAGTGCTCGAAGTCGGAAATGACAGCCATCACCTCGGCGGCGTCGGCGTTGATGACGATCGAACGCTCGGTATGGTCGGCCATCAGCTCGCCACGCTTTCACTGATCGCGGGATCGCCTGGGGCGCGGCCCGATTCGAGAAGATCCTTGATCTCGAACGTCACCCGTTTCCCGATCACGCGGTAACGATGGTTGAGGCCGGCCACGTCGGCTCCTGCCGAATCACCGGTGGGTTCTGCATGAAGGAAATAGTGCAGTACGAACCCGTCGAGCACCGGCTCGCACCAGAATTCCATCGTTCCTCTCACCGGACCGTCGACCCGCCAGCGCATACCCGCGGCACCGCGATCCTCGGCCACCTCTATGCGCAGATCGGGCCACCAGGATCGCCATCGTCCGCGATCACCCACCACGGCAGCCACCAACTCGGGTGCCGCAGCGACGAATGTCTCATCCGCCACCTGAATGCTCGTCACGCCTCTTAGCTTCACATACTCGCGACGGGAGCGGATAGACCCCTCATACGTGACACAACTCCGGCGCGGTTGTGGGTGGCCAAAAGTCCGGGGATACGATTGACCGCGAGTGTCTGATGCCAACGATGGCGAAAGGTCGTCGATTAACAAATGAGTGCCGCGATGAATGAGTACAGCGTCCCCGCCGATTTCACGATCGAGGAGGACGAGAACTGTACTGACATCTTGTTCGGTCTCGCCGAGCGCACTCCCGCCTCGACGGTGTTTCGGCGCGAGGAAGGCGGCGAGTGGCTTCCGGTGCGGGCAGACGACGCCGTCAAGCAGATCACGGCCATCGCCAAGGGCTTGATCGCCTCCGGTGTGGCTCCCGGCGACCGCGTCGCGGTCCTGTCCCGCACGCGCCTCGAGTGGATCCTCTTGGATTTCGCAATCTGGTGCGCAGGCGCGACGACCGTTCCGATCTATGACTCGTCGTCGTCGGGTCAGATCGACTGGATCATGCGGGATTCCGGCGCCTCCGCCATCATCGTCGAAGACGACGGACATCGCGCAGAGTTCGAGGCGGTCGGCGATCTGCCCACAGCCGTCCAGGTGTTCCAGATCGATCCGAAGGCCGGCCCCGGTGCCGTCGAACTCCTCATCGAGGCGGGCAAGGACGTCTCCGACGACGAGATCGCCAAGCGGCGTGCATCTCTCAAGTCGAGCGACCCGGCGACGCTCATCTACACCTCGGGAACCACCGGCCGCCCCAAGGGGTGCGAGCTGACGCACTCCAACATGCTCTCGGAGATCCGCGGTGTTCTGCAGGGCAACCTGAGCACCCTGCTCGCGCCGGGCAAGCGACTGCTGATGTTCCTGCCTCTCGCGCACGTCCTTGCGCACGCGATCACCCTCGTCGCTATCGAGGCGCGGGTCGAGGTCGGTTTCACCGGCGACACCAAGAACATCGTCGCCACTTTCGGGCAGTTCAAGCCGTCGCTGATTCTCTCGGTCCCCCGTGTCTTCGAGAAGGTGTACAACTCGGCCCGCCAATCGGCTGCCGACGGCGGCAAGGGCAAGATCTTCGACGCCGCGAGCGCCACCGCGATCGAGTACTCGGAGAAGTCGGAGAAGGGCAGTGTCCCGCTACTGCTCAAGGTGAAGCACGCCGTCTTCGACCGCCTTGTGTACAGCAAGCTGCGCACGGCGCTCGGTGGGCAGTGCGAGCTCGCCATCTCCGGTGGCGCGCCGCTCGGTGCAATGCTCGGGCACTTCTTCAACGGAGTCGGTATCCCCGTCTACGAGGGATACGGACTGACCGAGACCACCGCGGCGTTCAGCGTGAACACCCCGGGTGAGATCAAGATCGGGACCGTCGGAAAGCCCGTGGCGGGCAACACCGTTCGCATCGGCGAGGACGGCGAGGTGCTGCTGAGCGGCGGCGTGGTCTTCCACGGCTATTGGAACAACCCGGACGCCACGGCACAGGCGCTCGAAGACGGCTGGTTCCACACCGGCGACCTCGGCAACATCGATTCCGAGGGCTTCATCACCATCACCGGCCGTAAGAAGGAACTGATCGTGACCGCCGGCGGCAAGAACGTCTCGCCGTCAGGTCTCGAGGACGTACTGCGCTCCGCCCCGCTGGTGTCACAGGCAGTCGTCGTCGGCGATCAGAAGCCGTTCATCTCGGCGCTCATCACCATCGACCCCGAGGCCTTCCCCGGTTGGAAGGAGCGGATGGGCCTCCCGTCCGACGCCGACGTCTCATCCCTCATCAACGACCCCAAGCTGCGCGCCGAAGTTCAAGCCGCCGTCGACGAGGCGAACAAGACAGTCTCGCACGCAGAGGCGATCAAGAAGTTCCGCATCCTGCCGTCCGACTTCTCCGAGGAGACCGGCGAGATGACTCCGACGCTGAAGGTCAAGCGCAACGTGGTCGTCGACAAATTCGCCGACGACATCGACGCGCTCTACACCAAGTAGAAGCGCACGCTTCTCGAGATCACGCGGCCCGAGATCACGCAGGCGCGCCTACAGCAGTTGCTGTAGGCGCGCTGCCATATGTCGCCACTGCCATCTGCCTTCGGCGACAACGCGCCCGTTGGCGCCCATCGCGGCAGACGCCGAACGATCGGTGAGCATCGCCAGTGCGGCCAACGCGATCGCCGGGACGTCGCGGCCGTCGACAACGGTGCCCGTCTCCCCCTCGACGACGGTTTCGGGCGCGCCACCGGAACGTCCCGCGATGACGGGCACACCCGTTGCCGACGCCTCGAGGTAGACGATTCCGAATCCCTCGACGTCGAGGCCGCCGCCGCGTGTGCGCGCAGGCATGGCGAAGACGTCGGCGATGTTGTGGTAGGCCGGAAGATCTTCTGCAGGAACAGAACCGGTGAAGATCACGTGATCGGCCACCCCCTCCTCGCGGGCGAGGCGGTGCAGTGTGTCGGCGTACGGTCCACCACCGACGATGACCAGCACCACGTCGGGCATCTCCTTGCGGATCAACGGCAGGGCACGGATGAGCATGTCCTGCCCCTTGCGTGGCACCAATCGCGACAGACACAGGATGGTGGGGGCGTCGCCGAGCCCCAACCGTGCGCGAAACTCTTCGCGGGCAACAGGATTGGGAGCGAAACGATCAGTGTCGACGCCGGGCGGGAGGTACTCGAGCGCGGCAGCGCGCCCGAAGGCCGAAGCGAAGCGATTCCGGGTGTACCTGCTCACGTAGGTGATCGCGTCGGTGTGATTTCCGATGTGGCGCAGCACTTGTCGGGCACCCGGCAGCATCGACCACCCCACCTCGTGGCCGTGGGTGCAGGCGATGACGCGCTGCGCGCCCGCCCTTCGCATCGCGGGTGCCATCACCGCGAGCGGCGCCGCGGCACCGAACCACACGGTCTCGATACCCTCGCTGCGGATGATCTCGGCGGCGCGACGCGCAACGAATGGCGTGGGCAACATCAGCGTCGTCCGATGCCGATGGACGCGATACGGTTGTCGCGCATCGAATTCCACGCTGCCCTTCCATCGGGGCGCGTAGACAACGATGTCTTCGGGCGGCAACCTGTCGACGAGATTCTGTAGATACGACTGAATCCCACCAGCCCGCGGCGGAAAGTCGTTGGTCACCAACAGGGTTCGACGCACGGACCGTACTCCTTATCCCGGAACCTGTTCCGCGAGCCATCTGCGCCAGTCGGCGATCAGACGGTTGCGATCGACACCGAGAGCAGTTGCGATCGCGTTGTCCTGCCTGCCGACATCTCCCGACGCCGCCACCCCGCGATAGAGGGCCTTCAGACGTGTTTCACCGTAGCGGTCGGCGACGTAGGCCGCGAGCGCCCACGCGGACTGGTATGCGAGAGTCGATTTCTCTGTCGCCACACCGAAATCCTGATCCGACGGCAGCGCGTCGGGACTCTGCCCGGCGCGCACCTGCGCGGCGAGATCCGGTGCGGCGTCGTCGAGGCGCACGTAGGTTCCCTTGCGGCCGACATACTCGGCAACACCCTCGGTGATCCACAGCGGCGCATCCTTCGCGGTCACCGAGCGCGCCGCGACGTGGGTGAGTTCGTGCCGCAGCACCACCGCAAGCGCGGGCGCGGGTAGGTCGTTGGCAGACGGAGCGAGGACGACGCGCTGACCGATCACCGTGTCACCCTCGACGCGATCGAACACGGTGGCCGCAGCGGCGGCAGAGGTATCGGTCGCCGAACTGTGCGCTATCGCGGAAAACTCGTCCGGTGTCGCGGTTGCGACCACGACGGCGCGTCGCGGCCACTCCGAACCCCAGAAGGCGGTGACGGCCGATACCGCCTGACGCAGCGAGCTTCGCGTCCGATCCACGGTGACGTCGGTTCCCGGATACGACACCACCGTCGACGGCCCTCCCCCGGTGAGTACGTCCGTGGCCTCGAGACCCGGCAGGTCCCAGAGCTGGGTTGCCGGGGCGTCGTCACCGAGAAGCGTTGCGTCGCCGACCAATTTCCACCCATCGCCGTATCGCGCCACCACAAGTTCGCGATCAAGCGCGACCGTCGGCTCGTCGACTCCCGGCGTATTGGCGCCGCCGAGCGCATACCGCAGCTGCACCGGCGCGACCCACGAGTCGGTGCTGCCCTGCGATTCGAGTCGAGCAGCAACCTCTTCGGGCACCTGGGTCTCGGCGCCCTGCGTCGACGCGAGTTGGTAGCCGAACTCCTTGAGCTTCAGTGTGGTTCCGCGCGCGGGCACAGCCGCGATCAGTGAGGACGGCGACGGCGAGGATGGCGACGGCGAGTTCGCCGACGGCGGCGGCGCTGCGGCCGAGGACGCGGTGGAGGTGCCCGTTCCGGAGAGATCCCGTCCGGACAGATTCTGGGCCGCGACGGTCAGGGAGTCGCGGAACGTCGGGGGCGTCGATGCGTCGAGGAGCGTGTCGAGGCGAGCGCGATCGCCATCCGTCACAGCGCGGGTGAGGTCGTCGAGGAGTTGCGCGACGCCCTCCGACCGCTCCTGCAGATAGACGTTGGGATTCGTGGTCGTCGTCGTGACAGACGACGAGGTCGCCTGCCGCGGTTGATCATCCGACGAGCAGGCCGACGCACCCACTGCGAGTGTCGCGGCAGCGAGAAGCACACATGCTACGCGCGCAGCCGAGGCCTCAGCGTGCACGCTGTCCGCGCATCAGGCGTATCGCCGCGCGGCCGCGAACGGCCCGGCCTGGTCGATCGGTACCACCTTGACGGGCACACCGAATGTCGACGCGTGGATCACGTAACCGTCGCCGACATACATGCCGACGTGATGGGCGTCCGGGTAGTAGATGATCAGGTCGCCGGGCTGCAGATTGCCGCGGTCGACAGCCGTTCCCGAGCCCATCTGCGCCTCGCTCGAGCGCGGAAGCGTCTTACCCGCCTGCTGGTAGGCCCACACCATCAGCCCGGAGCAGTCGAAGGAGTCGGGCCCGGTGGCACCCCAGACGTAGGGATCTCCGATGCGGGTCAGCGCAGCCTGCACGGCCGCGAGAGCGGCAGACGTACCCTTCGGCACGGCACGGGGGTCGAAATCGAATTTGGGGCCACGAAGGGCGCCGAGTTGCTTGCCGGTCATCGACTCGTACACGGCACGCACCTGAACCGCCTGGAGCTGCAGGTTGGCCTGCTTGGCCTGGAGGTCGCCGCGTACGCGCTCGGCGGCCGACACGGCGGTCGTCGCCTCCGCGGCGGTGCGATCGGCCTTCGCTTTCGCGGCGGCCATCTGGGCGCGAGCCTTCTTGAGGCCCTTGAGATCTGCCGACGCCTGGCGCGAGATCACCTCGAGGCCCGACATCTGGTCGAGCAACGACTGCGGTGAGTCGCTGACGAGCACCGCGTAGAGACGGTTGACCCGGGCACCCTTGTAGCTGGCGCGGACAATTGTGTCGACGCGCTTCTGGTACGAACCCAGCGTCTTCCGCGAGGTTTCGAGGCCCTTCTGGGCCTCGGTCGAGTCTTTACGGGCAGCGGTCACGATGCCGCGCTGCTTGTCGTACTCGATCTGGGCGTTGTGCATCGCTTCCGACGACTTCTCGGCGTCGGTGCTCAGCTTCTTGTACTGAGTGAGGAGTTGGTCGGGTGTGCGCGTCGGTTCCGCGCTCGACGGACCCGCTATCGCCATCGAGAAGACTTGTGCGACAGCGACGATCATCGCCGTCACGACAACGACGAATGCCGCTCGTGATCGATGCGCCATTGCCTGCGATCCCGCAACCACTTCTGTGTTCACTCCCCTCACCACATGCAGCGACCGGCCTCCACGTGGCAGACCGGTGCACCGCGCTCCACCCTAACGTGAGCGTTGCGGCGGCTACTGCCGGTCGGGGGGATCACGCGTCAACGCGTGATCCGCCCGCCGTCACGAACTCTGTCGATCTCGTCGCTCAGTAGCGACGGATACCGACCAAGCTCCAATTCTTCACGACGTCCTTCTTCACGGGGACGCCGTAGGTCGATGCGTGGATGAACTGTCCGTTGCCGATGTAGAGGCCAACGTGTCCGCCACCGTTGAACACCAGGATGTCGCCGGGCTTCGCGTTCGCCAGCGAGGCGACCGCGGTGCCACCGCCGAGCTGTCCGTAGCTGTCGCGCGGAATCGTCAGACCTGCCTGACGGAAGGCCCAACTGGTGAGGCCGGAGCAATCGAAGGCGTTGGGTCCGGAAGCACCGTACGAGTAGGGGGCGCCGATCTTGGTCTCAGCGGCGCGCACGGCCTTCTCGCCTGCGGTCTGCGTCGGGGCGAGCAGCGGAGCTCCGCCACGCGGCCGAAGTTGCTGTGGGATCTGGTTGTCGCTGATACCCGGAAGCGTGAACTTGCCGACGTTGGGGATCTCGACTGTGGCGTCGGGCGACTTCGCGACATCCTGCTTCTTGACGACCGGCGCCTTCTGCTGCTGGAACTGTGCCGGAATCTGCTTGGTGTCGACGCCGGGAAGTTCGAACGTGCCGACGTTGGGCACGGTGACCGGCGCGGCCAGAGCGGGACCAGCGACAGCGGCAAGCGAGCCGAACGTGATCGACCCGGCGATTACCGCCTTCTTTGCGACCTTGCCGCGGTCGGGCTGTTCCAAACGATGTTTGGCCACGAAGGGTGTTCTCCTTTGTTCTCCCTCTACCGCCGACCGGGTTAGCTGTCGGATTCGGGCCGGAAGAAATGGCCCTACGCGCATGCGATTCGAGTGCGAACACCCGGATCGAGAGCGCGATTCACCCCCATTCGGAAAGCTCCGAAAAAATGAGTGGTTCCCCGGTACGCCGAGACTCGTAGCCTCGGCGATTGAGCGGTGACCCCTGCGAACCTCTCCTGTTGGAGAGGGACGCTTCGCAAAGGTCTCGGAAAGGTTACGAAACCGGATGCGTGTCTGTCCACTAACCGACAAACAGCGTGTTCGACCTCCGCGCCCTAGCCAGCACGCAATGTCGGTGATTCGGACGACGAACTGGCCGCTTGAACTGCGCAGATGCTTGCTCTTGCAGATCGTGCATCGACGTTGGAGGCCATTGCAGCGCCCGTGAATGTATCTATGGCGGCGTGGATCTCGGCGTCGTTATCTCGGGTGCCGGTTGGCCACCCCCGTCGCCACCCGGCGCTGGCATCCTGGCTGTTCAGCGGGCCGAAAAGCACTGTCATCACACAGCCGTCGCAGGCGTGTTCACGACCGGGGCAGGTGCTGCAATCGATGTCCATGATGTGATCTCCGTCTCAGTGGTGTGAAATCCTCGGGATGCGCATGTCGTCGGGAGGCTTCCCCTCCTCCCGGCAGCAACGCGCACCACTGCCTCCTTCTCACCGCGAGACTAGGCACCCCCACCGACAAGTCCGGCCGACCGAGTCGCGGAGGCCCGGCACCAGAAACCAGTTGGCGACGAATCGCCACATTCGGAACACGCGCCTCACCAGCAACGAATCAGCGGTGTCGGTGGTTCGAACTATTGTTCGCGACGTGACATCCAGTGGCGATCAGCTCTCGTTCTCAGACCTCGCGAGCGCCGACCTCGAGAGCACTCTCGACGACGAGTTCTCTGATCGGTCCCTGTTCGACACCACGCTCGTCGTCGTCGACCTCGAGACAACCGGCGGCAGTGCCACCAACGACCGCATCACCGAGATCGGCGCGGTGAAGATTCGTGGCGGCGAGGTACTCGGCGAGTTCGCGACACTCGTCGATCCGGGACTCCCGATTCCACCGCAGATCGTCGCGCTCACCGGGATCACCGAGGCGATGGTCTACGACGCGCCACGCATCGACGAGGTCTTGCCGTCGTTCATCGAGTTCGCGCGCGGATCGATTCTCGTCGCCCACAACGCCCGGTTCGACATGTCGTTCCTGCGGCAGAACGCGCTGCGCCTACACCTGCAGTGGCCGTTCAGTGCAACGCTGTGCACGGTCACCATGGCAAGACGCATCCTCGGACGCGACGAGGCGCCGACGGTGCGCCTGTCGGCTCTGGCCGATCTGTTCGACGTCACCGTCCGCCCGACGCACCGCGCTCTCGACGATGCCCGCGCGACCGTCGAGGTCTTTCACCACCTTCTCGAACGCGTCGGGAATCAGGGCGTACAGAGCTATCGCGAACTCACCCGCTACCTGCCACGTACCGATCCGCGGCTGCGCGCAAAGCGGCACCTGGCCGACCGAATCCCCGCGCGTCCCGGCGTCTACCTGTTCCGCGGCCCCAGCGACGAGGTCCTCTACGTCGGCACGGCATCGGATCTGCGTCGACGCGTGAGGTCCTATTTCTCCGGAGCCGATCCCCGACGCAGGATCGGCGAGATGGTGATGCTCGCCGAACGCGTCGATCACGTCGAATGCGCGCACGCACTCGAGGCGGGAGTTCGCGAGCTCCGATTGCTCGCTGCGCACGCCCCGGCGTACAACCGACGCTCGACGCAACCCCACCGCGGCTGGTGGGTGACCCTGAGCAACGAACGGTTCGCCCGTCTGCGTGTGGCCCGCACGCCGGGAGAAATAAGCATCGGGCCGATCGGTAAGCGCACCACGGCGACCGCGATCGCCGACCTCATCGCACACGCCGCAGGACTGCGAACCTGTACGACCCGCCTCGGCGCGACCGCCACCCATCATTGGTGTCGCCTCCCAGACGACGGCGGTCGGGTCGTCGGCGGATGTGCTGCCGCCTCGACACGCCCTCAGACACTTCCCGACTACCTGCCATCGGTCACGTCCGTCGTCGATCTGATACTCGGACGATCCGACACGATCCTGGAGCGGCTCTCGCAGCGACTCGACGTCGTCGCCGGTGCCCAGATGTACGAGACCGCCGCGCGCCACCGCGACCGGATGGCCGCAACCATCGATCAACTCGCTCGGTGTCAGCGTCTGAGTTCCCTCTGCGCGATAGCCGAGCTGGTGGTCGCACGCTCGGACGGGGCCGGCGGGTGGGAGTTGGCGGTCATTCGGCACGGACGGCTCGCTGCGGCGGGAACAGCGCCACGCGGACACGCGCCGATGCCGGTGGTCGCAGCGCTGGTCGCGGCGGCCGAGACAGTGCTGCCAGACGACACCCCACTTCGGGGCGCCTCCCCGGAAGAGGCAGGTCTGCTCTACCGCTGGGTGTCCGACCCCGGCACCCGCATCGTCGACTCCAGCGACGCGCTTGCCACACCCGTCGGTTCGGCGCAGCGTTGGCTGGAGTGGTCACAGACCGCCCACGATGCGCGTGACATCCGCACGCCGCGTCACCGGTCACGCCCGCGCGCCGATGATGGCCGACTACGCTTGCCCGCATGATCACCGCCATCGTCCTGATCGACGCCGACGTCCACCAGATCCCCGAAACGGCACAGGCCGTGGCCGATATCCCGGGCGTCGAAGAGGTCTACTCGTGTGCGGGCGATGTCGACCTGATCGCGAAGATCCGCGTACGCGACCACGAGCAGATCGCCGAGGTGGTCACCGGCAAGATCAATCGGCTGCCGGGAGTACGGCACAGCGCGACACACATCGCGTTCCGCAGCTATTCGTCGAGCGCCGTCGAGGGTGGTTTCTCCATCGGCGAGGAGTGATCCTCGCCCGGCAACCGGCCTACTTGTTGGCGAGCTCGCCGCTGACCTGGGCCCACCGGTCGAGCAGCCGCGCGGCTGCGCCCGAATCGATCGACTCCGCGGCGCGCTCGGTCGCCGCCGCGAACGCCGCGGTGAGTCCCGCGTTGTCGGTCGCGGACGTCTGCTCGTTGGCGACGAGTGCACCCGCAGCGTTGAGGAGCACAGCATCGCGCACGGGGCCGGACATTCCCGACAGCAGTTCCCGCGCGATGGCGGCGTTCACCGTCGCATCTCCGCCCTGCAGCGCCGATAGGTCGACGTAGTCGATTCCCAGATCACGCGGATCGATCGTCAATTCGGTGACGGTGCCGTCGACCACCTGCCACACAGACGACGTCGTGGTCGTCGTGAGTTCGTCCAGACCATCATCGCCGCGCACCACAAGGACAGAACTACCCCGCTCGGCAAAGGCACGCGCGAGAACAGGCGCGAGATCGCCGAACGCGCACCCGATCAATCCCGCGCGTGGGTTCGCCGGGTTCGTCAGCGGGCCGAGCACATTGAACACCGTCGGGATGCCGATCTGCTGCCGTGCGGGAGCGGTGAACCGGAACGCAGGGTGAAACACCGGGGCGAAGCAGAATCCGATGCCGATCTGGTCGATACACGCGGCGACCTCCGCGGCACCGAGCGAGATCGTCACGCCAAGGGCCTCCAACACGTCGGCACCGCCACTCTTCGACGACGCAGCCCTATTGCCATGCTTGACCACGGGCACGCCGGCCGCGGCGACGACGATCGACGTCATCGTCGAGATGTTCACGGTGTGCGAGCGGTCGCCTCCCGTTCCGACGATGTCGATCGCCGCACGGTCGGTGTCGACGAGGGTGGCGTGGTCGAGCATCGCCTGCGACAGGCCTGCGAGTTCGGCAGGCGCTGCGCCCTTCATCTTCACGCCGACGCCGAATGCGGCGATCTGCGCCGACGTCGCGCTGTCGGTCATGACCTCGTCCATCGCCCATCGCGCCTGGTCGACGGTCAGGTCGATTCCGTCGGTGACGGATCCGAGGATCTGCGGCCAGGTGTAGCTCTGCTCGCTGCTCACCCCATGCACCTTAGTTGACCTGCGCACACGATCTGCTCGCGGTCGTACCGCACGATGTGCCATGCGCGCGCGGCGCGGTGATCAATGCGCGCGCGGCGCGGTGATTCATCGCGGCCGCTGGACGATCTGCCACCCCACTGCGACACCCGAGTGCCGCGACGCCAGGCTCGCCATTCGTGAGCGCTCCTGCGACAAGTGCAGTGCGTCGACGAGCTGCACGCGCGCCAGAACCACGGGTGCAAGCCCCTCCGGAATCGCGAACCGATCGGCGACGACATCGATGGGAATCGCCTCGTACTCGTCGAGCGCGGCCAGGCCAACCGCCGCCTCGACACCGTCGTCCGGAAGCGCCAGCACGTGCCGCACGACTGCCTGATCGGCCGGACGCAACGTCGAGGCGTCGAGGATCGACGAGCTCGACGCCGCCTCGTCGTCGGACTCACCGACCACGACGACGTCGCGGTCGGTCACCGTCAGCGCGTCGCGAGGCGCGGCTCGACCGCCGATCATCGCTCGCCGCAACGTTTCCCAGCGGCGCGGCGCCATCGGCCTGCCGTTGAGGTCGAACTGTCGGCCGTCGTGCCGCGACCCTGGATCGTCGTGGTCGGAGGTACCCATGGAGTTGAGCAAAGCACGGCGCTCACCGCTCGGTCCACCGGTACCCTGACACGCCGAAAGGCGCCTCCGACCGGCGCCTACCAGCGGGAAGAGAAATAGTTCCCACGAATATCCGACCCGAGTGGTCAGGGCGTACTACGAACCGTCATACTTCAATCTGTGACTAGCGCTGTAGGTACCTCGGGAACAGCCATCACCTCGCGCGTGCACTCGCTCAACCGCCCCAACATGGTGAGTGTCGGCACGATTGTGTGGCTGTCCAGTGAGTTGATGTTCTTCGCTGGACTCTTTGCGATGTATTTCGTCGCACGCGCCAATGCCGGCCCTGCCGGCTGGCCGCCGGAGCCCACCGAACTGAACCTGAAATTGGCCATCCCGGTCACCACCGTCCTCATCTTGTCGTCGGTGACCTGCCAGATGGGCGTGTTCGCCGCCGAGCGTGGCGACGTCTTCGGGTTGCGTCGCTGGTACATCCTCACGTTCGTGATGGGCGCCTTCTTCGTCTGCGGCCAGGCCTACGAGTACTACCACCTGGTCGCGGAGGGCACGACCCTCTCGTCGAGCGCCTACGGCTCGGTCTTCTACATGGCGACCGGCTTCCACGGCCTGCACGTGATCGGTGGTCTCGTCGCCTTCATCTTCCTGTTGGTCCGCACCAAGCTCGCCAAGTTCACTCCGAACCAGGCGACTGCTGCGATCGTCGTGTCCTACTACTGGCACTTCGTCGACATCGTGTGGATCGCCCTGTTCGTCACCATCTACTTCATCCGATGACTGCCCTTCATCCGATGACACCGATCGCAACGAATAACTGAGACATGAGGCGAGAGTGGCTCCTCGGAACCGCGTTCCCGCCAACAGCTGAGAAGTCCGTCCGCTAGTAGAGAGACCACGATGAGTTCATCTCCACCGCGACCGTCGGATAGCCCTTCCGACGTCGGTCAGGTCGACACAGTCACCTCGAGCACAAAGCCGAGCTCCGCGAAGAAGTCCCGCTCGCGTCGTAAGCTGCGCCGCCGCGCCAGTGGCGCTTTGCTACTGCTCGCCGGCCTGATGATGGCAGGCGTCCTCGCGTCGTTGCTGTCCCCCAAGCCTCAGGTCGCCGTCGCGGACACCAGCGACGCCGCGCTGATCCAGGACGGCAAGAAGCTCTACGAGAGCTCGTGCATCACCTGCCACGGTGCCAATCTGCAGGGTGTGGCCGACCGCGGCCCATCCCTGATCGGTGTCGGCGACGCGGCTGTCTACTTCCAGGTTTCGACCGGCCGCATGCCTGCCGCGCGCGGTGAGGCTCAGGCCCAGCGCAAGCCACCGAAGTTCGACACCGCACAGATCGACCAGCTCGGCGCCTACATCCAGTCGCAGGGTGGCGGTCCTCGCCCGCTGTTCGAGAAGAACCCGGACGGCACCCGCAAGACCGAGAAGGTCATGCAGCGCCAGGCCGACGGTTCGATGAAGGAAGTCGTCCTGCCGGTCGTCGCGCAGGAGTCGCTGCGTGGCGAGAACCTCGGTCGCGGTAGCGAACTGTTCCGTCTGAACTGCGCGTCATGCCACAACTTCACCGGACGTGGCGGTGCGCTGTCGTCGGGTAAGTACGCGCCGACGCTCGACCACGTCAAGGAACAGCAGATCTACACGGCGATGCTCACCGGACCGCAGAACATGCCGAAGTTCTCCAATCGCCAGCTCTCGCTGGACGAGAAGAAGGACATCATCGGCTTCATCAAGTACGTCACCGAATCCAAGCCCCAGGGCGGTCTGAGCCTCGGCGGCTTCGGCCCGGTCAGTGAGGGCATGGTGATGTGGTTTGTCGGAGTTGTGGCGGTCGTCGCCGCCGCGATGTGGATGGGATCACGAACATGAGCACCACGGACAAGGACACGCCGTCCGCCGATGAGCTTGACCAGATGACCAACGATGACCTGGTCAAGCTCGGTACCAACCTCGACGGCGTCGAGATCATCCATCGGGGTGAGCGATTTCCCGAGCCCGGCACGAAGGCCGAGAAGCGCGCAGAACGACAGATCGCCATCTGGCTGGTCATCGCGGGCATCTCCGCGCTGGCCTGCTTCGTGATCTTCCTGTGGAACCACTGGGAGTTCGCGCTGCCGGGGACCTCCGACTACTGGCGCTACACCCTCAACACACCGTTGCTGGGTGTCACGTTCGGTCTGTCGATCCTGTCGATCGGCGTTGCCCTCGTCCTGATCACGAAGAAGTTCATCCCGTCCGAGATCGCGGTTCAGGACCGTCACGACGGTCCGGGATCGACCGAGGTCGACAAGAAGACCATCGTCGCCGAACTCGTCGACTCGGGAACGAAGTCGACGCTCGGCCGTCGCAAGATGCTGATCGGCTCCGGGCTGTTCGCTTTCGGTGCGCTCGCACTCACCGGCGTCGTCGCAGGCCTGGGTGGATTCATCAAGAATCCGTGGGCCAAGCGCGAGGACGCACCGCTGTGGCACACCGGTTGGTCACCGATCTACAACCCCAAATCGCAGCCCAACGAGACCGTCTTCCTTCGTCGCGACACCGGTAACCCGCACCAGGTCGCCCTGGTCCGGCCCGAGGACCTCGACGCCGGCGGCATGGAGACCGTGTTCCCGTGGCGCGTCTCCGACGGCTACGGCGAGACCGAAGAGTCGCGCGAGAAGCTGATCTGGGGTCTGCGCTACGTCTCCAACCCCGTCATGCTGATACGCCTGCGGCCCGAGGACGCAGCCCGGTCGATCAAGCGCAAGGGCCAGGAGAGCTTCAACTACGGCGACTACTTCGCCTACACCAAGGTCTGCAGCCACCTCGGTTGCCCGACCTCGCTGTACGAGCAGCGGACCAACCGCATCCTCTGCCCGTGCCATCAGTCGCAGTTCAACGCGCTCGAATACGCCAAGCCGGTGTTCGGTCCGGCCGCGCGTGCACTGGCGCAGCTGCCGCTGACGGTCAATGATCAGGGGTACATGGTTGCCGCAGGCGACTTCATCGAACCCGTCGGACCCGCATTCTGGGAGCGCAAGTCATGAGCAATCGTCTCGCGAAGCAGGCCGAAGAGGTCGATTCCCGGTACCACCTCGCCGCAGGAATGCGGCGCCAGATCAACAAGGTGTTCCCGACACACTGGTCGTTCATGCTCGGTGAGGTCGCGCTCTACAGCTTCGTCATCCTGCTGATCTCCGGTGTGTACCTGACCTTCTTCTTCGACCCGTCGATGGCAGAGGTCACCTACCACGGCGCATATCAGCCGCTCAACGGCGTGATGATGACCCGCGCATACGAGACCACGCTGAACATCTCCTTCGAGGTGCGCGGCGGTCTGTTCGTCCGTCAGATCCACCACTGGGCAGCACTGCTGTTCGCGGCGTCGATCATCATCCACATGGCCCGCATCTTCTTCACCGGCGCGTTCCGTCGCCCGCGTGAGGCCAACTGGATCATCGGCTGCCTGCTGCTGGTCCTGGCCATGTTCGAGGGCTTCTTCGGCTACTCACTGCCCGACGACCTGCTCTCGGGCACGGGCGTTCGCGCCGCGATGAGCGGCATCGTGCTGGGAATCCCGCTGGTCGGTACCTGGATCCACTGGGCGCTCTTCGGTGGGCAGTTCCCCGGCGACATCATCATCCCGCGCCTCTACGTGCTGCACATCCTGCTGTTCCCGGGCATCATCCTCGCGCTGATCGGTGCCCACCTGGCGCTGGTGTGGTACCAGAAGCACACCCAGTTTCCCGGCCCGGGTCGCACCGAGAAGAACGTCGTCGGTGTCCGTATCCTGCCGGTGTTCGCCGCCAAGGGTGGAGCGATGTTCGCTTTCACCGCGGGCATCCTCGCGATCATGGCCGGCATCTTCCAGATCAACCCGGTGTGGGTGATCGGTCCGTACAACCCCGCACACGTGTCGGCCGGTTCTCAGCCCGACATCTACATGATGTGGACCGACGGCTTGGCCCGTCTGATGCCTGCGTGGGAGCTGTACCTCGGTAATTACACGATTCCCGCGATCTTCTGGGTCGTCGTGATCATCACGATCATGTTCGTTGTGATGTTCGCCTACCCGTGGATCGAAAAGAAATTCACCGGCGACGACGCCCATCACAACCTGCTGCAACGTCCGCGTGACACTCCCGTGCGCACGGGCATCGGCGCGATGGCGTTCTCGTTCTACATCATCCTGACGTTGAGCTGTATGAACGACATCATCGCTTTGAAGTTCCACATCTCGCTCAACGCGACGACGTGGATGGGTCGCATCGGTCTGATCATCGTGCCGCCGATCGCCTACTTCATCGCCTACCGCTGGGCCATCGGCCTCCAGCGCAGCGACCGCGCAGTCCTCGAGCACGGCATCGAGACAGGCATCATCAAGCGTCTGCCTCAGGGCGAGTACATCGAGATCCACCAGCCGCTCGGCCCGGTCGACGATCACGGTCACGCGATCCCGCTGCCGTACGAGGGTGCCGCGGTCCCGAAACGGATGAACAAACTCGGGTCGTCGGGCGCACCCGGAACGGGTTCGATCATGGTGGCCGACCCGCCCGAGCAGCAGAAGCGCAACGTCGAGTTCGAGCACGAGCAGGAACGCGAAGAAATCGACGCCCTGCGCGAGCTGCAGGCCAAGGGCGGCAACCCGCTCGACTGACCGGCTCTCGAATCAGCAGTCACACACGGCTGCCGTCGCACTCCGCGACGGCAGCCGTGTGTTGTTGTGGGCCGTGTGTGATGTGGGCCGTGTGTTGTTGTGGGACAAGCACTCCCCTCCCCCACCGACCGCTACGGTTGAACGATGACACGAGTGCGACACATCGGACATCGCGACAAAGACCCACTACATCAGCTGACGAAGGAGCTCGGCACACTCGACGCCAACCTCTTCCATGCGATCGCTCGTTCACCGAGCCCACTGCTCGATGAGACGATGCCCAAACTCACCGCGGCAGCCGACTATTCGAAGCTGTGGATGGGCATCGGAGCCGGACTCATACTCAGTGGGCGCCCTCGCTGGCAGCGGGCCGCGGTCCGTGGCCTGGCATCGCTCGCAGTGTCCAGTCTCGTCACCAACCAGGGCGCAAAACGAATCCGGCAACGCAAGCGACCCTCACCGTCGGTCGTGCCATTGGTGCGGCGGGCGGCGCACCAGCCGACGTCGAATTCGCTGCCGTCGGGCCATTCAGCAAGCGCCGCAGCCTTTTCCGTCGGTGTGGCGCTCGAGTCGCCGCCACTGGGCCTGGTGATGTCTGCGCTCGCAGGCCTTGTCGGATTGTCCCGCGTCGCGACCGGAGCGCACTATCCGGGCGACGTGTTCATCGGGTTCGGGATCGGCGCCGCCGTCGCCACGCTGGGCGGCAAGATCGCTCCGCCGATCATCCCGCACAACATCGCGGTTCCCGCACCCACCACCGAGGCCGCACCGCTACCCGTCGACGGTTCGGGTCTCGTGGTCCTCGGAAACCCGGCGTCGGGAGACGGCAACAGCGAGAAGGTCCTCGAGGCCGTCCGGACAGAGCTTCCGGGCGCCGAGATCATCGAACTCGGGCCGGACGACGACTACGCGTCGGTCGCCAATGACGCGGCCCGACGGGCCACCGCGCTCGGGGTCTGTGGCGGAGACGGCACGGTGGCCACCATCGCAGCGGCAGCGCACGCCGCCGACCTCCCGCTCGCCGTCTTCCCCGGTGGCACGTTCAACCACTTCGCACGCGACATCGGGTGCGACACCGTCGACGCCGCGCTCGCCAAGATCCGGGCAGGCGTCACCACCTCGGTCGACGCGGCGACCCTCAACGAGCAACGGCTCATCCTCAACACGGCGAGCATCGGCGCATACCCCCACTACGTACGCGCCAGGACCAAATGGGAGCACCGCGTGGGCAAGGGTGCTGCGAGTGCACTGGCGATGCTCCAGGTCGCACGACACTCCACACCGGTCGAGATCACCATCGACGGTAAGACCGTCAAGACGTCGCTGTTCCTGGTGGGGACGTCGATGTACGGCTCGGCAGGGTTTGCACCGGCACGACGCGAGCGACTCGACGACGGGCTGCTCGACGTCCGCTTCCTCGAGGCCGGCAAGCGGTTGGCGACGCTGCGAGTACTGGGGAGCCTCGTGACAGGGCTCCTGCAGCGATCGAAGCTGTACCACGAGATGCAGGTACCCGAGTTCACCTTCACCACAGCCGAACCCACCACCATCCCCCACGACGGCGAGGTCGGCGAGTCGTATACATCCGCTCGTTTTCGCGCTGAATACCGGACGCTGAAGGTCTACGGCCACAGCATCGTCGGCGACGACTGAGCTCTGGCCGCAGCACCGGACCAAGCGCTCAACCGCAGGATCACCAGACGTCGCCGGCTCTCCAATCGCAGGAGAGCCGGGCGACGGCTGAATCGAGTCCTCCTATGTTGCGAACCAGGACAGCGCCTTCGTCGTCGGGGGTCGGCGCCCATCCGTCCGGGCTGAGCACACCGAGCGTGCCGACCCACGGAATCCAGCCCCGCGACTCGTACAAGCGCATGCCCGCGTCCGACGCGCCGAGTGCGCCCAGATCGTAGGCGTTGTCGATGACCTCCTCGATGGCAGCCATCAGCGCACCTCCCAGCCCCTCACGTTGATGTGTTGGCGAGACGGCGACGGCCTCGACGTAGCCGCATCGTCGTGGTTGGTCGTCGACGAGGACCGACCGGGCGACCACGGCCGCGTGACCGATGAGTTCGTCGGATTCGTCGACGATCAGTGCGTGCATTCCGCCGAGCGCGTGGTCGAGGTCGGTGTCGTCGAAGTCACCGTCGAACGCGGCGTCGAGCAGGCGCATCAACTGGGGCATTCGTCCCGGCTCGAGGTGCGCGGTATGACAAAGCCGCACCCGGCGTTCGGATGCGGCTGTCATGGGATGCGAAGGGTTGTCCAGCGTGAAAGGGCTGCTCTGTCAGTGCTTCTCGGGTCCGACGATGTACTCGAAGACCATTCCGGCAGCACCACCGATGATGCACGCTGCCGCGAAGATCGCGAGCCAGAGGTTGCCGGTGGCGAATGCGACGGCAAACAGCGCTGCGCACGCGGCGATCACGATCGGCCACCACGAGCCCGGGCTGAAGAAGCCGAGTTCGCCGGCGCCGTCCTCGATCTCGGCGTCCTCGTAATCCTCGGGACGGATCTCGACGCGTCGTGAGACGAACCGGAAGTAGGTACCGGCGATCAGCGTCAGCCCGGCGCTGAAGAACATGGCGGTGACACCGACCCATTCGACGCCGTTCTCAGTCAGTGCAGTCAACACCGTGTAGATGACACCGCAACCTGCGAAGAAGAGCGTGAGCAGCTCGAAGAGTCTCGCTTCGATTTTCACTGGAGTGCTCCGATCGTGCAGTTCGCAAGCTTCGTGTTGCCGCCGTCACCCCTGGCACTCGCGGTTCCGTCGCTGGCACGACGCGTGTCGAACGGAACCGTGACGACTGACTCGGGCTGCTGGCAGATGTGTTCGAGCGCTTGCGCGTTCGTCTTGCCGGGATTCTCCTGCCGGTACTTGATGTACGCGTCGAAGTCCTGTGGCGACACTGCACGAACCTCGAAGTTCATCATCGAGTGGTACGTGCCGCACATTTCCGCGCAGCGACCGACAAATGCACCTTCACGGTCGATCGACGAGATCTGGAAGCGGTTGTCGGTGTGGTTCTGCTTCGGGAACGGCATGACGTCGCGCTTGAACAGGAACTCCGGAACCCAGAACGAGTGGATGACGTCAGCAGACGCCAGATCGAACTCGATCCGCTTGCTCGTCGGCAGCACGAGAACGGGGATCGTCGCCGACGATCCGACAGTCTCGATCTGGTTGAACTTCAGGTAGTCCCGCACGTCGTTGCTACGGCCACCGTCGGGGCCGGGGAGCTCGATGGTCTCGCCGTCGTGGATCTGACGGGTGTTCGCGGTCTCGAGATCGAACGGGTTACCGTCGCGGACGAAGCCGTTGTACTTACTACCGTCGTCGAACGTGACGTCGCGGTAGCCGAACTTCCAGTTCCACTGGAATGCGGTGACGTCGACGACGACCTTCGAATCGTCGGTCTTCTTCTCGACGTTGGTCTGCACGATGACGGTGAAGTAGAAGAGCACCGCGATGATCACGAACGGGATGGCCGTATATGCCAGCTCGAGCGGGACGTTGTAGGCGGTCTGGCGAGGGAACTCGTCCTTGCCCTCACCCGGCTTGTAGCGGTGGAAAGTGATCGTCCAGAAGATCAGAGCCCAGACGATGATGCCCATCACAAGTGCCGCGATGACCGACCAGCTCCACAGGTTGCCCATGTCGGTGGCCTCGGGGGTCACACCGTGCGGCCAGCCGAACCGCATCGCCGTTCGTCCGTCGCAACCCGACATCAACAGTGCGCCGACGCCAAGCGCCGCGACAGCTCCGACCCGCTTGAGGCCGACCCGGTTGGCCATCCGCGACGCCGACGTGGCACGCCGTACGCGGGGCCGTTCACCGTGTGCCAATTTCACGCCTTCCTGCCAGCTCGGAACCGTCGATCAGACGTCCGAGTCGCATCCCACCTGACCTGCAATGACACGCTTGGCGACATCGAACCCGCAGGCAACTGTCACCGTGCAGCGGGCACCGAAGCGCAGCCTTCGCGCCATGTACTACGCAGCGTAGACCAACTCGCGGGAACTTTTTCGGTTGGGGTGACTTCGCGCGTCGAAATCGTTTTCCGGCCCAGGTAAGACCCTCCCGACCGCGTGTTTCGACGACCCGCGAGCCCTATCCGGAAGGTCGCGCCGACCCCGCATACGGCATACTCGTCACCGCGGCGGTGACGTCATCGCCGACCATCGTCCCCGCGTCGAAAGAGGCTTTACTGGTGTGTGGCTTGCTCGGTCTGCTGACCTCCGATGAGACGGCGACTGATGCCGTCGATCTCGTCGCCAACGCCTCGCACTGCATGCGCCACCGCGGCCCGGACGAGCCCGGCACGTGGAATGACGCCGACATCGTGCTCGGCTTCAATCGACTGTCGATCATCGACATCGATCATTCGCATCAGCCACTTCGGTGGGGACCGCCGGAGAACCCCGACAGGTACGCCCTCGTCTTCAACGGCGAGATCTACAACTACCTGGAGATCCGCGCGCAACTCGCCGCTGACGAGGGCGCGACGTTCCGCACCGAGGGCGACGGCGAGGCGATCGTCGCGGCCTTCCATCACTGGGGACCCGACGCGGTCCGACGACTTCGCGGCATGTTCGCGTTCGCCATCTGGGACACCGAGACGCGCTCACTGTTCCTGGCCCGCGATCCGTTCGGCATCAAGCCCATGTTCATCGCAACCGGACCCGGTGGGACCGCGTTCGGCAGCGAGAAGAAGAGCCTCCTGGAGCTGATCGGACGCCTCGGCCTGCCCGACACTCTCGACGAGCGCGCTCTCGAGCATTACGTCGTGCTGCAGTACGTTCCAGAGCCCGAGTCGCTGCACTCGTCGATCCGTCGTCTCGAATCGGGTTCGTACGCGACGGTCCGTCCCGGCAGCGCGCCGTCGGTCACCCGCTACTTCAGCCCGCAGTTCTCGGTCCGTCCCTTCACCGACGCCACACGTCAGAAGCGCTACGACGAGATCGCCGACGTCCTCTCCGACTCCGTCGCCAAACACATGCGCGCCGACGTCACCGTCGGGTCGTTCCTGTCCGGCGGTATCGATTCGACGGCCATCGCGGCGCTCGCGATCCAGCACAACCCCGACCTGATCACCTTCACCGCGGCATTCGAGCGTGAAGGCTATTCGGAGGCCGACGTCGCAGCGGAGTCCGCGGCAGCCATCGGGGCCCGGCACATCGTGCGGACCGTCACCCCCGAGGAGTACATCGCCGCGATCCCGGAGATCATCTGGTACCTCGACGATCCGGTCGCCGACCCCGCACTCGTCCCGCTGTACTTCGTGGCCCAGACCGCTCGCGAACACGTCAAGGTGGTGCTCTCGGGCGAGGGCGCCGACGAACTCTTCGGCGGGTACACGATCTACAAGGAGCCCCTCTCCCTGAAGGGCTTCGACCGCTTGCCCTCCACACTTCGACGCCTCGCAGGCAAGGTCTCCGACCGCATCCCCGAGGGCACCCGCGGCAAGAGTCTGTTGCATCGCGGATCGCTGACACTCGAGGAGCGCTACTACGGGAACGCGCGAAGCTTCGACGACGCCCGGCTGCGCGCCGTGCTGCGCGACTACCGTCCCGAGTGGACTCACACCGACGTCACCGAACCGATCTACGCGCGCAGCGATGGCTGGGACCCTGTGGCACGGATGCAGCACATCGATCTCTACACGTGGCTGCGCGGCGACATCCTGGTCAAGGCCGACAAGATGACGATGGCCAATTCACTGGAACTGCGAGTGCCGTTCTTGGACAACGAGGTGTTCAAGGTCGCCGAGGCGCTGCCGTTCGACGAGAAGATCAGCCACGGCACCACCAAATACGCACTGCGCAAGGCACTCGAGCAGATCGTTCCGCCGCACGTTTTGCATCGCAAGAAGCTCGGTTTCCCCGTCCCCATCCGCCACTGGCTCGCCGGGCCGGAGATGTACGACTGGGCACGCGAGACGATCGAGAAGTCGCAGACCGAGTACCTGCTGAACAAGCAGCCGATCCTCGACATGCTCGACGAGCACCGCGCGGGCACCGTCGACAACAGCCGACGCCTCTGGACGCTCCTGATGTTCATGATCTGGCACGCGATCTTCGTCGAGAAGACCCTCGTACCCGATATCACCGACCACAGCTACCCCGTGCGGCTGTAGTGATCTCGACAAGCTCGATCAGCGGAGGACGGCTCGATCAGCGAAAAGGGCTCGCCACCGCTGGTTGAGCAGGCCGCGAGCGCAGCGAGCAGCCGTCCGTCGAAACCACCCCACCCCCACTGGTTGAGCCGGCGTTGGCTGAAGTGATCTCGACAAGCTCGATCAGCGGAGGTGGCTCGATCAGCGGAGGACGGCTCGATCAGCGGAAAGGGCTCGCCCCCCGATCGACCAGGCGGCCCCACCGCTGGTTGAGCAGGCCGCGAGCGCAGCGAGCAGCCGTCCGTCGAAACCACCCCCACCCCCACTGGTTGAGCAGGCCGCGAGCGCAGCGAGCAGCCGTCCGTCGAAACCACCCGCCGCGCGGCCGCGCTCAGATCGCTGCGGCGATCTCCTTCGCGGCGTCGGGGCCGTACGCGCCCTCGATGCGACTGAGCGCGGAGTCGCGGTCCCACGACCAATCCTGCGTCGACACGGTTTCGAGGACCAGCACGGCGACCATCGAGCCGACCTGTGCGGCGCGCTCGAATCCGAGGCCTGCGGACAGCGACGAGAGGAATCCCGCGCGGAAGCCGTCGCCGACGCCGGTCGGGTCGACCTTCTCCGTCTCCGGGACAACGGCCACGTGCGTGCGCGTGCCGTCGCGGTCGACAATCTCGACACCGCCTGAACCGAGGGTCGTGACGCGCACGCCGATCAACTCGGCGACCTGCGCCTCCGACAGCCCGGTCTTCTGACGCAGCAGACCCCACTCGTACTCGTTGGTGAACAGGTAGGCGGCGCCGTCGATGAGCTCCCGTGCCTGCTCGCCGTCGAGTCGCGCGAGCTGCTGCGACGGGTCGGCGGCGAACGGGATGCCGAGGCGTCGACATTCCTTGGTGTGCCGAAGCATTGCTGCCGGATCGTCGGCACCGATCAACACGATCTCCGGTGCACCGACGCGTTCGACGACCTCGCCGAGATCGATCTCGCGCGCCTCACTCATCGCACCCGCGTAGAACGTCGCGAGCTGCGCCATCGTCTCGTCGGTGGTGCACATGAAGCGAGCCGTGTGGTGCGTCTCGGAGATGCGTACGCCGCGGCAGTCGACGCCGTGCGCCTCGAGCCACTGGCGATAGTCGTGAAAGTCCGATCCCACCGAACCGACGAGCACCGGCGACTGCCCCAGCTCACCCATCGCATACGTGATGTTGCCTGCGACACCGCCGCGTCGGACCACGAGATCCTCGACGAGGAAGCTGAGCGAAATGTGCTCGAGATGATCGGCGAGAATCTGCTCCGAGAACTTCCCCGGGAACTTCATCAGATGATCTGTCGCGATGGAACCACATACAACGATTGCCACGTACTCCCCAAGCCTCTCAGCGTTTGTGATGGCACGCCGCGCGAGCCGGCGTTCGAGATGGCCCGCCGCGCGAGCCAACCATGAACCGCATCACACGCTACCGAAAGCCTCGGAAATGACTGACCGCACCCCGGCGTCGCCGAGGTGCGGTCAGAAATTACAGGCGTACTACAGCCCTCAGTTGAACGAGTCGCCGCAGGCGCAGCTACCCGTCGCGTTGGGGTTGTCGATGGTGAAACCCTGCTTCTCGATGGTGTCGACGAAGTCGATCGTGGCGCCCTGCACGTACGGCGAGCTCATTCGGTCGACAGCCAGCTTGACGCCACCGAAGTCTGCGGTGAGGTCGCCATCGAGCGAGCGGTCGTCGAAGAAGAGCTGGTAGCGCAGGCCTGCGCAGCCTCCGGGCTGCACTGCGATACGCAGCGCCAGGTCGTCACGACCCTCTTGGTCGAGCAGCGCCTTGGCCTTGGCGGCTGCAGCGTCGGTCAGGATGACGCCGGTGGTGGTCGCGGTTCCGGATTCGTTCTGAACGGTCATCGATGCTCCTCGTACTGTGATGGCGCCGTTGGTGCTCGGCCCCGGTCGTGCTGCCATGTATCACACAGCTCTGATGTACGCCGCGCTGTGGCAGCGACTCGAACGCGTCGGCTGACGATGCAGGCCTTTTGTTCGTCTGTTGTCAACGGTACCCCCTATGTGCATATTCCCGGAGTGTGCACATGCCTGTGGGTCGTCGAACGCAGGCTTTCTCACCCACTCGGGAGCCACGACGCCGCGGCGCGCGCCGCGAGAGCGGTGAGTTGATTGCGCGCGTCGCTCATGGCGAGTTCGACCGATCCCGCCTGGTCGACGATCGAGTGGGCACCCGCTATCCCGGCCCCGGCGATCTCTTCCGGAGTCAAAGCCACCTGACCTGCGAACACGACCGTCGGCGCACCCACCTCGGTTGCCGCAGCATTCAGTGCCGACACGACCTTCCCGCGCAGCGTCTGGGAATCGAACTTTCCCTCACCGGTCAGCACCAGGTCCGTGCGAGCGATCTCAGTGGCCTGATCGGTTGCCTCTCCCACGACCGTCGCACCGGACACGCGACGCGCACCCAATGCGAGCAATGCTGCGCCGAGCCCACCGGCGGCTCCGGCTCCCGGCTCACCACTGACGTCACGACCAGCGATCGATGCCAGCACCCGCGACCATTGGGTCAGTCGCTCTTCTAGACGCCCGACGGTCTCGGCGTCCGCACCCTTCTGAGGGCCGAACACAGAGGCGGCCCCCAGCGGTCCCAGCAGTGGATTCTCGACGTCGGACGCAGCGATCAGCGCGACGTCGGCGAAACGCTCCGCTGCCCGCGCCGACCCACCCAGGGCGTCGATGAACCCATGGCCGCCGTCGGTCGTGGCACTCCCACCTAGACCAACGACCACTTCGCGGACCCCGGCCCGCAATGCAGCGTCGACGAGCAGCCCCACACCGTAGGTGTCTGCCGACTGCGCGGTGCGCGGCGTCGGCCCACCACCGAGTTGATGCAGGCCGCACGCCTGCGCGCACTCGATGTAGGCGACGAGCCGCTCGGGCTCCCTGTCGTCGAGCAACCACTGTGCGGTGATCGCGGCACCGAGTGGACCGACGACCCGCTCGGTCACCGTGCGTCCGAAGCGTGCTGCGAGGACGTCGACGAATCCCGGTCCGCCGTCGGACTGCGGCGCGAGCGTGATCTCGTCGTCCGGCCTGCCCGCCGACCACCCTTCGCCGATGGCGTTGGCGGCCTCGACCGCCGTGAGCGTGTCGCCGAACGAATCCGGCGCTATCAGGACTCGCATTCGCCCCACCTCTGCTCGCTCGACACCCGGGCGTCGACGCAGGTGCTCGCGGTCGTCTCACACGCTCGTATCCTCGGGCCCATGCCCGGAAAGTATAGGGAGGTCGACGAACCGCGGCAGCGCTAGATCGCCTACCCTCGAAGACGTGAGACTGCCATGGAACAAGGACGACGACACCGCCGACGAGGGCACCCTGTCGCTCAAAAAAGCGCCGACGACGGCCGTCGACGACACGGAGACCGAGTCCGAGTCCGAGACCAAGGGCAGCGCATACACAGCGGGTAAGGGGCGCCCGACACCGTCGCGTCGCGAGGCAGAAGGCCGACGTCGAGGCCCGGTCGCGCCTCCGCCGACGACCCGCGCCGAGGCACGTGCCCGCAAGAAGCAGCTCAAGAGCTCGATGTCGCGCGAGGACCGTCGCAAACTCAACGACGATCGCCGCAACCAACGCGCGGAGCAGCGCGAAAAGATGATGGCAGGCGACGAGCGCTACCTGATGCCCCGCGACAAGGGTCCGGTGCGGCGCTACACCCGCGACCTCGTCGACTCGCGACGCAACTTCGCCGGACTGTTCATGCCGTTCGCGGTGGTGCTGATCGTGGTGATGTTCCTGCCGTCGATCGCCGCGTACGCGAACTTCGTCCTGCTGGCATTCGTCGTGCTGATGGCCGTCGACGCCGTCATCCTGGGCAGGCTGGTCAACAAGCGCGTCCGCGAGCGCTTCCCCGACACCGACGACACCGGCTTCCGCCTCGGCTGGTACGCCTTCACCCGCGCCATGCAGCTCCGCCGGATGCGCGCACCCAAGCCGCAGGTGTCTGCGGGCGACGAGGTCTGAACCGACAATGACCACGAGGGGCACCCGCACACTGGTGCTCGGGGGCGTGCGGTCGGGCAAATCGGGGGTTGGCGAGGCACTGCTCGCCGAACACGCCGAGGTCCGCTACATCGCGACCGGGCCGACACTGACCTCCGATGCGGAGTGGGTCGCGCGAGTCGAGGAACATCGACGACGCCGCGACGAGCGGTACACGACCGTCGAGACCACCGATCTCACCGCCGAGCTGTCGACGACGCCAGACGTCGCCACACTGGTCGACGACCTCGGCAACTGGCTGGCCGCCGACATCGACGCCACCAACGGCTGGGAATCGCCGATCGACCGCTCCGATCGCACGGAGCAATTGTGCGCGGCGATCAGTGCCGTCACCGCGGACCTCGTCATCATCAGCCCCGAGGTCGGGCTGGCACCGGTCCCCTCGACCGCCGTCGGCCGCGCGTTCCAGGACGAACTCGGTGCCCTGAATTCGGCCGTCGCAGCCGTCTGCGACCGCGTCCTGCTCGTCGTCGCCGGCCGCGTCGTCGAACTCCCCGCCGACTTCCCCACCCCGGCGGCGCAGACGGCACAGCAGCAAAGGTCACCACAGAAACCGGCGGCACCCGACGTCGCACCGACGGCAGCCGCAACCGCATCCGCGGTAGCCATTACTGCAGCCGCTACTGCACCGAAAGCCCCGGACACCGCAACGGCAGCGTCCGGCAGCATGTCGGAATCTCCCAAAGTCGACGCGACCGATGCCGAGGTTTTCGACCACATCGACCGTCCGGACGAGTCCGTCGCGCAGGCGGCGCGCGACCGTCAGCTCACCTTGACCAAGCCCGCTGGTTCGCTCGGCAGGCTCGAAGACCTCAGCGTGTGGATCGCCGCATGTCAGGGCGAGTGTCCACCCCGCTCGATCGAGCAGGCGAACGTGGTGGTGTTCGCGGGTGATCACGGCGTCGCGCAGGCCGGCGTCTCCGCGTACCCGCCCGAGGTGACCGCGCAGATGGTCGCGAACATCGCCTCGGGAGGCGCAGCGGTCAACGTCCTCGCCCGCCAGAGCGGCGCGACGGTGCATGTCGTCGACATGTCGGTCGACGCCGACACCCCACCCGAGGTCTCGCGCTACAAGGTTCGACGCGGCAGCGGCGACCTCCGCGTCACCGATGCGTTGACCATCGCCGAGGCTCGCGCGTCCATCGCGGCAGGACGTGCCATCGTCGACGACTTGGTCGACTCTGGTGCCGACCTTCTCATCGCGGGTGAGATGGGCATCGGAAACACCACTCCCGCAGCGATTCTCGTCGGTACCCTGACCCGCCACGAGCCGGTCGAAGTAGTCGGCCGCGGCACCGGCATCGACGACCTCGGCTGGATGCGGAAGACCGCAGCCATCCGCGACGGTATGCGGCGCGGCCGACGCTACATCCATGATCCCCTCGCACTCGTCGCGGCCGTCGGCGGCGCCGATATCGCCGCAATGGCCGGGTTCCTGGCACAGGCCGCCGTGCGTCGCACACCGGTGATCCTCGACGGTGTGGTGGTCACGGCTGCCGCACTCGTGGCGGCCGAACTGGCTCCGGGCGCCGTGAGCTGGTGGGTCGCCGGTCACCGGTCGGTCGAACCCGCGCACACCTTCGCGCTCGAACACCTCGACCTCGAGCCCATCCTCGACCTGCGGATGCGCCTCGGCGAAGGCAGCGGCGCGCTGATGGCGCTGCCCGTCGTCTCCTCGTCCGTGGAGATCCTGCGTGGCATGTCGACGTTCGACGAGGCGGGAATCAGCGATTCCGACTCGTCGGCGGCCCTGACCACCAGCGACGCGGGGGTCTGACCCGGGCGTGGGCGGCAGGATGTCGCCGGTCGACGCTCTCGCGGGTGCGTTCTCATGGCTGACCGTCGTGCCTATCCCAGTGCGCAACAACACTTTTGATCGACGATTCGGCGCCGCGGCGATCGCTGCGGTTCCAGTTGTCGGCCTCGCCCTCGGCGCTCTTGTCGCTGTCGTGGCGTGGGCGTTGAGTCTGACCGACCTCCCCACCACCCTGATCGGCATTGTGCTCGTCGTCGTCCTCGGTGTGGGGACACGGGGCATGCATCTCGACGGCTTGGCCGACACCGCGGACGGCCTCGGATGCTACGGCCCACCCGAACGGGTCGCCGAGGTCATGCGCAGCGGATCAGCGGGACCGTTCGGGGTGGCGACCATCGCGGCGGTGATGATCGTCGACACAGCGGGATTCGCTGCGCTGACCGGTGATTCGCGATGGCCGGCCATTGCCGCGGCGGTTTTCGTCGGGCGCGTGGCCGCCGTGATCGCCTGTCGACGGTCGCTACCGCCGGCACGCTCCACCGGATTCGGCGCACTCGTCGCGGGTACCCAACGGGCATCAATCGTCGTGTGGTCGGTGTTGGCGATCGTCGCGATGGTGGTCGCGGGCGGTTGGCAGTCGTTGTCGCCCAACGTGTTCGACGTCGGATCGGCGTTGGGTGCGGCCGTCACAGCCGTGATCGTGCTCGGCTTCGCGTGGTTGTTCACCCGGCACTGCGCGCGCCGGATGGGTGGGATCAACGGCGACGTGCTCGGCGCAGTCATCGAGCTGTCGACGGCCATAGCCCTTGTGGGACTACTGATCTGAGTGCCGCTAGCTGACCACAGGCTCCGACGGTTCTGACCCGGATACGCCGCGGGCCCCCGAGGCCGGAGCGTCGAGGACCCGTCGGACGTCTGGATCAGGGGATCCGGATCAGGCCGGATACAGCGTCGTCATCCACCCGTGGGTGTCGGCGAACGTACCGCGCTGAATGCCGGTGAGTGTGTCGCGAAGCGCCTGGGTGACCTCACCCGTGGTGCCGTTGCCGATCGTGTAGTCGTCGGTCTCGCTCTTCACGTGGCCGACCGGTGTGATGACCGCGGCTGTGCCGCACGCGAAGACCTCGGTGATGTCGCCCGACGTGACACCCTTGCGGAGTTCCTCGGTGGAGATGCGTCGTTCCTCGACGGAGAACCCGGCGTCGATCGCGAGGGTGAGCAGCGATTCACGCGTGATACCCGGCAGCAGCGAGCCGGACAGTTCCGGAGTCACCAGCCGCGCGTCGGCTCCCGAGCCGAACACGAAGAACAGGTTCATGCCGCCCATCTCCTCGATGAAGCGACGCTCCACCGCGTCGAGCCAGACCACCTGGTCGCAGCCCTGCGCGGTGGCCTGCGCCTGCGCAAGGAAGGCCGCGGCGTAGTTGCCGCCGCACTTCGCAGCGCCGGTACCACCGGGTGCCGCGCGCACATATTCGGTCGACAGCCACACGCTGACCGGCTTGATCCCGCCGGAGAAGTAGGCGCCTGCGGGCGAGCCGATCACCGAATAGACGTACTGCGACGACGGCGCGTTGACTCCGAGGCCCGCCTGCGAGGCGAACATGAACGGGCGCAGGTACAGCGATTCCTCGCCGCCTGCGGGCGGAACCCACGCGTTGTCGGCAGCCAGCAGTGCCCGTAGTGATTCGATGAAGTCGTCGACGGGCAGAGGCGGCATCGCGAGGCGTTCAGCGGAACGCTGCAGCCGCAGTGCGTTGGCCTCCGGACGGAACGCGGCGATCGAGCCGTCGGGCTGCCGGTACGCCTTCAGACCTTCGAAGACTTCCTGTCCGTAATGCAGAACCATCGCCGACGGATCGAGCGCGATCGGTCCGTACGGCGTGACCTTCGCACTGTGCCAACCGCGATCTATGTCGTAGTCCACCAGCACCATGTTGTCGGTGAAGTACTTGCCGAATCCTGGAGCGGAGAGGATCTCCGCCCGACGGGATTCCGACACCGGATGGGGATGCTCGGTACGGGTGAACTGCAAGGTCATTGGCCTATGGTAACGCCGCGAAGAAAACCTACCCTCACCGACCACCCACGCTGATCGAGACGCCCCGCCCGCTCATCGAGACGCCCCTCCCGCTGATCGAGCTTGTCGAGATCACCCCTGTCTCTTATACACATCTGACGCTGCCGACGATCGCATA
>NZ_LZTE01000023.1:0-55333 GCF_001665925.1 Gordonia sp. 852002-50816_SCH5313054-c
CTTCGTGTGGACGAAACCGGTCGAGGAGATTCTCAAGAAAGCTCAACCGAAAACCAACTAACGAAACGCGACACTAGATCAGCCGTCGCTTGTGGCGCAGCATCATTCCGTCCGCCTCGTCGAACAGGGTCCGCAGCGTCCTGGCGTCATCCGGCCCACACTGCGCCCACCCGATCGCGACGCCGAAGTGCGGCACTCGTGCACGTAGAAGTTCGACGCGCGATCGGAACTGCGAGACCTCATCCGGTCCGCCGCGCGCAACCAACGCGAACTCGTCGCCTCCAACCCGGGCGGCCAAATCGCCACCGTCGAGCACCCACCTGAACGACTCGCCGATACCGGAGAGGTGACTGTCACCGACGAAGTGTCCGTGAAAGTCGTTGATTCCCTTGAGGTTGTTGACGTCGATGAAGGCGACAATCACATGGTCTCCCGACGCGAGGGCCTCGTCGACAAAGGTCTGTCCGCGCTCGGTCAGTCCTCGACGGTTGAGCAGACCCGTGAGCTCGTCGGTCACCGCCATATGCGCGATGGTCTCGGTGGCCGCCCCGAGGCGACGCTCGGTGCGTCGCCAGGTCAGCGCGATCACGAGCGCGAGCACGTCAGCCTTGAGCAACTGCACGGCTACGACGCCCAGCGGAGCGGCCTGCGGATAGCGCCACGCCAACAGCAGCGCCGCCACATTTAGCCCGACGATCAGCGCGAGCGCGATGCGCGGATACGGGACGAGTGCCCCGATCCCGACGATGACCAGCAGCGTTCCGATCGACGGGTAGGCGACGTGCGTGCAGAGCACGTAAGCGAGAGGATTCGCGGCAACAAGCAGCGCAGCCGCAGTGACCAGCACCGGAGCGGTGCGCGACGTGATCGCCCCCGGCCGCCGCCAGATCATCCACGCGGCAACGCCGAGCACGACGGCCGTGACCGCCGCAACCGATGATGCAGGACGTGCTCCGGGCGTTGTGTCGAGAGTGACCTGCACAAACGTAACCACCGCGAACAGGAGTGCTCCCAGCGCGACGGTGATCGCCAGGCGGTCGTCGACCACCGAATGCCGGTCCATGCCTGTCAATCTCCCTGGTACTCATGACCCCTGGGATATGGACAACCCCCGACGTAGACGCCCCCGACCCTGGTACCTCGAAATGTTACGGCTGACCAGGCTTCAGCTCAATAAATAGCGAATCCAGCTCGGCACACAGACGGTCGCCGTCGTGGAGGGTGCCCTTCACGAAGGCCTTGCGCCCTTCACGCTTGTCGACCCAGGTGCGGCACGTCAGCGGCGTCGACAACGGTGTCAGCGAGCGGTATTGGACCGTCAGATATGCGGTGCGGGTGACCCCGTTGATCGCGAGCGCCGACGCCATGCCGCCGAGATCGTCGAATGCGACCCCCACCTGCCCTCCGTGCGCCGCGTTGTTGCCACCGAGGTGAAACGGCCTGAAGGTGACCTCTGCGACCACTCCGTCGGCGCTCGCCGACGAGATCACGTACGGCGGGAGCGTGATGTTGCCTCGTGCAGGAAGGTCTACGCGGGTTCCCGCGGGAGTGTGCCACTCGTCGACCTGGACCTTCTCCAGTCGTTCGTTGAGGGCGGTTATCTGCTCGAGTAGCTCGTCGGTCTCCGCGCCCTCGGGACTCGCGTAGCGGGCGAGGTCCATGAGCCGTCGGATCTGCTCGTTGAGCTCGGCGTATCGGGGTCCGCCGCGGTCGGTCGTGACCTCGATCCTTGCGCGGAATCCGCCCTCGTGGGGCGACTCCTCTTCGGAGCGGATGTCCCAACCGTCGCGCGTGTCAGATGCCATCTGGCCACCGTATATGGCCGGTCAGCCCTCGTGCTTGTCGGATTCGGAACCGCTTGCGAGCTGGGTCGGACGGGGCGCTTCGCGCCGGTCACGCTGCCTGATCACGGCACCGACCACCAGGGCGACGACCACCGAGATCGTCACCCAGGCGACGATCACAATCGCGATCACCTCGAATGACATGCATCAAGGGTGCCAGATGGGGCTTCGCGAAGGCCACTCATCGGACAACTAAGGTCAATATTCATGACCTCCGGTGAGACCCAGCACGCATCAGACCAGCCCTTCGACCCCAGCCAGTGGACCACAGTCGAAGGCTTCGACGACCTCACCGACATCACCTACCACCGCCACGTCGGCACGAGCCGCGCCGACGGAATCGTGCGCATCGCCTTCAACCGGCCCGAGGTTCGAAACGCGTTCCGCCCCCACAGCGTCGACGAGCTCTACCGCACCCTCGACCACGCTCGACGCAGCCCCGACGTCGGAACAATCCTGCTCACCGGCAACGGCCCGAGCCCCAAGGACGGCGGCTGGGCCTTCTGTTCCGGCGGCGATCAGCGCATCCGTGGACGGTCGGGCTACCAGTACGCGACCAGCCACGACTCCGACGTCACTCGCGCCGACGCCACCGGGGTCGACGAGGCGCGCGTCAAGGCCGAGGGCGGCCGACTGCACATCCTCGAGGTACAACGACTCATCCGCACCATGCCCAAGGTCGTGATCGCCGTGGTCAACGGTTGGGCCGCCGGCGGCGGGCACTCGCTGCACGTCGTCTGCGACCTGACGCTCGCCTCGCGTGAGCACGCCCGCTTCAAGCAGACCGACGCCGACGTCGGCTCGTTCGACGCCGGATACGGCAGCGCCTATCTCGCCAAGCAGGTCGGCCAGAAGTTCGCCCGCGAGATCTTCTTCCTCGGCGAGGCATACGACGCCGAGACCATGCACCGCATGGGCGCGGTCAACCGCGTCGTCGACCACGCCGACCTCGAGCGCACAGCCATCGACTGGGCACGGGCGATCAACGGCAAATCGCCGACGGCCCAGCGCATGTTGAAGTTCGCGTTCAACCTCACCGACGATGGACTGATGGGCCAGCAGGTCTTCGCCGGCGAGGCCACTCGCCTGGCGTACATGACCGACGAGGCCGTCGAGGGCCGAGATGCGTTCTTGGAGAAGCGTTCTCCGGAGTGGGACGCCTTCCCGTACTACTACTGAACCCGCACCCGGAGGACTACTACGGCGCCGACCCGAACGGCTCGGGTGCGCCGAAGTAGATGCCCTGCGCGAACTGGAAACCCAACTCTTCGACGCCGGTGAAGTCGGCGTGGTGCTCGACGCCCTCCGCGACCGTCGAGATGTTCATCGTCTCGGCCATTTCGCAGATTGCGTGCACCACCGCTCGGTCGGTCGGATTGTTTGCGATAGCCGAGATGAGCGCCCGATCGACCTTGACGACGTCGACCGGTAGGTCCCGCACGTATCGCAGCGCCGAGAATCCCGAGCCGAGGTCGTCGATCGAGATGGTGCAGCCGCTCTCGTGTAGTCGTTCGACGGCACGCTGTGCCTCCGTGTCGAAGTCGATGACCTCGTTTTCCTGGACCTCTATCCAGATCTGACCAGGGCCGAGGCCGTACTTGTCGATCTCGGTGACCACGTGATCGACGATCGTCTCGTCGACGAGCTGCTGCCGCGAGAGGTTGATGCTGACGAACGCGTCCGGGCCGCACATCGGTTTGATCGACTCGTGGAGCGCTCGGACAGCCTGAGTCACCCCGTTGCGACCGATGGGCAGGATCGTCGACGTCTGTTCGGCGACGGCGAGGAAGTCGCCGGGCAAGAGCACTCCGTCGGCGGTGATCCACCTCAGCAATGACTCGAACCCGACGGTCGCGCCATCAGCAATCCGCACGATCGGTTGGTAGAACTGTCGGAACTCTGCCTGCGACGAGTTGGTCAGCCTCACCGCGAGGTCGAGGTCGTCTTCAAGCCGCTCATAGATTTCGGGTCCGGCGATTGCCATTCGACGCTGCGATTCCAGAGCAAGGCAGAGCGCGGCGTCGGCCGACCGGACGAGGCTGTCGGCCCCAACGTCTGACGCCGAGGCACCTGACACCGATCCACTCGAGATGCCATAGGCGAAGTCGACGAAGACGCTCACCCCGTCGACTTCGGCCGTCGTGGCGGTGAGGCCCGCCTGTAGAGCGACGAGCAGGGCGTCGACGCCGGGGTCCTGCGGTAGCCGCAGGAGCCATTCGAATCGGTTTCGGGTGTCCAGACCGACGTCGCGCCCCAGCGTTTCCACGAGTTGAGAAACCACCGTGCGCGCTGCCGCCTCGGTCTGCTTACGGCCGAAGACCGCGCACGCCCGGCGCTGCGGATCGGCGAGGATGGCGACGACAATTCCGGGAACGTCATGCCCCCCGTACTTGTCCGCCGCCCTCTCCACGCGTGCAGTTTACGATTATCCAAGCGGGCAGGTGTGAATTGGATCCAAGTACCGCTATTCAAGTTCAATTGATCACCGCTTTGGTCTAGCAAATATAGGGTCTGATCTGCGGTTTTGTCGCCCGAGAATCATGGCTTTCAGCCCTCCATCAAGCGCTTTTTTGTGGCCGTCCGTCCTCGGTTCGAGCCAATCAGGGAAGCCTCGACTAAGGTCGACGACGTCAGATTCCCGGCCGGAGGACTTGCCACGTGACGTCGCCCGACCCAACGGACTCCTGCGTCTCCGAGCCCCGCAGCGGACAGGAGACACCCCGCCGTCGACGACGACTCTCCGGCCGTCTGATCAGTTGGGTGCTCGTGATTGTCGTTGTGGTCGTACTCGCCTTCGACGGGGTCGGTTATCAACTCTTTTATCGGGATCATTCCGACCCGCTACGCAAGGTCGACGCCATCGTCGTGCTCGGCGGCGAACACGACGGCCGCGAAGACTACGGTCTACAACTCGCCCGCGAGGGCTACGCCAACACGGTGCTGATCTCCGACCCCTACCTGAACGACGGCTATCACCGGGGCGGCGCGGAACTGATGGAACGCGTCTGCTCGGCGAGCACCGAATCCATCGAAGTCATCTGCTTCAACCCGGATCCCTCGACGACGCGTGGTGAGGCCATGTTCACGGAGCGGATGGCGAAGGAGCGACACTGGCGCTCGGTCATAGTGGTCAGCTGGCGCTACCACCTCTTCCGCGCCCGCTACATCTTCGGCCAGTGCTTCGCAGGCGACGTCGTCATGCGGTCCGTGCCGCGCGACTACGGCCGGTCGATCCCACTATGGACGGCGACCTTCGCCTACCAGTACGTCGGCTTGGCCAAGGCTGCCGTCCTCGGCTGTTGACGTCGAAGTGCGCGAGTCGGCTCGCGCGAGTTCTGACGTGTAGACCAGAAATACGATGAGCAGCGACAGATCTGCGGTCGACACCGGAATGGTGATCGTCGAAAAGTCGAGCTGCAATGCGACCACCGAGAATCCGATGAATCCGCCGCCGTAGAAACCCCATTCCCAGCGGCGCGAACGCAGGCACTGATAACCGAGGTAGCAGCCGTAAATGAGCATCGCGACAAATGCCAGACCGACCAGAATTCCACCACGATAGACAGCCAGCAGGGGTGCGTTCGCGACGTAGTTGGTGGTGAATGACGTTTCAGGATCGATGAACTCGGCCAGTCCCCAGCCTTTTCCGAAAACCCAGTGCCCGGCGACGGTACTCGGATACTCCTTCAGTGCATCCAGACGCGCACTCGACCCCTCGTCCTGGCTACCGAACGACGAGAACACGCGCTGGCGCAGTTGCGGCACCGCAGCCAGCGCGGCAAAGGTGGCCACACCGAGTCCGACGATGGCAAGCCGCTTGCGATTCGACATCGTCTGGAACATGAGCATGAGCACGACACCGACGATCACCGAGAACAGACCCGCACGGCTCAGCGTGAGCAAAAGCGCCAACGCCAAAATCACACCGAGCACGTTGCGTGCGCGCCCGTCGAACAGGACAACACACATGACCAGCGCTACGAAGAATCCGATTCCGGCGGCATTGGGGTCGATATACGTCCCTGCAAGCCGCTGCGTCGCACCTCCGGAGTGATAGACGAAGCGCAGCGCACTGGGGTCGTAGCCGAATAGCTTGAACGGCTTCATCACTCCCGGATAGACCAGCACCCCTGCTGCGACAATCGCGCAGGCGGCGCTGGCCACCACGTACACGCGACCGAACGTCCGTAGCTGGAGTCGCGGAAGGCGCAGAAGCGCGACGATGAGAATAGTTACCGTGAACCATTTCACATATTGGGCTATGTCGGCGAAACCGACGTAGGTTGCCAACATCGAGATTCCACTGACCACAATGAGAACGATCACGAACCAGTCCATTGTGGTCAGCGAGCGCACCTCGATGGGGTGGATCGCGGTCGCCAATATCACAGCGACAGCGAACGCCAATGTCAACGGAACGTGAACACCAGGTAAATGCGCGACCGGCATGAATCCGAGAACAGCGGCGAATGCCCAGAGAAACCAGGTCGGATGCGCCAGGCCAACGTAGGCACCGACAACGACCAGCAGTAACACGATGACAAGAAATGCGGGTTTGGTTCCCACCATCAACGAACCAAACGCCACCACGGCGGCGCTGAGCACCAACAGGGTGCCGAGGATCCATGAGCGCCTAGCTGATTCCACGAGCCACATAGTGACACACCCGATCGTGTAACACTGCGCTCGTCGCGATCGACCAATGGCTGAGGGCAATCCCACACAGCAATTGCCCAAGAACCATGATCCAATCAACTGTCCATTGTTCGACGGTTGAACGAAGCGCCCGCGCGGCGCTGCCCCAGAGAAGGGAACCGGTCAGGTGCCACTCGGCGATTACTGGCGCATCATTGTGCGGTTTTGGTGGGTTCTCGTAGTGGGAGCGCTGGTTGGGGCTTTCGCGGCTTTCGCTTATAGCACGTGGATCTCTCCCGGAAAATACGAATCCACCGCTCGGTTGTTCGTGACCGCGGAGGGTGGAACGTCAGTCGGCGAGAGCTACCAGAACAACCTGTTCGCCCAGGACCGGGTCAACAGCTACGCAACAATTGCGACGAGCGATCAGGTCGCGCAGCGAGCCGCCGAAACTCTCGGCGGCCAGGTCGGCGCCGGGGACCTTCGTGGGAGCGTAACGGCCGTCCCGGTCAAGGACACCGTGATCCTGACGATCACCGCCTCCGCTGACGACGCGAAGCGAGCTCAGGCGTACGCCCAGGCGATTGCCAATTCCACGACCGCAGTGGTTCAGGAACTCGAGACGTCGCGTCGCGGCGACTCCCCTTCCGCGACAGCGGTTCTCTACGACGACGCGAGCCTCCCGTCATCCAAGAGCGGTCTGTCGTGGTGGCTCTGGCTCATCATCGGAGCGGTTGGCGGATTACTGATCGGCGTGCTCGTCGCCGTGGCGATCGGCATCTACCAACGTCGTCGCATCGACAGCGAGTCCGACATCGCCGATACCACCGAGAAGTCCGGCATTCTCGCCGTGATCCCCACCGACCCGGAGCTCACCGACCATTCGTCATTGGAGCCCGCCACCGGACCGACGTCCGACGCGTACCGCCGCCTCGACGCCAACCTCCGATTCATCGCCTCGGGAAGTACTCGACATCGCACCGCGCCGTCGGCGATCACCGTCGTCGGCCCTACCCGCGGCGTCGGCACGACGACCACCGCGGTGAATCTTGCGTCGTCGTTCGCCGCGCGCGGGAAAACCGTGCTGATCATCGACGCCGACCTCGCCGATCCGACCCTCACCGCCGACCTCGGTCAGTCGCCGACCGAAGGCCTGACGACCGTGGCAGTGGGCGAGGTCTCCCTTCACGATGCGACGCTGAGTCTCCACGACGGCGTCGACCTCCTACCGAGTGGGCCGGTTACGTCTGACCCCTGGGGCGCCATCGGCGGAGACGGCTTCGACGCCGTCGTTCAGTCCGCGATCCATTCCTACGACTACGTGATCATCGATGCCGGCCCGCTGTCCGCGTCGCCGGAGCCCCTCACGATCGCCGCTCGCACCGACGGCGCACTGCTCGTGACTCGACGCGGCGTCACCACGAGGAAGCAACTCCGCACATCGACGAAGGCGATCGAGAGTGTCAACGCTCCGCTGCTCGGCGTCGTGCTCACGTTCACGGCCAAGGTCACTCGCAAGCAGGCTGACAGCGCGGCAACGGACAACAACAGCGGTTCACCGACAAGCGATTTCACCGCCGAGCGGGTGTCGGCATCGAAGGTCGACGCAGCCGAGGTGCACGCGGACTCGTGAGCCCTGCCGCACTAGTCTCGACCTTCATCACGCGCCGTCGCGCAACGTCTGCGCTCGCGGTCGGCCTGGTCTGCGTTCTCGCGATCGCAGTGTCGGGATGCGCACGATCGACCGACGACACCCCGCTGACGCTCTCACCGGCGGCTGCTGCGTACCCCGCGTCACCGCTGCCATCGGCATCGCTGACGACGCCCCGCGACACCGGCAAACCGGGGGCGGTTCTGGCCGTCGAGGATCCGCCCCGCGGACCGATCAAGGCCATCAACAATCGTGACGCCGTCGTCAAGCGAATCGTCTACCGTTCGACTTCCGGAATCGACAACTCCGCAACCGAGGTGTCCGGAATTCTCGTCGTCCCCAAGGGCACCCCGCCCGCAGGCGGCTGGCCACTCGTCGCATTCGGCCACGGCAACTCCGGCATCGAGAGCACCTGCGGCCCTTCCGAATACGCCAATCTACTCGGCAACGACACCATCATCGAGGCGTTCCGACTCAACGGCTATGCCGTTGTCATGTCCGACTACCAGGGCCTCGGGTACGGCAAGGACATCCATCCCTTCCTCAACGCGAAGACGTATGGCAACAACCAGATCGACGCCGTCAGAGCTGCACAGGCGATCGCGCCCGACGTGAGCAATCACTGGGTGTCATTCGGGGTTTCGCTCGGCGGCATGGCGGCGTGGGCTGCCGGAGACCGCCAACCCGACTACGGGAGCGACACCAATCTCGACGCGACCGTCGCATTGGTTCCCGTCGGAGATATGAGGGGCCTCGCCGACCGAGCCGCGCAGGGGACACTGACACGCGATCAATACCCGCTTCTCGTCTATGCACTCGACTCGCTGGCGAAAACATTCCCCGACCGTTTCAACCTCGACGACTACCGCTCCGAGCGGGTCAAGTCGGAGTGGGACACCTTGGTCCAGTGCGTTCCCGATTCCACCGGAGATCTGACGGCTACCCAGCGCGCCCTGAGTGAACTGACACCGCAAGACCTGATGCCCAAGAGCGCTGCTGCCACCACCGCGCTGCGCGATCAACTCGCCGACTACGCCCTGCCCGTAGGCCGCACCAACTCGCCCGTTCTCGTCATGTACGGCACCGATGACCCGCTCATCCCTCCGCAGTGGACGGAGCGGGTCATCGGAAAGTCCTGCGAGGCAGGTGAAAACCTCACAATCGTCAAACGCGTTGGGGATACCCACGCCGGACTCGATTCCGCGCAGGCAATTCCCTGGATGAAGGGCGTATTGAACGGCGACAAACCCGAGAGCAATTGCGACAACCGCCCATGAAATCACCATCGACGCGGACCGTCGGCGAATACGCACATATCCTCCTGCGCGGCGGAATTGTGTTGATCTGTGCCGCAATCGCAGGCGGACTCGCAGGCTGGCTGGCAGCCGAGATGACACCGAAAACCTATGAGTCGCAAGCACGCTTGTTCATCGTTGCCCCCGGTTCGGCAACCGTGTCCGGCGCCCGCACGAGTGGTCTCGCCGGACAGCTACGCGCATCCTCCTATCGTGAACTGGCCACCAGCGACCAACTGTTGATGCGTGTCGCTGCCGCACAGTGGCCGGGTATCGATCCGGGGACTCCCCCTGCCGACCTCCGCGAGCGCGTCGTCGCGTCGATAGAACCGACGAATGCCGTGCTGACCATCACGACAACTGGGGATACACCACAAGCCGCACAACAACTTTCCGCGGCGCTCGCCGGAGAGATGCCCAAGCTGGTTGTCGAAGTCGACAACCTGAATGGCCGCGCACCCTACGAGCTGAAGACGATCGACGCCGCCACCGATATGGGCGTGAGCTCGCCGAAGTTGCTCACCTATATAGGCCTCGGCGCCGCCATTGCCGTCGTGTTCACCGCGGTGGCACTCCTCGCATTCAGCCTGCTACGCAACAAAGTCGACGATGCGCTTGGTGTGTCGAACACCCTCAGAGCGACCCGAGAGTTGGAGAAATCGCAGTGAATCGCCCGACCGTACGCGTGCGGATGTTCGTGAGTTGGTTGGCGCTGGCCATCGCGGTCGCGGCAGCAGTGACCGCCTGCGGCTCCGACGAGCAGTCTGCGACGACATCGCCCGGACGTCCTCCCGGCGTTCCGGTGGAAGTGCCACGCGCCGCCACCACCGGGCCCGGAACGGTGTCGTGGGCGCAAACCATGCCGATCCTCGACCGCCGGATCTCGGCGGCAACGAGTCTCGCTGTGCGCGTGGAGTACTCCTCGACCGATCGCGACAACAATCCGACCGTTGTCACCGGCGGCCTATTCGTGCCGGCAGGCCAGGCACCCCAGGGCGGATGGCCGATCATCGGATTCGGCCATGCGACTGTCGGTGTTCTCAGTGAATGCGGGCCGACGCTGGACTCGAGCCTTCGTGGCGCGGCCGATCTCGTCTACGTTCTGCTTGCCCAGGGATACGCGGTGGCAGTCAGTGACTACCAGGGGCTGGGCACCCCCGGCGACGCAGAACCCACGCACCCGTACCTCGACGCGACAACCGAGGGACACAACATCATCGACTCGGTGCGCGCGATGAGGCAGATGTCGCCGTCGAATACCTCCGACAAGTGGGCGGGATTCGGGGTGTCGCAGGGCGGCCAAGCCGCGTGGGCGTCGAACGTTCTCGCCGCCTCCTACGGTAAAGGCCTCGACCTCGTCGGCAGCGTCGCCATCTCGCCTCCCGCCGACATCTCGAAGCTGTCGGACAAGGCCTGGTCGTCGAATCTGACCAAAGATCAGTACGGGCTGTACCAGTGGTTGCTGTTGGCACTCAAGCACGAGAACCCCGACCTCGACCTCGACAGCTATCGGCGAGGCTCCGCCACCACGAACTGGAACGCGTTGTCGCAGTGCGCAGCCCGCTACAGCCAGGAGCGACAGCAGGCCGCTGATGCACTCACCGATGCAGACCTCCGTCCGGACTCCACCACGAGCCGCGAACAACTCGAACAACTCTTGCGTGAGCGAGGCCTCCCTGAGGGCCTACCCACCGCCCCGATTCTGGTCATGTACGGCGGAAAAGACACCCTGATCGACGCCGACTGGACTACCGCCGTCATAGGCGCGAATTGCTCAGCGGGAGCCAATCTCGTCGTGTCCTTCCAACCCGATCGCGGACATGCCGACGTCGATCCCGGCATTGCCATCTCCTGGCTCGAGCAACGAATGCAAGGATCGAGGACCCCATCGGGATGCACGAATATCTGACGCGACACGTTTCCGCTCTCGTTGTATCGTTGACAAGTGAGTGATCACTCCGCGACAGCACCTGAGGAGTCTGTCGAAAAGAGCGCATCATCAGGTCGTCACCGCATGCCTGAAAACAACACGCACAATCCCCCACAGATGCGGGACCCGCAGGTCACCGAGGCTAAGGACACCACCGAAGCCAAGCCTTTTCGAGCACGAATTCGCGGACTCGACGGTCCCCGCGGAATTGCGTGCATGCTCGTGCTGGCCCAACACGTCGGTGGCCACTATTCTCCGAACACGTTCTTTTCCGGCCACTTGCAGATATTCGGTCAATCCCTGATCTTCTTCTTCGCGCTCTCCGGATTTTTGCTGTATCTGCCCATTCTTCGCCGCCTGTTCACCGGTGGCCAGTCACAGCCTGACGTGGCGTCGTACACCCGACACCGAATACTGCGGGTATTCCCGGCATATCTGGTCATCTTCCTCGTCGCGAGCTATCTCATGCGGGCGGTATATCTGGAGAACGCTGCGGTCGCGGAATCAAGCGGGAAGTTCGCCGGAATCGGGATGATGACCGATCCGGCCATGATCGCGGCCAACCTCACGCTCGTGCAGAGCTACATCCCGTCGATGCTTCAAACGGGCATCAACCCGTCATGGTCGTTGACCATGGAGATCGTGTTCTACGTGGCATTGCCACTCATCGGCCTGCTGGTCTTCACGTTACGACGCCGATATGGGTGGAATCCGCTCTTGCTGGCCCTCATCGGCCCCGTTGTCCTGGTGATTCTGGGTACCGTCGGGAAGTTCTTTGCCCTGTGGCTCGCGAGCCGACTCGGCATCACCGACATCATCATGCAGAACTGGGGGCCCAACTGGGTTGCCGTCGTGCTGCGCAGCTTCATCGCTTCGTCCGACAACTTCGCATTCGGCATGATCGCCGCGATTCTGTTCGTCGGGGCAGAGACCGGACTCATCTCGCGTCGTCGCCTGAAACGAGTGCGACCATGGACCGGACTCGCCATCCTCCCGCTGATTCCGATCACCTATGTGCTCATCGCCATGGGCTCGCCCTTCTCCAGCACCGCGACGGCCCTCGCATCCGGTTTGATCATCTTGTTCATCGTCATTCCCTTTGCGCGCGGCGAGGATTCAGCATTTGCCCGGGCACTCGACTGGGCCCCGTTCGAGTACTGCGGCCGGGTATCACTGAGCATCTACCTGTGGCATTTTCCCGTGCTGTTGGTCCTGGGCAGGTGGGGATGGATGCACGGCGACACCTGGTCGGGCCTGGCGTTCAATTTCGTTGTGGTCAGTGCGGTGAGCATCGCGCTCGCGACGCTGTCGTTCTATTTCGTCGAGAAGCCTGCGATCAACTACGCCATTCGGGCCCGACGTCGCTGAGATGGTCCCGGTCCCGTGAGCGGCGGGGTGCGGGTGATCGGCATCCTGGTGGCCGCGCTGATGGTCGTGCAACTCGGCGGCGCCGTCGTCGGCTATCGCCTCTTCACCGATCCACCCACACAGCCGCCGGTCCATTCAGACGCCATTGTGGTGCTCGGCGGTGAGCATGATGGCCGCGAAGCTTTCGGAATCGACCTCGCCCGTGCAGGTTTCGCGGACACCGTACTGCTCTCCAACCCGTATCCGGACGACGACCCCACGATGCGTGCGGCCTGCCAGTCGTCGGACCGCCAGGTCAGGATCGTGTGTTTCACGCCGCGGCCGTCGACGACAACCGGCGAGGCGCTGTTCACGCGCGAGCAGGCGCGGGCCCATCACTGGAGCCGAGTGACGGTCGTGAGTTGGCGCCATCATCTGTTTCGCGCCGGTGTGATATTCCGGCAGTGCCTCGGCATCGACGTACAGCTCGTCGCAGTTCCCCGCACCTACCACTTCTCGCTGGGGGCTTGGGCTTTCGTCTACGCCTACCAGTTCGCCGGAACCACCCGGGCAGCGCTGACCGGGTGTCCGCCCGACTGACGGGTCCTCACCTCACTCCGGAGAAACCCTGACTCACAACGACGTATACGAGGACGGCAACAGACGCTACCGCGAGGATGTACAGCATCACGAGTGCCGCGGACTTCAGTGTCGACCACAGCAACTGCGTGACCTCCGAATCGCGTCGTCGGGATCCCGAGTCCATCGATTGGCGACGGGCGCGATTCGTCGTTGCGTCGACTGCCGCTGCCACAACCAACGCGTAGGGCGCGAGAACGGCACATCCGCCGAGCACCAGAACGGAACGCACCTGGCCGGAGAACGGCAGCCCCCACGCTGCGCCTGCACAGGCGGCGGCGAGCACGCCGAGGAGTAAAACTCTGCCGAGCGCATCGGACTCGCCTCGCGACGCCGAAAAATACCACCACACCACTGCCGCAACGAAACCCGTGAGCAGCAGTCCCGACACTTCGACGATCATCGCTGCGACACCACCCGGCCGGCGACGTAGGCAATCACCGACGCAGGTGGAGTAATCGCGAGGACCACCAGCCCCTGCCAGATGGGGTAGTACATCAGCCCGAGCACTGCGGTCGAGGCAAAACCCGACAGCCCAACCGCGATTCCCGTCACGAAGAACTCCGAGCGCTGCCCGGACATGCGAACAAGCGCATAAATGAAGCAAGCACATATGGGCGCTACCGTCGCAATTACGATCGGCGACACCGGAAAGTACCGATCGATGAGATATCGCCCGGCCGCAGCGCACGCCGCACCGACACCCACCAGCACGGCCTGCCTTCGCATGGCATTCGTCACCGGCTTAGATCGCGATGCCACCACCGGGTCAGGCTACCCGATCTCAGGTTGTGCGGCCCGCCGAGCGCACCGCGCAGCACTTAATCGAAATAGTGACAGAGAACGTTACGCGTCCTATTTCACACCAATTCCGACTTGCACCGTGAGCGCGAATCGTTAGGATTTACTGAGAGGACGCTCGGCGTTGATGAAGTCCTTAAAAGCTCGATCACACATACACTCGATCGCTCTGCACCAAATCCTGACCTTCAATGAATTTGCGCCTGCAACAAATTTCCGCCTGACCGTCAGCAGGTGTCAGTAACAACCACTTACCCGTCGGAGGACTTGTGGCCATTCGTCCTTTGCCTTCATCACCCCGTACGGATAGTCCATACCCTCGGTATCTTCGGGTGTTTCGTCCGGCCGCATCTCCCGGCGACCGGTCATGGCTGGATCGGTATTCGTCCCGACTTCGCGCCACCGAGCTGATCATCGTCACAATCAGCGTGGCCTGCGCGACCGTCGCACGGTATGGCGGCCCGGCGGCAGAATACGGCGCGCCCCGACTGCTGAATCCGGTGGGAGATATTAACCTTCCATTCATCGTGCTTCCATTGGCTCTCATTGCACTATGGAGTACTGTTCTCAAGGTTTCGGGTACCTCCAGCCGACGGGTGATCGGCGCCGGACACGCGGAATACACCCGCATTCTCAAATCGAGTGTGATTGCGTTCGGCATCATCGCCATGCTCGACCTCGTCTTCAAGTTCGACGTGGCGCGTGGTTTCATCGCAATCGCCCTCCCCTTCGGCACTCTGGCACTGCTCATCGCACATTGGGTGTGGCGCAAAGCAATCGCGCGGCGATGGGAGAAGGGCGTCGACCAGCACCAGGTGTTGGTCGTCGGATCGAGTCGCTCCGCCGCGCCACTCATCGAACACCTCTCCGCTCATCCCCGGCTCGGTTACCAGGTGGTGGGGCTATGCGTTCCCGAGGATTCGTCGAAAGCGCACGCGTCGTCACTCGAAGTGGGCGAGCGCAAGGTTCCGATCATCGGAACCTTCGACGACGCCCGTGAGGCCGTGGCACTGTGCGGCGCGACCACAGTGGCAGTCACGTCCGCCGAGGTTCTGGGTCACTCCGCCATGCGGGAGCTGTCCTGGAGCATGGAGGGGATGAACGTCGATATCCTGGTGTCCCCGGGCGTCACCGACGTCGCCGGACCTCGGATGTCGGTCCGTCCGGTGGCCAACCTTCCGCTGCTGCACATCGAGAAGCCTCAGTATCACGGCGCCAACCGCCTGCTGAAGGCGACGGTCGACAGGGTCGGTGCCGCACTTCTGCTCTTGGCCTTCACTCCCGCGCTGATCGTGGTGTCGATCGCAATCAAGCTCAACTCTCGCGGTCCCGTCTTCTATCGGGCAGAACGCATAGGACTCAACAACATTCCGTTCCACATGTGGAAGTTCCGGTCGATGGTCGTGGACGCCGACAGGCTGCGTAGCCAACTCGCCGACCAGAACGAAGGGAACGGGGTGCTGTTCAAGATCCGGGACGATCCGCGGGTCACCCGGGTGGGAGCGTTCCTACGCCGGTACAGCATTGACGAGATCCCGCAGCTCTTCAACGTCTTGTTCGGTTCCATGAGCCTCGTCGGGCCGCGTCCTCCCCTGCGTGAAGAGGTCGACACCTACGACGACCCGACGTCGCGCCGCATGCTCGTGCGTCCGGGGATGACCGGGCTGTGGCAGGTGTCCGGCAGGTCGGATCTGTCCTGGGAGCAGTCCGTCCGCCTCGACCTTTCCTACGTCGAGAACTGGTCGATCACACACGATCTGATGATCATGTGGAGGACGGCTCGCGCTGTGATCTCCAGCGACGGCGCGTACTGAAACCCAGCCGACAGGCCGGTTTCAGCGAGACTCTCCTATCGACGACAGCTCGGCATACGCCGCATACATTCGGTCACCCAGTTCCCGCTGACCGGCGCGGCTGTAGTGGATGATCTCGGTCGGCAACTTGGCCATACCGATGGGTCCCGGCACAAAAGCGCAGCTATCGACTGTCCGTGGCAGGGTCCTGTGCACGTCGTCGATGCCCGCATACTCGGCGCGTCGACTCTCGATCTCCTCGGGAACCATCTGGCCGAGGACGAATGGAGCATCGCCGAAGCGAGACCGGAGCCCGGTGACAACGGACTCGAGTCGCGCTCGATAGGCATCGGGCGCCAGCAGCGGGACGTCGGACTCGCCCTGGTGCCAGAGAAACGCAGCTACCCGAGCGGATGGCCCCGCCGCCGCCAGTGCGCCTTCTATCTGCGTCACCGCGAACGTGAACAGGTTGACCCGCGCCGACGTATCAGCAGGGTCCCAGCTGTAACCATTCTTGGGATAGAACGACGTGTCACCACGCCCGCACGGAACGAGCAGCACCGGCCGACCGGTGTCGGCCGCCAAGTGTTCGCCGAACGACCGGCCGAAACCGACGCCGCCCGCGGGTATCTCATGCAGTAGCGGGTCTGTGGCAAGCAGGATTTGTCCCTTACGTCTTCCGCACCCAGGCCACTGGTGTACGGGTAGCGTTCCCGGCGACATGTCATCCGGCTGGACTTCGTTGTCGCCCACCGCATTCGACTGGCCGAGAATCGGGACCACCAGATACGGGGAGTCGACCTGTGGCGCAGGCTCGCCGGCCGCCAGCAGCCGCAGCACCTTGTCCTTGGCTCGGCGCACCGCCTGTTCTCGTCGACCGGAATCGCCGTGACGCGCCAACTGATCGGGTGAACCCGGCGTCAGATCGAATGCGGGTGTGGCTGTGTTCGGTTCCTGCACGGTCTCATCCGATCAACAGTTGTTGGGGGCCGGCTTTCCGGCGAATCGGTCGAGCAGCCAAGGGATCACAGCATCGCCGTTGATGTCTCCGTGCCCCTTGCCCGGCTGCCGATCGATGGTGATCGTATCTCCCAACTCACACGCGCGCCGGATGGCGGCGTCGGTCCACGCGACGTCGATGAAGGTGTCGGCCGTCCCGTAGGTGATCTGCAGCGGTGCCGCGGAACGGTTCTTCGGCAGCGCGTATGCAGCAAGTACATCCCGCAACTGTTGTGCCGCAGCCGGATTCTGCGGACCGATATCGTGCGGTCCGAGGTTCTTGGCGATCTCGTCTCGCCGTTTGGCGAGCGACCTGTCGCACGCCGACAACGTGTTCCAGCCCTCGACAGCTGCACCCTTGCGGAAGTCGTCGCGATGGAAGTTCGGGTCCATACGCGCTCGGGATTCGACGATCCATTGCAGCACAAGCTGTTGGTCGCGGGTAAGGGTCCCGGCGAGCGCCTTGTCGACGAGCCCGGTGAGGTCTGCCGCAGGTACGAGCGCCGACGCTCCGAGCAGGTCGAGTTCCGGCGCATACGATGGCGCTGCATCTGCCGCCCCCCACACCGCACCGCCTCCCTGTGATCCGCCGTATGCCGCCCACCGCTTCGACGATTCCGGGAACACCGTGCGCAATGCACGCACCGAGTCGATCACATTGTGGCCCTCGGTGACGTTGTCGAGGTAAGGGTGCACTCCCGGCGCTCCGAGACCCTGGTAATCAGGCACTGCCACAGCGTATTTCGCACTTGTCAGGCCCAGCGCAAGCGCCGCAGCACCATCCATACCCGAGCTGCTCGACGGCGCGCACGGCTGATTGATTCCGCTCGTCCCGTGGCCGAACGCGATGATCGGCCAACCCCCGGCCGGGGCGGCGCCGTCTGGTTTGAACACGGTCCCGGATACCCGCTGGATCACGCCGGAGGCATCACGCGAGGCGTAGAGAACGTGCACGGCATGGACTTTGGCGAGTTTCAGCCTGAGCGGAATATCGAAGACCTCGCGCGCCGAGATCACCGCGCCGGGAGCGTCGACGGTCTGGTGGATTCCCAGATCGTTGCTCCCACGATGAAGGAGCGGCCGCGCGATTGCCACCACTATGAGCAGCCCGAACACGGCCATGAGCACCACCACCGCGATGAGAAGGTTACGCACCCATTTCCTCACGAAAACCTCACCACCGCTTTACCTCCGGGCCTGTACACAATGGAACCGTTCTCGCACTGCACGATCGTCTCGCCGTCGATGACCTGCTGTTCGGCGACGGGATACCCCACGTCGGGCGACCAAGCCTTCAGCATCTCACCCGACAGCGAGTGGACTCCGGTTCCGGGTTTGTAGAACACCCTTGTGCCGCCGGGCGAATCGATGTCCTGCGTTGTCCCCGTGAACGCGCCCGACGGCGGGTAACCCAGGAGCGCAACGTAGTCGACCAGGACGGCAGGCACCGCGTAGCAGCCCGCTGACCCACATATCACCCGTCCCGAGGCGTACCGCTGCACCGTTTGGGCAATTCCTCTGCGCGAAGTCGTCTGATACACGGGTGTTCTCGCCTCGCCGAGCATGCTTGCGGCTTCCGCTGCGGCGGAGCGCACCCTGTCGACCGTCGGATTGCTGATCGTGTCCTGCGCGACAAGCGATTTCACCTTGGCGAAAGCGAGCTTGGGCGTGAAGTCCGAGCGCACGACTCCGTATGATGTCTCCGCAGCAACCGTGGTGTAGCCGAAGTCCGTTGTCGACCCGTTGTCGACGTCCGAAACCCCACGATCCACCAGTTCGTGAATGAAGACCGGACCGCCGTAGGGCAGTTGCGCCCAGTCTGCTGCCAACTCCGTGATCAGGCCTGCCTGGCGCGATTCACTGCCACCCGGGCCCCCCGAGGGGTAGCCGACCTCGGTGGCCCATATCTTTTGACCACCGTCGCCGCGTTCGACCATCTCGGCACGAATGTCAGCGAGCATCGACACGAGCGAGTCCCTGTTGTCCGCGTTGGCCGTCAGCCCGTTGGGGTAGCTGTAGGGATGCACCGACAACGCGTCGAAGTGTCCTCCGGCGCCCGCCCGATACATGCGATCGATGAACACTCGCGCATTCATGCTGACCTCGGTGTCTGGCGCCAATCCCACGGCACCCCCGATCACCAATGCCGCCGAATCCTCCGTCTTGATGGCGGTATGGGCAGCCCGCAGCATCGAGGTGTAGAACTCTGGGTCCGGTCCGGGACGGAAGTAGGGCGTTCCGTTTGGCTCGTTCCAGATCTCGTACGCCTTGATTCGTCCCTTGTAGCGCGACGCCACGGTTCCCGCGAAATCGCCGTACTCGGCCGCGGTGTTGGGGCGATACGTCACCAGGTCGCTGTGCCCCGATGCCCATGCGGGCGTGTAGTCGATGATGCCCAACACGTCGATACCGCTCGACCTCAGAGCGTTCACCACGCGATCCAACGGAGCCCAATTGAATACTCCCTCAGCGGGTTCCAGCAGCGGCCAGGACAAATCCAAACGCACCATACGAGCGCCGGAGTCGACAACCGTCGCGACGTACCGCCGCAGTTCGTCGTCGGATGCCCACAGCAACCGTCCGCCTCCGGAGAACGCCATTTCGGGCGTTGTGGGCGGCGGCGCCTGCACGTGCACCTTCTCCGAACCGCTCGTCTGATTCGACGTGCCCACCGCTCCACACGACACCGAGCTCACGACAGCGACCACCGCTGCGAGTGCGACGAGAAGGTGACGCGGGAGCGATACCCGGCTCACCGGATCTGGGATTTGACCGCCCAGAACGCCGGCTTCTTCGAGTTGTTGATACGCGTGACACCGAAGTTGTCTTCGACGTTCGACGGGTTGGAACCCGGATCCTGGATGCAGTGCAGGAACATCGGACCGATGTAGGGCCTCGACGCCCCTTCGCGCAGCGCACTCGTGAGGATCGCGCCTTGCGATGCGTCGCTCACCGCGCCGTTACCGGTACCTGTCGGTGCACCGAATTCGGTGATCCAGATCTTCTTTCCACCGTCGCCATTGGCGCGCATGATGTCGTACATCTGGGCAGTCTGCGCCCACCGCGCATTCGGGTCTCGGTCAGCGGTGAACGGGAACGTGTACGGGTGATCGGCAACAGCGTCCATGAAGCCTCGAGCGCCCGCCGCGTACATCTGCCTGAGGAACTCGACGGGTGGAGTCGTATATGCACCGAGGTTCAACGCCGTCGTACTCGCGAGTCCACCGCTGAGCACAGTCGAGGAAGGATCGATCGCCTTGATCCGCGGGTAGGCAGCGCGCAGTAGCGACGCATAGCGCGCGGGATCGACGGGCGTGAACATGTTGACGAGGTTGGGCTCGTTCCAGATCTCGTACGCATCGACCCTGTTGCCGAGATGGCGCGCCGCAGCCGCAGCGAAGTTGCCGAAGGCAGCCGCATTGGGCGGAGTGCCGGGTAGACCGTTACCGCCGGCCCACGTCGGCGCGCCGAGCAGAATGATGTCGACCCGGAATCCGCGCGCCTTGGCGCCATTCACCAGTCGGTCGGTGTTGGACCAATCGAACTTGCCGGGCGACGGCTCGATATCGGGCCAGTACGCGACCATCCTCGACCACGTAGCTCCCAACTCGGATGCCGAGTCGTATGTCGCAGACAACTGCGCATTCGACCTCTTGAGCGAATACCCGCCCTCGCTGAAACCGAACTCGGCTCGCGGGAAGGCGTGTGCTTGGCCGGACGTGGCAGTCGTGAGGGCACCAACGACTGCGACCAGGAGCGCTATCACCATCATCGGCCGTGCCCAGCGAGGGGCCACACGGGAGACACCCCCCTTCTTCAACGCCGAAGGGCCTTCGTGATCTCGTCGTTCGATCGCCTTCATTGCGATATCCAGTCCTTGTTCGTGAATGTGAGGAGTTCGTGAATGTGAGAGGTTCGTGAATGTGAGGGGTTCGTGACTGTGGCCGGTCGTGACTGTGGTGGTTCCATGATCTCATCTGCCTGCGGGCACGGGGCTACGAGCAATTAAACCGAGCACGGACTCCTGCGGCACGCCCGCGTCCCACCGCGAGGCATTCCTTTCATACAGTTCCGACCCGTTCTTCGTCGAATAATCGGTTTCCAGGAGAAACCGTCGACACTCGGCGATGAATTCGTCGTCAGAATCACACGGGTCGAGGCCCAGCACCGGCCCGAGTGATCCGATCGCGGCCGACGTCCCCACAACGGGGAGGCCCTTGGCCGCGGCCTCGAGGATCTTGACCCGCACACCGCCACCGGTCGAGACCGGCGCTATCAGCGCGCGGCACGTACCCAAGAACTCTTGCAGATCGTCGACGAAACCCAGGTCCCGAACCCCGTCGGGATACTCCGGATCGGCAGCGCCCGGCTTCTTCGCCCCGATAATGCACAGTTCGGCGTCGCTGATGCCCTCAGAGATCCTCGGCCACAGTCGCAGGGCTGTGAGGAATGCTTCCTGGTTGGGAGGCCAGTCTCTCGTTCCCATGAACACCAATCGCCTCGCGGTGCTCGTCAGATCCAATCGGGGCGCAGGAGGCAATGTCAGGTCGATCCAGCGCGCCAGTGGAACTCCCTGGCTCCGATAGAACTCGGCCTCTTCGCGATCGTAGGTTCCGACGGCGTCCGCAGCCCTCGCCACACGGACCTCGTCCCGCAGTATTCGTGGCGCCTCCACCCGCCCAACCCAGCCGCGGGTCGCCTTCCAGACCTCCGACTCGGTGTTCACCGTGTTGACCACGAACGGGGTGTTGCCCGCATGCCGAGAGCGGAGAAACGACTCGGCCATATAGCTGTGCTCAGCGATGAAGACATCCGATTCGCGCGAGTTGATCTCGGCCACAAGCGCTTCGACGTCGTAACGCACATGGCAGAGGCTCTGCATACGCCGCGCGCTACGAGCCAGCAGCGAGCGAGCACTGACGGGCGGCTTGGGCACGCGCGTCACGCTGCGGTCCTCAGCCGGGCCCGTCTCCCCGGATAAACACACTGCCTCGACGTCGTAGTGCTCGGACGCGATCCCGAGCAAGATGCGCGACAGTGCGATGTCGCCACCATGCTCGGTCGTCGGATCCTTGGAGAGCAGAAAAGTTACCCGCTCCATAGCACCCCCCTCTCGTTTTCAAGCTCTTCACGACGATGTCGACCGCCACGTTCCGGCGCTGGCGTCTCTGGGATGTCGCCCGATTCCAGCATCTCTGGGGTGTCGCCCAATTCCAGTGGGCCAGAACGAGAGGCCCGGCTGAGGACCACGAGCAGCAGTGCGTCGGCGACGACCGACGCGATCGCGCCCGAGACAGCACCCAGCCCAGCCATCGCCAAGACGGCCACCAGTCCGAGTTTGACCGGCGCGACAGCGCCTGCCGAGATGGTGCGCACGGCGTCGCGCCGTTGGAGATACAGAAGCGTCGTATAGACGAAGTTGAACACTCGCAGGAACACGAACGCCGACATCACGATCATTGACACGGCCAGCTGGGTGGCCACCGGAGTGAACAGGAGCACCACGCCCACAGTCAGAAGTACCAGCGACGCCCCTGTTGCCACGACCAACACGTGCTTCTTGGGCGGCCCGGCGGATGCGTGTCCTCCTGCGGCTCGCAGCTTCTCGTGGTAGGTCACGCCGAACGATTGACCGACCTGTGCGACCGCCCAGGCGAATGTGCTCGCCACCGAGTAGTAGCCGGCCACATCGCTGTTCGTGAGGAATCCCAACAGCAGGATGTCGCCCTGGATGTACACCGCGTTGGCAAGGTGTTCGGTGAACAGCACCGCGATGATGCGCGGAGTGCCGGGAGCCTTCGGCGCGACGCCCCAGACCATCCGAATCGAGGCGCAGGCGATCACCAGATACGGTGCGGCATAGAGCAAACTGGCGCCGACGAGGCTTGGCTGCGGAGCCAGCATGAGGTAGCCCGTACCGAGCGCGATACTGGTCGTTTGCCGGATCGTATCCATCCGCATGACGCGGTGCGGGTCGCCGTCGCGGAAGGCACGGCTCTTGTAGGCGTTGAAGACGATCTCGCCGCCGCCGACGAGCAACGCGAACCATGCGAGGTAATTGACCGGGATGAGCGCCACTCCGGCGGCCATTGCCGTCAGACCGACCAGAACCCGGCCCGATCGTTCCGAAAGGAAGCGGGACTCACTCTCGCGAATGGCGCGGACACTGAACGGGTTGTCGACGGGAGCCGCTGCGATAGCGGCAAGGGCGAACGCCATGGCGTACTGCCCGTATCCGCCGATGCCGAGCTTGGCGATCAGGATCAACGTCCACAGCAGTCCGATCCCACGCCCGCCGTACGTCCACATCGCCGCGACGAGTGCCTTCGTGAGATGCGAATGCGACTGTGCCAGTGTGCGAGCCGCCGCGAACCGGCTCACCGCGACCACGTTTCCACGAGCGCTTCCGCGATCTGCTTGGGCGTGCGTTCCTTGCACAGGCGCACGAGCTCATCGTGGAGGGTTCCGATTCGGGCCGGGTCGTCGAGCAACTGTGCGGCCTGCTGAGCCATGAGACCGGCGAGGTCGTCCGCTTCCCCGGAGACGACGATGGCTCCACCCTCGGCGCCGAGTTCACCGAGCGCGCCGTGATCGGTCGAAACGTAGGGCGTTTGATGGGAAATGCTCTGTGCCGCAACAGCTGACGCCGGATATGCGATTCCGTACGGGCTGCGTCGCCCATACGGCATCAGCAGCGCCTGGATGGAGCCGAAGAAGTCTGCGAGCTCGTCCTCATCGAGCGTGCCGAGGACGGTGACGCCCGGTGACGACGGAATCGACTCCGTTCCACGGCCCGCGATGCGGACCTCGATGTCGTCGGGCAGCACCTCGCGGATTCGGGAAATGTGTTCAAAACCCTTGCCTCGGTACACAATCCCGAAGAGCCCCACCGCACGCGGACGCAACGAGGGCTCGGGGAGTTCGACGCTCGTGGTGGTCGGATGGTAGGTCCGCGCCACGGTTGCCCCGGGGAAGCGGCCGCGAATCGACTCAGCGCCGATCTCACTGAGCGCAAAGTACTCACGTCGAGCGCCGAGGTACTTCTCGATCTGATGCGACACCGGGCGCGCACCGAAATGCAGGCCGTGGTTGAGCACCCTGCGGTCCGCAAGGAACTTCGTCCGAAACGGCCACCACACCAGATTCGGCGGATCATGGACAACGGCCGTCGAGCGAACGCCCAGACGCGCAGTTGGCCACAGGGATTCGACGGAACCGCCGGACAGCTCGCTGTGCACGACCACGTCGCGACCACCCGCACCGGCGATCGCCTCGACGATCTGTGCACGACGCGCGCGCAGTTGTGCGACTGTGTCCGATCCCGGCTTACCGTGGCGGATCTCGACGACGTCGGGGACCAGGTCACGAATCGCAGGCAACAAGAGATCAGCAAATGCGCCGACGCCACCCGCAGCCGTCTCCGGCGCAACATAGATCACCCGTAGTCCTGCGTTCACAGCAGCGGCATCCTCTCCGGTCCGACCGTCAGTACAGCAGCGGCCGATAAAACGGCCGGTACTGCAACGCATCGGGATCGCGCATAGAGCGAACCTTCGCAGGCACACCGGCAACCATCTCGAGGTCGTTCACCGACTTCGTCACCAGCGCGCAGGCACCAACCACCGCGCCTCGGCCGATGTCGACGTTCGCGAGCACGGTCGACCGACTTGCCAGCCACACGTAGTCGCCGATCCGCACCGGATTGAGAATCGGCGCAAAGGTGGGGCTGTTGGGATCGTGGTGCCCGGCGATGATCTGCGTGTCCGACGCGATGACCACGTTGTCGCCGATCAGAATGCCCGATCGAGCGTCGAACAGGCATCGGAATCCGATGGAGCAGTAGTCGCCGATCCGCACCTGGTCGATGTCGAAGAAGAGGCAGCCACGAAGAATCGACGTCCCCTTCCCGATCTTCGCACCGAAGGCTCGCAGAAAGCCCTGCCGCACAGTGTGCGACGGGATGTGCGTGATCAACGAGTTGTAGAGCAGGATGCCGATCCTGTTGCGCGCCTTGCCCAACTTGCTGATGTCGTTGAAGTCGTAGCGCGGCGTGAAGTCGTCTCGCTGCGGCAGCGTGATCGTCGGCTCGCTCTGCTCAGAACCCGTTGATTCGTCCTGCCGGGCGCTTTCCACCGTCATGCCATCTCTTTCTGCGCGTAGTGATTGACCATGGACTCAACGATTTGTTCGAAGGTCCGCGTCGGTGCCCAATTCAACTCGGTACGCAACCGCGTCGAGTCGCCGACGAGCACGGCGGCGTCGTTGGGTCGCCCGAGGTTGTCTGCCACCTCGACTCGCTCTGCCCAATCCTCGATACCGACGGAAGCGAAGGCGGCGGCAACGAAGTCGGCGACCGAATGCAGCGTTCCGGTAGCGACCACGTAGTCCTCGCCGCGTCCGGTCAGTGCAACCCGACGCATCGCGTCCACGTAGTCGGGCGCCCACCCCCAGTCACGCTGAGCGCTCAGGTTGCCCAGTGAGAGCGTCTCGGGGCTTCCGGCCCCGATCCGTGCAACTGTTTCCGCGATCCGGCCGGTCACAAAGGTGTTGGGGCGCTTGGGCGATTCGTGGTTGAACAAGATCACATTCGACGCGGCGAGCCCCTTGGCTCGATAGGCAACACAGAGTGTGTGACCGAGCGCCTTGGATGCGCCGTACGGTGTGATCGGTGCGATCGGGGCCGTCTCGTCGATCGGAACGCGGCCAGATCCCGCGAACACCTCTGCGCTCGAAGCGTTTACGAAAGTGACGGGTTTACCCGACACCTCCTGAAACCGAAGTGCCTCAGCGACCGCAACAGCCGTGCCCATGGAGTTGGTGCGAGTCGTGCCAACCGGGTCTTCCCACGACCGCGCAACCGAAGACACGCCGGCCAGGTGAAAGACGTGATCGGGCCGCACGGCGTCGAACAGCATTCGCATTCTGTCGCCATCGACCACATCGGCGACGTGGACGCCCACCCTGTTCGCGATCAGTTGTTCAACGGTCTCGTCCCCGATGTTCGGCTCGCGGTGAACCGTACCGTGCACTTCGAATCCCTCGGCCTTGAGCAACTGGCTCAGATACCAGCCGTCCTGGCCCTCGACACCCGTGATGAGCGCTATCGGCGCTGACGTACTCATGCGTACTGCACCAGCTTGTCGACGTGGTGCCGCATCTCCGAACTGAACATCTCTTCACTGAACTGGGACGTGTGGTTCGCGATCACGCGTGGATCCCATTCGATCTCTTCCAACGCGGTCACCGCCTGAGCAATCGAGCGCGGATCGGGATTGTCGAAGTAGACGCCGGTCACACCTTCGACGACGGTGTCCAAGAAGCCGCCCCAACGCAGCACAGCGCAGGGCTTTCCGTAAATCGCGCCCTCGAGAGGCGTGAGTCCATAGTCTTCGAGACTCGCCGCAACCACTGCTCGGCAGTGTCGATACAGCCACGACATCTGCGCGTCCGAAAGGTCCTGGAGAAAGGTCACATTCGGAAGATTTTTTGCCACAAGCGCGTCGCGTTCAGGCCCACGACCGACTACGACGAGCTTGCGTCCACTGCCGGCGAAAGCATCGAGCACCTTGTCCACGTTCTTGTAGGCCAACAATCGAGACACGCACAGGTAGTACGAGTCCTCTTCTCGCACAAGCGGCTCGATCTCACGGACCGTTTCCATCGCGGAATCCGGCAGTGCGGTGAGTGTGACCGGCGCTGGCAGTACGGCCGCGTCGAGTCCGTACACGTCGTTGATTCTGCCGGCGACGGCGCGTGAGATGGCGAGGTACTGATCACACTGCGCTGCTGCTCTACGGTCCCAGCGACGTAGTGACGACGCCATGAGTGCCAGCGTGACACGCTTTGCCAGTCCGGCCCCGTCACCGAGATACGCATCGGTCTGGTAGAGCCATCGGGCAGGCGAATAGCAGTACACGATCTTGCGCCCGGTCGTCTGAAATCCGTGTGCCCAGCCGCTGGAACTCGCGATCACGACATCTGCGTCGATCTTTACCGACCGTGCCGCAGGCGGCAACGCGAGGAGTGCCGCTCGATGGTTTCGACGCAACGGGCCAACGTGGTTGAGGAAGCTCGGCCGGATATCCATGGAGGAAAACTCCGGATACGTACCATCCGCGTCGAAGAGGGTGGTGTAGATGGGCGCGTCAGGGAACGCTTTTGCCAGAGCCAAGACAACCTTCTCGGCGCCACCCCTTTGCGTGAGGTAGTCGTGGGCTATTGCGAGGCGCATGATTTCTTAGAAACCGCCATTCGTGGACGTTGACTTCAAGAGCGGAATACACAGTGTTCAGAACGGTTTCATCGTTGAAACCGCCGACCATCTCCCGATACACACCGCGCAAGCGTAACCCAGTCGTGGAAACTATTCGCTCCAGCAAGCGGCTCCGCCATAAAAGCCCGGCGCCCAAAATGCTTGACACGCGCAGCCGAACGAATCGGACATTATGGCCATCTACACGTGTCTATCACACCATTCGGCACGAGAATGGAGTTCGTTACCGCCATGTGCGCACCGTCACTATTTAGCACTGACATCGGCAAACGAAGTCCGCACGCGACGCGTCGAACCAGCTCACCGCATGTTTCCATCGGGTGAACGGGAGGAAACTTCTTGGGTGCGACGCGCCGAGCGTTGCGCGCCCGATCGACGTCGCGAGCTACAAGCCAAACACAAAGCCCAGGCGCCGATACCGCAAGTTTTCTGTGAGGTTGAGTGCACGAATTCGCCACCCCAGGCCCACCTGAGCATACGAAACGTGCCTTAGGCATTAAGTCCATATCGTCGCGATAGTCGCGAATGTTTCAGGTTTCCTGATACGGTTTTGCCATCTCCTGTGACTACTGCCACTGCGCTTGCCGAGGTGGCGAAAATCGGTTGTAATTCAAGCGCGCACACTATGCAGACTCTCCTGTTGCTCCTGCCTAGTCCAAACCTTCAGACGCCGGATCGCTACGGCTGCTGGCAAGCATTGAGGTGAACACACGTTGAAAACCGCACTGATCACGGGCGTGACCGGCCAGGACGGGCTCTATCTCTCTGAGTTGCTGCACGAGAAGGGCTACGAGGTCTACGGACTGATCCGTGGGCAGAACAACCCCAAGCTGCCGGCACTGCGACGCAGCCACCCATACGTGAAGATCCTCAGCGGCAACCTTCTCGACCTGGCCAGCCTCATCAGGGCACTGGCAAAGGCTCAGCCCGACGAGGTGTACAACCTTGGCGCGGTGTCGTTTGTCGCGTACTCCTGGGACAACGCCGAATTGACCAGTGCGGTAACGGGTCTCGGTGTTCTCAATATGCTCGAGGCCGTGCGCTTCTACTCCGACGACTCCGGCAAGGACGTGCGCTTCTACCAAGCGTCGAGCTCGGAGATGTTCGGCAAGGTGCAGGACGTACCCCAGCGTGAGTCGACGCTGCTCTGGCCGCGCTCGCCCTATGGCGTCGCCAAAGTCTACGGGCACTACATGACGATCAACTATCGCGAGTCGTACGGCATGCACGCGAGCTCGGGCATTCTGTTCAACCACGAATCACCGCGACGCGGGCCCGAGTTTGTGACCAGGAAGGTCTCACAGGCTGTGGCTCGCATCAGCCTGGGCCTTCAGGACAAGCTCGTGCTGGGCAACTTGGACGCGAAGCGCGACTGGGGCTTCGCCGGAGACTACGTCGACGCCATGTGGCGGATGCTCCAGCAGGACGAGGCCGACGACTACGTCATCTCGACCGGAGAGACACACACGATCCGCGAGTTGCTCGACGTCGCTTTCGAGACCGTCGGCATCACCGACTGGGAGCGCTACGTCGAGACCGACCCCCAGTTCTTCCGCCCCGCGGAGGTCGATCTCCTCATCGGCGACTCCACCAAGGCACACGAGAAGCTCGGCTGGAAACCTCGCGTCGACTTCAAGTCACTGGTCCGGATGATGGTGGAGTCCGACGTCGCCATCGAGGCGCCCAGCCCCGCCGTCGCCATCTGACACGTCGCCGGCTGACACTTCGGTCGCCATCCTGGTCCGTCCAGTGCAGAAACCCGGGGAAGAAGTTCTTCCCCGGGTTTTGTGGGTTTCCGTGGGTAGTTTCGCGGAGAAACGTCGACAACTCGGGGAAAGAACCCTTCCCCTACTTTCTGCACGGGTCCGAGCCCGCCCCAACCCAACCCGACGACGCGGCGGAAGCGTCGACGAACAGGCAGTCACGGCCAAGCGTCGGCCGCCGTGAGCGCCGTAGCCGCGAACCTCGACCTTGCCGACCCCGATCTCGCATCGCACAGAGCGGCCCGTCGAGCCGAACAAGGTGTCGACCTTCCGATTTCGGGACCGGTCCACGAGCCGTAAGCGTATAGTGCGCAGCCAACCTGAAACCCCTCTGTGAATCCGCCGGTAGAATCCTCATAGCATTTCTTAGTTACCCCCCATTAACTCGACCGAATCGGTTTTCGTATCTACTCTGTAGCCTAGGGGGGCAACTGACAGGAATCTGCCCGATGCCCGCATCACGTCTCCGCACCAGGTCTTTAACACTCTGTGCCGCAGCACTTCTCGGCACAGGTTTGGTCGCCACAGAGTTTCCCACCATCGCTCCGGCGGCTAAATCTTCCGTTTCCCAGATTCGCACCGTCACATTGCCTTACACTATGGCAGCAGTTATCGATGAATCGTCAACTACCATAGGCATAGCCGACTCGTCGCTGTACTCGATGAGCAGCGCCGACCTGAACGCAACCCTTGACAAAATCCAATCGCTGGGTGTGACAAGCGTGCGAGTACTCGTCCCGTGGGCCAGCGTCGAAAATCGTCAGGGCGTGTACGACTGGACCCAGCTCGATCAACTTGTCAACGCCGCACAATCCCGAGGGATCAGCTTGGTGGCGACGGTGGCCGCGACACCGTGGTGGGCAGGCAACATCATCAGCGGTCACACCGATCCGGCGGTGTACGCAGGCTTCACCACTGCCATCGCAACGCGCTACAAGGGCAAGATTTCGGGTTACGAAGTGTGGAACGAACCCAATTCGACGCTCTTCTATAACCCCATCGATCCCGCTGCTTATACGGCAATGCTGAAGGCCGCCTACACCGCCATCAAGGCGGCGGACCCCAACGCCGTCGTGATCGCCGGCGTCGTCGGGGCGGCCGTTACGAGTGGCATCACGCTGAACCCGGTCGACTTCATCTCTCAGATGTATGCGGCGGGCGCGGCGGGATACTTCAACGCCCTCTCGTACCACCCGTATCAATACGACGCGTCGTACTCGACCAATGACCACCCCGACGCGCCATCGCTGCAGATCGCGGCGATCCGCGCGCTCATGGCGCAGTATGGCGACTCCGCGAAGAAGATCTGGATCACCGAATACGGCCAGCCGACGACCGGCGCGTACACCGAAGCACGACAAGCTGAGTTCATCCGGGACTTCATCGAGACCTGGCAGAAGCAGGCCGGCGCCGGACCTATCTATATCTACGAAACGCGCGACACCAACACCGGGAGCAGCAGTACTGAGGAGAACTTCGGGCTCTTCCATACCGACTGGACCGCGAAACCCGCGGCCCAGGTCCTGGCCGAGCTCATCGCGAAGTACGCATCCGGATCCAATTCGGGCACACCGTCGACCGGCGGCGGAAACACAGGTGGTGGAAATACAGGCGGTGGAAACACGGGCGGTGGCAACACCGGCGGCGGAACCACGGACCCCGGGGCAGCGCTCAATGATGCTTTCCAGCAGATGATGGCCGCATTGGCTGCCCAGTTCCAGCAGATGTTGAACGACTTGGCAGCAGCACTGGGCAACGCGTACGGCGCCAATGCCGCCACGACCACAACTGTCACAAAGCTTGCCGCACAGGCAAGTACCGCGTCGGCCCCGGTCACGACGACCGCGACAACAGCGGCGGCGACAACGACCTCGACGGCCACCGCAACATCCACACCGCCAGCGACAACCACGCCGTCGGCAGCAACTCAATCGACGACACAATCCAAGGCGTCGTCGAGCGCAACCGCCACGCCAACGGCTACCGCAACACCTACGGCAACCGCAACGTCTACGGCCACACCCAAGGCAACTGCGACACCGACAGGCACAGCAACGCCCACGGCAACAGCAACGCCGACGGCAACAGCGACCGCAACACCCACGGCAACCGCAACGCCCTCGGCCACACCCAAGGCAACCGCGACGCCAACTGCCACAGCAACGCCCACGGCAACAGCGACCGCTACTAAGAGCTCGTCGAGCACATCAGCGAAAACCAACTGACCGCTGAATGCGGACGAAGGCTGGCTCAGCTCGCGAAGATCTCCGCGAGCTGGGCCATGTCTTCGACCCGCTCCTTGTGCGTCGGCGCCACCGGAGCCGCGAGGATGCACGTGACACCCGCCGCGCGGAACGCCGCGACGCGCTCTGCCACCAGCGAACGCGGACCGATCAGGCTCATCGCCTCGACCAGATCTGCGGGAACCGCCGCGGCGGCCTCGACCTTCTTGCCGTCGAGGTAGAGGTCCTGGATCTCCTTGGCCGCGTCGGCGTAGCCGTAACGCACGGCGAGCTGGTTGTAGAAGTTCTTTCCGCGCGCGCCCATGCCGCCGATGTACAGCGCCGCCTGATGCCGAACCATCTGCGAGGCGTTCTCGATCTGCTCCGCGTCCTCGGTCACTCGCGCGGTCGCCTGCACCACGATGCCCAGCTCGGGCAGCGACGGATCGCGCTTTGCCTTGCCCGCTGCGAGCGGTTCACCGAACGCGACGTCGACATGCTCGGGGTGGAACAGGAAGGGCTGGAACTCCTCGAACATCTCGGCCGCGACTTCAGTGTTCTTGGGGCCGATAGCAGCGAGCAGCATCGGAATACGTTCACGCACAGGGTGATTGATGATCTTCAGTGGCTTGCCAAGCCCGGTTCCGCCGTCCTCTTTGGTGAACGGCAGGGTGTAGTGCTTGCCCCGGTACTCCGTCTTCTCCCGACGCCAGATCAGTCGACAGATGTCGGCGTTCTCGCGAGCGCGCCCCACCGGGTAGTCGTACTTCACGCCGTGGAAACCCTCGATCACCTGCGGGCCGGACGCCCCGATGCCCAGCACGAAGCGACCACCGCTGATGAAGTCGAGGCCCGCAGCGGTCATCGCCAAGTTCGACGGCGTGCGCGAGTACATCGGCAGAATCGCCGACTGCAGCTCCATCTTCTCGGTGCGCGCCGCGATGTACCCCAGCTGGCTCACGGCGTCGAAGCTGTATGCCTCAGGCACCGCGATCCGAGCGACACCGGCCGCCTCGAAGTCGACGAGGTTGTCGATGGTCTCGCGAAAATCGCCGGCGTAGTTGATGGGCATACCGAGCTTGATGGCAGAAGCGGTCATGGTTTCGGATTCTTCCACAGCGCTTCGACGCCGCACTAGGCCCGCCCGAGCGCTCGTTCAACCGTCGCCGCTCCGCTGGTCGAGCGGCCCCCGCTGGTCGAGCTTGTCGAGACCACCCCGGCACTGGGAGTGGTCTCGACTCGGGTGCTCGCTGCGCTCGCGCCCGCTCGACCAGCGGGGTGAGGTTTCGCTGGTCGGCCGCACTCACCGCTGGTCGAGCGCGGCTTCCGCTGGTCGAGCTTGTCGAGACCACCTGCCCCGCGGTCGAGCGTCCCGCCCGCTGGTCGAGCGCCCTGCCCGCTGGTCGAGCTTGTCGAGACCACCCCGCCCGCGGTCGAGCGCCCTCCGCTGGTCGAGACCCCCGACACACAAAAATCGGACATTAGCTGCGCAAATGGTGTCTGCCCACGGTCGGTTCGGTGAACACTAGGTGAACACAGTGTGCGGGTAGGCAAACCCGCAGGTCACAAACTTACGGCAGTCGAACGTAATTTATGCGAAACCTTAAGGCGGGTCGCATGATATTGCCCATGAGCGGAGAGATGCTTGTCCTCGTGTTGCTGGTCATCACAGCACTTGGCTTCGACTTCACTAACGGATTTCACGACACCGGAAACGCCATGGCGACGTCCATCGCCACCGGCGCCCTCAAGCCCAAGGTTGCGGTCACAATCGCGGCCATCCTCAACCTTGTCGGCGCGTTCCTCTCGGTCGAGGTCGCGGCGACAATCACCAAGAACATCCTTCACCTACAAGACAAGTCCGGAAATCTGATCCCCGGCATCGACGTCAACCAAGCGCTGCTGATCATCTTCGCCGGCCTCGTTGGCGGTATCCTCTGGAACCTCTTCACCTGGCTCTTCGGCCTACCGTCGAGCTCGAGCCACGCATTGTTCGGCGGACTCATCGGGTCGGGCATCGCGGCGCTCGGCATGAGCGGAATCGACTGGCACGGCGTGCTGTCGAAGGTCATCATCCCCGCGCTCGCATCGCCGTTCATCGCTTGCGCGGTTGCCGCGGTCGGCACCTGGCTGATCTTCAAGATCACCGCATCGGTCCTCGTCTCCAAGCAGGAGAAGGGCTTCCGCAGCGGCCAGATCGTCACCGCCTCCCTGGTGTCGCTCGCCCACGGCACCGGCGACGCACAGAAGACGATGGGTGTCATCGCACTCGCCCTGATCAGCACCGGTCACCTGAGCGCGTCGTCGGTGACACACGGCCTGCCGATCTGGGTCGTCGTCAGCTGCGCCGGAGCCATCGCACTGGGTACCTACCTCGGTGGCTGGCGCATCATCCGCACGCTGGGCAAGGGCCTTGTCGAAATCAGCTCGCCGCAGGGCATGGCTGCTGAAGCCAGCTCCGCCGCAATCATTCTCACCAGTTCGGCAGCAGGCATGGCGCTGTCGACGACTCAGGTCGCCACCGGCTCGATCCTCGGTTCCGGCGTCGGCAAGAAGGGCGCACAGGTTCGCTGGGCCGTCGCCGGACGCATGGTGATCGCATGGGTAACCACCCTTCCGGCAGCCGGACTCATCGGTGCGATCTGCTACGGCCTCGGCCACCTGCTCGGCGACGTCCTCGGCGCAGTCGTCATCTTCCTCGTCCTCGTCGCGGCGTCGGCCTACATGTACTGGCGCGCACAGCAGAACAAGGTCGATTCCAACAACGTGAACGACGATTGGGACGAAGAGACCAACTCGATCATCCCGCCGGCAGGCCAGGACGGACCTCGTCAGCTCCCCGATCCGACAGCAATGACGTAGGCAACCAGAGACGACGACGGACGACAAAAGGAAAAGCTGAATCTCATGGACATCCTCGAATCGATCTTCAAGGTCTTCGCGATCGGTCTGGTTCTCGGCGCAGGTCTGCCCGCTCTGTTCGCTGTCGGCATGGTGTGCGAGTCGCGCGGCGAAGGCGGACTCAACGCCGACGGCACCACCTCGGCACCCAATCCGGCACTACGTGCACTCGGCTACGTCTTGTTCGCGATCGTCGCGGCCGTGATCGTGATCGGCCTGCTGTGGATTTGCCGCCAGACGCTCAACTACTACTTCGATATCAAGATCTTCCCCTCGTGGGCATATAAGAAGTAGCCCCCGCGCAACGCGACACTTCGATTTCGAACCGAAAGGCATCATGGCCAACACCTCGCTGTTCGAGTCCGCCGTCAATTGGATTCGCAAGGGCTACCCCGAAGGCATCCCAGCCACCGATTTCCCGCCGTTGCTCGCACTGCTGACCAAGGTGCTCGACGAAGATCAGATCATGCGCATCTGCATGGAGCTCGCCGCCGAGCAGGGAATCGGAACTCCGCTCACCGAAGAGCAGATCTCTAACGCAATCGCGAAGGTCTCCGACCAACCGCCAACCGAATACGAGGTCAACCAGGTCGCGTCTCGACTTGCCGCGGTTGGCTGGCCGTTGGCAGCGGAGTCAAAGGATCAGGTTCACGATCTGAACTGACCCAACTGAGATCACGGTGAGCTGAGGCTGCTCAGCCATCACAAGCCACACCGGTCCGCGCCTGCCCCGAGCAGGCGCGGACCGCTTAGAATCGCAGACCAGAACGCGTAAGGCGTCTGCGTGTGCGAGAGGGGGACCGCGTGGCCGATCGGCCGCAATTTCTGAAGAAGATCATCGACTGGTTGCGCGCCGGCTATCCCGACGGCGTACCCACCGATGACTACATCCCCCTCGTCGCTCTCCTACGCCGACAGCTCAGTGAGGAAGAAGTCGACGAGGTCTCGGGCGAGCTCATCCGCGAGTCCGCGCCTCCGCCCGAACCGATCTCCAAGATCGACGCCGGGGTCAAGATCTCCAAGGTCACCCACGAGCTGCCCCACGAGGCCGACATCGATCGCGTCCGCACCTACCTCGAGTCACGCGGCTGGCCGTTCGACGACCACCCCCTCGACCCGCCACCGCCCGACGCCCCCGAGCCGGAGTAGTTTTGCTGCGGTGACCCGCATCCTGCGACCACTCCCCCTGCCCGCCGACGCGACGGTCCTGGACCTCCGCGACGAGCTGCTCGCGCTGGTCGAGCTCCCCTCCCCGCCGGCTTCGCTGGTCGAGCCCCAACCGCTGGTCGAGCTTGTCGAGACCACCCCACCGCCGGTCGAGCCCCAACCGCTGGTCGAGCTCAACCCGCTGGTCGAGCTTGTCGAGACCACCCCCGCCGCCCTGCCAGTGCCAACCGCAGACCCCGCCCACGCGAAGCGCCTCGCGGACGCTCTCGCCGCCGACACCCCCATCGACGACGCCATCTCGCTCGTCATCTCCACCTCGGGCACCACCGGCACCCCCAAGGGCGCGCAACACACGCCCCACACCCTTGCCGCATCTGCGGCAGCGACGCACAATTACCTTGGCGGGCAAGGCAATTGGCTCCTCGCGCTCGCGCCGCACCACATCGCCGGACTCCAAGTCCTGCTCCGCGCACTCGCAGCAGGTTTCACGCCGGGCGTCCTCGACGTCTCGTCCGGTTTCGACCCCGACGCCTTCGCCGACGCCCTCGACGCCCTCGACGGTCCGCGCCGCTACACCTCGCTGGTCCCCACCCAGCTGATCAAAGTCCTCGACTCCCCACGTGCCACCGCAGCGCTCCGAACCGCCGACGCGCTTCTCGTCGGCGGCGCGGCGACTCCCGCACCGCTCCTGCGCCGCGCCCTCGACGCCGGGCTACCCATCGTGCGCACCTACGGCATGAGCGAGACCGGCGGCGGCTGCGTCTACGACGGCATCCCGCTCGACGGCGTCACCATCACCCTCATCAATCCGAACCCCGAAGGCGTTGGGCGCGTTGTACTCTCGGGTCCGATGGTCGCCCACGGATACCGCAACCTCCCCGACCACCCGGCCTTCACACTCACGCCCGGCGCACGGACTTTCATCACCGACGACCTCGGCCGCCTCGACGACGGGGTCCTGAGCATCATCGGCCGCGCCGACGAAGCCATCACCACCGGCGGACTCACGGTGGTACCTCAGGTGGTCGAGGCCGTGATCCTCGACGACGACTCCGTACGCGAGTGCGCAGTCGTCGGACTACCCGACGACCGTCTCGGCGAGAAGGTCGTCGCCTTCGTCATCCCCTCTGACACAAGCAGATTCGACGCTGAGCGCATCCGCGGCGCCGTCGTCGAACGACTCGACCGCTACGCCGCTCCCCGCGACATCATCGAAGTCGACGAACTTCCGCTGCGCGGTCCGGGCAAGATCGACCGACGCGCATTGCGCGCTCGCTTTAGTTGACCTGGGTTCAGGCGTGACATCCCAGCCCGCGACTCGTCGCCTTCGCCTTTACCCTTTCCCGGTGAAGTCCTTGACGCCCTCCGTTGTGCCAAGCCTGGACACAACAAGCCTCACACGCGGAGACTGAGGTCCTTAACCCCCACTTTCAAAAACGACGAATCCGACGGAATCCTGGGGAATCGATGTGAGTTTCGTCGCCTGGGGGGATTATTCTCGGTGTAGTTGGCGATCTCGGATAAGGTAGCATCGAGTAAATAGGGGGAGTTAGTTTGATGCACGTATTAAATCGTGCCCAGTTGACGCGTGGGGTCGTCGCACTGTGGCCGATAACTCTGGTGTGCGCCGTGCTAGGTGCGCTGGTGGGAGCGTTGTCGCAGACGGGGGACACCACGCAGTCGGCGGAGGCAATGGTTCGACTAGAACAGCCTGCGAGCGTGTCAGCTGTGATCAGCGGACAGCCGACTTCCACCGACGATCTGCAGAGCTATGTCAGTGGCGAGATCGCGTATCTTTCGGGTTCGGGATTCCGCGACAGCGTGAAAGCGAAGCTGGGAACAGCGACCAATCCGACGATCAGCGCGGTGCAGAACAGTAATTCTGCCGTGGTGACCATCTCGTCGTCGTCGCCGACTGAAAGCGAAGCCCAACGCACCGTCGACACCGCGATCTCGACCTACCTGGATCACACGTCACAGCAGCTGCGAGATCGCAATACTGCGGCACTGAACTCGATCAATGCGCTGATCACCCAACAGCAAGACGCCGGTCGTACCGCAGGCATCCCAGAATTGCGGACCCAAGCCTCAGCGCTGCAACTGCAGATGGCAGCAGGCGCTCCCGCTTCCGTCGTTCAGCCTGCGACCGAAACCGAAGGAAAAGCGTCGAACTGGTCGGTCATGGCCATCATCGGCGGTGTAGTCGGCGCCATCCTCGGGCTGGGCAGCGCACTGATCTGGCGCAACCGAAAGCGCTTCATCACGTCGGCGTCTGACGTCAGCGATAACGCCAAGACGATGACTCCCGTGATCGTGCCGCAGCGATCTGGAAGTGTTCCCTCGGACGCTGAGAAAGAGGCGGCCAGAAGCCTCTTCGCACAATTGGGCTCACCCGACAGCGGCACAATTGCCGTGGTTGGGCTATCAACCGGGTCAGGAGCACGTCGCGTTGGCGAACTGCTCGCGGGCGCATCTGCGCATCACGACGCCGTGCAGGTACTCGAGTGTCTACCGCTCGGCACCGACCCCGACCTCGCCGATCACCTCAGCCATGCCGACTACGTCGTAGTCGTCGCCCAGCAGTATCTCGACCGCCTCCCGACGCTGGCATCCACTTTGAGTTTGTTGCCCGACCCCTCGCGAGGATTCATCGCCATCACGCGCCACCGATGGTGGCCGCGAAAGTCCGATACGCGGACCGACGAGACCACCGCGCGTCCGCCGGCGGTCGTCGACGGCGAGCAGTTCCAGACTGCGACCGATGCCACGACGAGCGGCGTCGTATCCGCACCATCCGCGTCGGCAGACTCTGCGGTGTCACAGGACCACGTCACTTCTGACCAGAGCGACATCGATCCGCACGAAGAAGGCCCACACGAAGAAAAGGTCTCGCCCCACGCGGACGGCGACAACAACAACGACGACGACGCAGATCCCCGCGACACGTCCAACGGGGACGGAGAAGGCTCCAACGGGGCCGGTGTGCGCACGTTGCGTGACCGTGTCCGCACTGAAGTCGCAGCTGCAGATTCGATCTGATCGCAATGACTTCGCCAAGAATTTCACTCGTGTGCAGCACGATTGGTCGACCGCGTGAATTCGGTCGATTACTCGACTCCGTCGCCAACTCGACGATTGCCGAAGACGTAGAGTTCATCGTCGTCGATCAAAGCGATGCGCAGGAATGCGCAGCCATGCTGACATCTGCGGGGCTCCCGGGCCCTGTCCATGCCGCGCGAAGCCCACGCGGAGTTTCCACCGGACGCAACGCAGGTACCCAAGTTGTCACCGCGCCCGTGGTCGCGTACCCGGACGACAACTGTTGGTACAAGCCGGACACGTTGGAAGCCGTGGCTCGGATTCTCGACGAGCAGCCCGAACTCGCAGGGGTCAGTGGCATGCAGGTCACCGAAGATGGTCAGCCGTCGATGCAGCGGTGGCTTCGACGACCGACGACTGTCACACGGCTGAATTTTCCACGCACCAGCATTTCGAGCACCCTTTTTTTCCGCACGGAGGCGCTGCCGTCACGCGCTCCCTTCGATGAGAGCATCGGCGTCGGTGCACCCGGTCTCCGCGGCGCAGGTGAAGACTCAGACCTCGTCCTTCGCCTCATCGCCGCCGGGCACTCGCTCTCCTATGAGCCGTCGGTACAGATCCTGCAGGACGATGATCGTCACGCGATCACCGAGGCATTCGTCGACAAGATGTTCAAATACGGCGTCGGCAACGGCCACCTCTGGCGTCGTCATCGGCTGTCGCTTGCCCAGTTCGGATACCACGGCGCGCGCAAAGTGGTGGGCAGCGCGGTTCGCGACGTTCGGGGTGACCGAGTCCACGCGCGAGCCGATCTCGCCTATCTCAGGGGCGAACTCGTCGGCTACTTCGGTAGGGACAGGTGAGTTCGCAGAGTTCGCGGGCAGTCTGGTGGATATCGCCGACAGCCATCGCGCTGGTGGTTGGTTCGCTTTCACTGATACCGACCGTATTCATCAGCGATCAGGAGTTTCGTGCCCTCTGGCGGTCTGCACGGACGCTCGATAACGCAACGGTGGCGATGTTCGGCTCGGGCGTCCTCGTGTTGGCTTTGGCCGCATTGATCGGGATGACACTCGTACGGCGCCGGCCCGTGGCGCGCGGTGAGTGGCCCCCGATGCAGCCGAACACACTTGCTCTGTTGGTTCGAGCGAGTTCGGTGATGTTCGGATTAACAGTGTTCGGGTATCTCGGTTTCGGCTATCTGATCGCCAAATCGGGCATCACGCCTGCAGAACTCCTGAACGCGACAGCAGCAGACGGAACACCCACAAAAGATGCGATCGGAACAATTGCTGGGGTCACGACTCTCACCCAGTTCGGCGTGCCCGCGGTGGTCGTGGCCGCACTCGTACTGACACAGGGAAAGAGCAGACGGCAGATCGGCATCATCACGGCTGTGATGCTTCTCGCGATCGGACGCGCCTACGTTTTCTCCGAGAGACTCGCCGTGCTCGAGCTGGTTGTCCCGCTGGCTGTCATCGGTAGTGCGTATCTCGGGAACCGAAGCCGGCGCGGAAATGTCCTCGCCCAGTGGATTCCGCTCGCCTCACTTCCCGTGCTGCTTCTCGTTTTCGGATTGTTCGAATATTTCCGATCGTGGTCGTTCTATCGCACACGCACCTCGAACAGCTTCGTCCAGTTCGCCGCCGATCGACTCGCCGGGTACTACGCCACCGCGATCAACAACGGTCAGATCATCTACGACAACATGCGGTGGCCAGGGCGGGTGCCCTACGACACACTCGAGGTCGTGTGGACGGCACCTGGTATCCAACACGTGTACAGCACGCTGCCTCCACACCGCAGCGCCTTCCCTCTCGGTCCGTCCGATTACAGGCCCCTCCTCGCACAGCACGGCAATCCAGAGTTCAACAATCCCAGTGGATATACCGGACCATTTACCGATTACGGACATTTCGGAGGCCTCGTTTATTTCGCGATCGCTGGCATAATTGTCGGCGTCACATATCGCGCCTTCTGCAACGGATCTTTGATTGGCATGCTCATGTACCCGGTGATGTTCACAGGATTGCTCGAAATGCCCCGCTACCTCTACTGGGCTCAAGGCCGAGCGGCGCCCGCTTGGGTGGGATTGCTTTTGGTCGCGTATCTCGCGACGAGGGTAAACAAGTCGAGAAAGCCGGGACCATCTGACGCCCCGGATTCGTCAACCTATCTGACCGTTTCTCAGCCAGGAGGGGTGACGAGATGAGGGCTTCGTGGCGGCGTGCCGTCCTACCAGTAGGTTTGGCGGTGCTCTTCATGATTACGGGATGCGGTTCGGCTGCCACTGCGCCACCGAATACTGACCACACCCAGGAACTGCAGAGCAGGTTCGACGCGCTGGCCCCCGGTTCGACACTCCAATTGGACAGCGGAACGTATCGCCATTCCGGAGTGCTCAAGATCCGAGTGCCCAACGTGACGATCAAAGGTAACGGCACAACCCTTGCCGCCACGAATGATCTGACTTCGTCAGTCCAGGTGACTGCCGACGGCGTGTCCATCTCAGGAATCACATTCGCCGGCGCGACCAGTGGCACACGCCAGTCCGGACTCGATCAGCACAAGCTCGTGATAAGTGGCACGAATGACACCGTCCGCGACGTGAACATCCGCGGCTCCGCAGCGGCCGGACTCTTCGTCGACGGTGCAAAGGGATTCACCATCGACCGGGTGAACGTGTCGGACACACTCGCCGACGGCGTCCACATGACCAACGGAGCGAGTGGCGGCTCTGTGAGTAACGTGACGACCTCGGGCACCGGCGATGACGGGGTCGCCGTAGTGAGCTACGGCGACAACGGCCTGTGTTCGGACATCAAGGAATCGAACATCACCGTCAACGGAAACCGCTGGGGTCGAGGAATCACAGTTGTCGGAGGCACCCGCGTCGCGATCACCGGTTTCAACGTGTCCAACACCTCCGGCGCGGGCCTGTATATCGCGAGCGAAGGCAACCCCTACTACACCCAGTCGGTTTCACAGGTGTCTGCATCGAACGGACGGATAACGTCCGCCAATATCGGAACCGTTGTGCACGGTTCGATCCTTGTCTATTCGGGAAATGCCGGCCGCAGTGTGAGCAATGTGCGGGTGTCCGGTGTGACAGTGACGTCGACACCGGCAAAAGCGGGACGCGACGTCGCTGTGCTCGCAGACAGTGGCGGAACCGTCAGCAACATCTCTTTCACTCAGATCACGCTGGTCAATGATTCGGTTCAGCCCTTCGTGACCAATGCACCCCGTTCAGCCACATCCACCTCTGGCTGGACGCGCAACGGCACCCCGATCGAGGTTCCGTGACCGGTAGCACGAGCAACGCGCGACTCTTCCACGTCACCGAGTCGTTCGCGAGCGGGACGGCAGCCGCCATCGGCGACTACGTGCGCAACTATCCCGATATCGAGCACCACCTCCTGTACTCCACACGCGCCGAAGCAACAGTCGACACGGCGTCGTTGACCCAGTTCGCCTCAGCGACAGAGCTTCCGGCGGGCACCCCGAACCGAATCCGGTTCCTCAACCGCACCTTGCGCGAGGGGCGCCCAGCTGCCGTTCATGCTCACTCCAGTAAGGCGGGGGTGTATGTCCGGTTGGCGCTGCGCAACTCACCTCGCTCACCCATCGTCTACACACCACATTGCTACGCGTTCGAGCGACGCGACGTACCCACCGTTGTTCGATCCGGATTCCGGTTCGCCGAATGGCTTCTGTCCTTCAACACCTCCGCAATAGGCGCATGTTCGCCGCGCGAACGCGAATTGTCACAATGGCCGATCTCGCGGCCGCGAGCCGTCATGGTGCCGAATGTGACGCCCGCGCACATCCCACGTCATCAACGAACGTCCGCGGAACGCCTGCGCATCATCGGCAACGGGAGGCTGGGTCCGCAGAAAGACGCGCGCTTCTTCGCGGAAGCGGTGAAAGCCGCTCGCGAGACGGGTGCCGACGTCGAGGCTACGTGGATCGGCGGCGGCGACGAGGAGCACGTCGACCTGCTGCGCGCAGCCGAGGTCGATGTGACGGGATGGCTCAATCGTGAACAGGCGCTGAAGACGCTTGCCTCGGGTGATGTCTATCTCCACACCGCTCGATGGGAGGGATTTCCGATCTCCATCCTCGAGGCAGCGGCGGCCGGGCTTCCGGTGATCGCACGTGCTCAGCCGTATATCCATGGATTCGACATGCCGATGACGATCGAACGCCCGTCGCAACTCGGACCTCTGCTGAAAGCTCTTGGCGATCCCGAAACCTACACCGAGCAGACCGAATTGACGCGACGTGCAATCGCCGACAACACCGACGACGCGCAACGCACAGCACTGCGTCGACTCTACGATCCGCTATTTGAAAACATGACATGAACGAGATTCACATCAACGGCAAGTGGCTCGCGCAATCGTTGACGGGTACTCAGCGGTATGCCAATGAGATGGTCCGTGCGCTCTTGACGCTTGCGCCAGAACGCCGATTCGTCGTCGACGTTCCCGCCGACGCATCGGTTCCGCAGTGGCTGACAGACAGCGGTGCCCGGGTGGATCGCTCTCGCTGGAGCGGCGTCGCTTTCGAACAGCTTCATCTGCCGATCGCCAGTCGCGGCGCGCTTCTGCTCAACTTCGCCGGTCCTGCACCGCTGCTCAAACGTAAGCAGTTGGTGACGATGCACGACGCCACGCCGTTCCGGTTTTCGGCCACCTTCCGGCGGTCCTTTGTGGCCTTCTACGCCGTGATGTACTTCCTGCTGTCACGCACAGCAGCACATCTCGTCACGGTGTCCCGGTTCAGCGCGGGCGAACTCGCCGAGTACCTTCGCGTTCCTGCCGAGCGCTTTACTGTGGCGCACTGTGCCGCCGACGGTTTCGACACAGTCGCAGAGCGGGCGCCTGAGCTGGCGGACACAACGGACGTGAGCAGTTCTTTCGTCGTCGTCGGTACGCTGGCGCAACACAAGAACCTTTCCGACCCGGTCAATGCGCTTGTCTCCGAAGGCTATTCGACCATCGTCGTGGGAGCGTCCGGAAATCCCCAGGTCTTCAGCGATGCTTCTCCACTCGCGACCGGCGCGACAGTCGCCGGTCGTCTTGACGACGCCGAGCTCGCATACCTGTATCGCCACTGCCGCGCATTGGTCTTCCCCTCCCGATACGAGGGCTTCGGTCTCCCCGTTATCGAGGCGCAGACTTCGGGATGTCCCGTGATCTGCAGTGACGCCGCCGCGATCCCCGAGGTCGCGAGTGACGCTGCAATCTACTTCGCTCCCAACGACACCCAGGCCATGCTTGACGGTGTGCGCCGCATCTCAGAAGACAGTGGCTTGCGCGCGAAGCTGATTCGCATGGGGCACGAGAACACGCAGCGATTCTCGTGGCACCTCTCCGCAGAGCGCGTACTAGAGGCCATTTCGCCTTCGTCCCGCTGACATCAGCGCGGCTGACCGGCCAAGCCGGCAACCCGTCAGCGGAACGTCGCCAATGATGCGCGTACGTCGAGGCTCGGTCGTGGCGTGTCGTCGAGAACGCTACGCGCGCTGAGCCATTGGACTACGGCGGTCAACGTCACCGCGCACGCCGAGACGATCGCCAAAGCCATCGGGCCACCCGCGAACGCCGCCGCGATGCCTGCGGGCACGGCCACTACCAGCACGGCGAACGCCGACCACGCGGCACGATCGATGTTGTCACTGATGACCAGCATCGTAATGTTCCCGCCCAACGCTGTTTTCGCGATCCCACCTGCGGCGAGGACCAGGAGCAACGGTCCCGCAGCGGCCATCGAGGGGCCGTAAGCCCACGAGACAACGGTCTCTCCGAGAATCGCCAGAAATGCCACGATCACGAGCGTCACGAGTGAACCGAGTGTGGCCACCGCCGCAAGTATCGACACCACTCGCTCACGATTCCCCAAGACCCACTCCCGCGCGACAGCCGGCGTCACGGCGAGGGATGCGAGACTCTCCAGGATCGTCACCTGCAGGGCCAAAGTGGCTGCGGCCGCATAGATTGCCGCGTCGTGCGGTGCGAACGCGAAGTTAGCGAGCCAAATCGTAGCCGGAAGACACACGAATGCGGAGAGGTCGAGAACGAAGAGTTTGGCGCCATGACGTATCGGATCGCGCAGGGCGCGCAAATGACCACGCGTCGTCAACGACACTTCTGCGCGACCCACGGTCAGCGCAATTGCCAACTGGATCGTGGCCACGGCGGTATATACGCCGAGAACCTCCGTCAGCGATGATTTGTCGAACGCGAAAAGCAGCAAGGCCACCGCGGGAAGCACGATCGTGCTGCGAATATGGTGAGTGGTCAACACGGCCATTCCCACCCGCCCGTGAGCAGCGAAGATATCGCTGAGGGTCAGCCGCATCGACTCGACGACCACCACCGCTACCGTGAGTAGCAGCACCGGCCAGTATTGCGAATCACCGCGTAGTGGCCACGTCGCGATCAGTCCGATGAAGGGTGCCGTGATCAGCGACAGCACCGCGGTTGCCCGCAAGTGGTCGGAGGCGATTTGTTTGGCCTCATCTGCTGTCTTTGCCGCCGGTAGTAGCCGTATAACGTTTGGCCCCAACCCCAATCGACCGACCATGGGGCCGATCGACAAAGCTGCGAGGATCGCGAAGAAGACGGCGGCCTGCCTTGCATCGAGCGCTCGATACGCAACGATGGTCATCAAGAAGGTGCATAACAAACCTGCGCCGGCGGCTACGAACCGGAGGCTGAAACTACGGCGCACCTCGGTCGTGGGCTTCTCGGCGGCGGTCACCATGTATAGCCAGACAGGTGCATGAGCGGATTCGCTGTGTAAAGTGAGCACGCAGTTCTGCGCCCTGATCGGACGGAGGTGACCCGATGCCGCTGAAACGCCGATTCGACGCCCGCTGGGAGATCCCTCTCTTCGTAGTCTCCATCGCCGCAATGATTGCGCTCGCCGTTTCGCTCATGAGGAAGGCGCTGGCAGACCGGATCGACGCCGACGGCGCTGTCGATTGCGGGAAAAACCTCTGCCATCTGTCCTTCGTCGATTTCCGCGACGCTACGTGGCGCCCCGTTTCCTGGTTCGTCATGGGCAATAATCCCTATGACACTCAGACGTACCTTCAAAATTTCCCCCACTCTCTCGATTACCCGACGTACGCACCGGGCCATCTGTTGCTCTGGGCTCCCCTTGGATGGGCCGATTGGAATACCGCCAGCGTCGTCGCTGCCATAATCGGGATGACCGTGATCATCGCGACCGGTTGCTGGCTCGGATTGCGCGTGGCCGAGAACATCCCCGCGACGCTGATCCCGGCCGGACGCGAGGGCGCCATCAGGCGCGGGATGCTGGCGACGTGGGGAGTGATTCTTCTTCTGCTCTCCCGTCCGGTGAGCCTGGCCTACTACCTCGGTCAGCCCAGTATCGTCTACGTCTTGCTTGCAGTCCCTGCAATCATGGTGCGCAACAAGTACATCGGCGTGATACTCGTCGCATTGTGTTGCATGAAGCCACATATCGGGCTGGCCGTGGTCGTCGTTCTGATTGCGCAAAGCAGATGGCGACGAGCATTGCTCGGCGTCGGATTGAGCGCAGCCCTCTCCCTCGCCGCAGTTTTGGTGATGGCCGGCGGTGTCTCCGGAGTGCCCCGCTGGGTCGACAGCCTCATCGGAAACATCAGCGAGTCGTCGTCGAGACGAACGGCGGATTGGCTCGATGAGCGAATCGATATCGTCGGGAGCCTCCAGCACGCCGGATTGGGCATTTCGACCGCGACCACAGTCGCCATCGCCATCGCAGGTGTTGTTGCCGCGTACTTCTTGGTTCGACGAACGTCGTACCGTTTCGAATCGATTTCCGTCCTGCTGGGTCTGACACTTGTCACGGTGACGCTCTACCACCTCAGCTACGACGCAGCGTGGCTGATCGCGCCGATCGTGCTCGGTTCTCTCGAAGTAGCGTCCGATCCCCGACTGCGCAAACGACTTGCACCGGGATTGGCCCTGTTGTTCTTCGGTGCAGCCATTTCGCACTACTACATTTTCGATCGACTCGGTAACGAGCTCGGTGTCGCGCACTTCTCCATCTGGCTGATGCGCGTGACGTTGTACGCGGGCACGGTACTGCTGATCGCCGGACTGTGGACAGTATTCCGGACCCGGCAACACCCGCACTTGTCGCCGCATGACGTCGATCCTCGGGTTCATTCGACGCATGCTCGCCCGATCTCCGCGGAGGCAAGCGATACCCCGGGCGCCGACATCGCCGCCACGTGATCGCCGGTACCCACCACGTCGAAATTCGCCTGCATCGTTTGGACCACCCAGGTGATGAACGCGACCTTGTCCGACGCCGCGACGCCCATGCCGGGAAAGAACTCCATCGCGGGTGCGTCCCGCCGGTCGAGGATGTCGGTGGGATGAATGAGCATCGACATACCGACCCCGCGCGCCCTACATAGGCGCACCGCGGCACGAAAATAGCCGCGCGCAAGTCTCGGCGAAATCGAGTACAGCTGAATGAGGTACGAACCGTGCATGGGCACACGAGCAACCGGAAGGGTTGTGACCGGCAGTTCTACGATCTGACCGCCCTCGGCCCGCAGCCGCTGGGGATGCAGGCTCCATCGCGCCTGCCCGAATCCGCCGAACAGGTCGGCACGATCATCTCGTTGTTCGTCTGACAATTCGGTACTGCGGAAGTGCTGATACCGCGCGAGTGGACCGATCCACGTCGGCAGCACACTCGCGTCGTACTGGTAGCCCCGCTCTATGAGCAGCTTGAACAACTCCGGAGTGTGGCTGTAGCCAGGGGCTCGAAAACCAACTGGCGCAGGGGCTCCTGCTGCCACGATGGCTTCGTGCGTCCTATCGACCTCTGCGGCAAGCCGCTGCGCGTCGTACCTCTGCAGCCACGGCTCATGTTCGTACGAATGGTTTCCCACTTCGTGTCCACAACGAGCAAACGACGAGACAGCTTCTGCGCCGTCATCGCGAGCTGCATCTGCGCCGATGACGAAAACCGTTGTGCTCTGGTTGAGTTCACCGAATAGCTCGACGATCCGCGGCACCGCCACGTGAAGATAGCTCGGTCGGGCTTCCCACTCGGGATCTCCGTGTGTCTTCAAGTACGACCACACGTTGTCAAGATCGACCGACACACTCGCGAGGGTTGTCGAGTTCATGTCATCCTTCCGGCACATAGGTCTGAAGTCGACCAGCGCGCGCCGCAACGTCTTTCGACATCGCGCGTACCTGGCTCTTCTCAATTGCTGCCATGGCTATGACCCCACCGACACAGGCCGCAAGACCGACGATCACCCACACCGCCAAACCATCGCCTACACGGTCGCCGAGCAGCAGAAATCCGACGCTCGACGCAGCCAGAAGGGTCACCGCATCCATCACCGAGCCGACGAGGGTCGTCGAACCCCGCGCCAGCGCGAGCCCCATCTGCAGTTGCCCGACCACTGCGGTCACCACCACAAGCCACGCGAGCGGATCAGCGAGGAGCCCGAAGCCGACGTGCGACGCGACGGGTCTCCCCGCCACCGCCAGAATCGCAAAGCTCACACCGGCCAGACACGCAAGCGGAACCGCGCCGGCACTCCGTGATGCAAACCACGTCGCTCCAGCAACTACAAACGCAACCGTCACGAGACCGACAAGTGCCAGACCGCCGATCTCGTAACTGTTCGACGGACGCGAGACAACCAACAACAGAACGATCGCGCTCGCCATGACGCCGAATACCGCCAACTCGCTTGCGGAGGTTCGCCGCCGCAAAAGCACGAATCCCAGGAGCGACGTTAGCGCCACAGACGCGCACACGGCACCCTGGACGAGGTACAGGGGCAAATGCGCTCGAGCGAGAAAGGCAAGTGTAAAACCCGTTACCTGACAGGCGAATCCGACGATGTACACCGGATCACCAATCAGACGGGTGAGCCCACGAACGCCCGCTCCGGAAGGAGCGGAACGTCTTGCGCCCACACTCTGACAAAGCAACCCGGCTGCATAGGCCCCCACCGCTGCAGCAAGGTAGAAATAGTCGATTATCACGTCAACTCGAATCCGCCCCGTTCACTATCCCGAACTCGGGAATGTGGGTAGTCTAGCGCGCGTGCCGACCGTTCATCTAGTTGCCGGAACCCGCCCGGAAGCCATCAAACTGGCTCCTCTTTATAGTGAGCTCCGCGAACTATCGTTCGATGTGCAGTTCGTCGCAAGTGGGCAGCATCCGACAATGGTGAGGGACTCACTGCAGGCATTCGGGATCACCCCCGACCTCGCACTCGAGATCGACCGTGGTGACGGCGGTCTACCGACCCTGACCGCGGCGTTGATCACCGGCCTCTCCGAACTGTGGGCGGCGAAGCGTCCCGATCTTGTTGTGGTACAGGGCGACACCACGACAGCCTTGGCCGGAGCACTTGCAGCGTTCTGGGCAAAGATCCCGGTTGCACACCTGGAGGCAGGTCTGCGGTCACATGATCTCCACTCGCCGTTTCCCGAAGAGGCAAACCGCAAGCTGATCGGACAAGTCGCCGATCTGCACCTGGCGCCGACGCAGCGAGCAAAAGACAATCTCATTTCCGACGGAGTCCCCGAAGCCCGGATCTACGTGACCGGCAACACAGTCGTCGACGCCGTGATCCGCATCGCGGCAGATCTTCCGGAGGCCAGCGCAACCACTGGGCCCGTGGTTCTGCTGACAATGCACCGCCGCGAGTCCTGGGGCTCGCCCCTCGACCAGGTACTGAGGGCGGTTGCGCAGCTGCTGACCGAGTACCCCGACCTGGAAGTGATCTGCCCAACGCATCCCAACCCCTCTGTCCGGCAACAGGTTCACCAGGTACTTGGCGGACACGACCGTGTCACGCTCACCGATCCCCTCCCCTACGAGGCGCTCGTAGGAGTGATGAAAGCTGCTACGGTCATCCTCTCCGACTCCGGCGGAATCCAAGAAGAGGCACCCACGTTCGGTGTGCCCGTCCTGGTGGCACGGACGGTTACGGAACGAATCGAAGCGATCGAGCACGGGTGCGCCATCTCGGTGGGAACTGACACGAACACGATCCTCGCGACCGCGCGCAAGCTGCTGGACAGCCCAGACTTGCGCTCCTCCATGGCATCTCGCGGAAACCCCTTCGGCGACGGACTGGCAGCATTCCGGAGCGCGAAGGCGATCGCGCAGTTATTCGATGCACGGGTCGAGCTCCCACCCGAGTTTTCGATGAACGCGCAACAGGCCACATAACTCTTCGCAAACCGAAGAAACGTACATCACTCGTCGATCGGCTAATAGACGCCGCCATGGCATTCCGGACAGAGTGGTGTTAATGTGAATCCACCATTCGTTATCCGACACGGGGAAGTCGGATCATTCCTTGGGGGGAAGTATGGTCATTGAATCCTTTCCGGATCAGACCACGAGTGTCATTCATTCGGATGACATTCATTCGAACAGCGCCCAGAGCGTGGGTCTCAAGAGCCGTGGCCCGAAGAGCCTGGTTCAGACACGAACGCTCCATCTGGTCCTTCCGGCCTACAACGAAGAAGACTCTCTTCGACCACTTTTCGAGCGGCTACGCCGAACGGAGTTGCCAATCCACCTGAAGGCGTGGGTGATTGACGACGGATCGATCGATCAAACAGCCGCCATCGCCTCCGAAGGGCTCGAAGGACTCGATGTTCAGCTCGTAAAGCACCCGGTCAATCAAGGTTTGGGGCGGGCAGTCCAGACGGGCATCCGTGCAGCACTCCGGGTCGCCTCGTCGGACGACATCATCGCGATCATGGATGCCGACAACACTCACGATCCTGCGCTGCTCGATGCCATGATCACAGCGATCGACGCCGGTGCCGACCTGGCCGTTTCATCGAGGTTCACCCCCGGCGGCGACGACACCACAGCACCCCCTTTCAGGCGTCTGCTTTCGCGCGGAGCTGCGACCGTGTTCTCCCGGTTGATCGCGATCGAAGATCTCCACGACTTCACCTGCGGGTACCGGGCCTATCGAGTTTCACTGCTGCGCCGTGCAACTGAGTACTGGGGCGACAGTCTTGTCACCGAGCAAGGTTTCGCCTGCATGGTGGAGTTGCTGATGAAACTCCGGCATCTCCAGCCACGCGTCGTCGAGGTCCCGATGGTGTTGCAGTACGACCTCAAACAGGGCGCCTCCAAACTCAAACTCGCGCTGACGCTGCGACAGTACGCGAAACTCGTACTGCGCGAACAGATCACGCCTGTGCCTGATCTGGCAGCACGAAATTGATCTCCCAGAGTTCGACCGGCGTCACCGTCATCGGCGGAGGCATCGCCGGTCTGGTTGTCGCGTACCGGTTGGCCCAACGCAACGTTCCGGTGACCGTGCTCGAACAGGGCACGCAGCTCGGCGGACTCGGCGTCGAGGGCGAAATCGGAGGTCATCCGATCGAGCGCTTCTACCACTGCATCATGCCCAGCGACGACGCGTTGCTCGAGCTCCTCGACGACCTGGGCCTTCGCGAATCGATCGAATGGCGCTCCACCACCATGGGAATGCTGGTAGATCGTCACCGTTACCCGTTCAATACTCCGCTCGATCTGCTCAGGTTCCGCGCCTTGAGCATTCTCGAGAGAGTCAGGTTCGGTGCGGTGTCGGTGACGCTCCGGTACCTCGGGCGAGGCAAAGACCTTGACCACATGACCACCGAGGCATGGCTATCGGAACTGTACGGTCCCGCTGTCTGGGCCAAGCTGCTCAAGCCCATGCTCGGCGCAAAGTTCGGGGATGCGTTCTCACTCGTGCCGGCTCGCTACATCTACGAGCGCCTGGGCAGAGAGAAGAACGTAGCCGTTCGCGGCTATCCGAGTGGCGGATACCGATCAATCGTTGAAGCGCTCTGTCAGGCGATACGCGACCGCGGAGGCATCGTCGAGACCTCCGCTCGGGTAACCGCCGTGACAGAGACCTCCAGCGGCGTCGAGGTAGCGCTGGATGACCGCGTGATCACCAGCGACTTCCTGGTGTCGACCGTTCCGATTCCGGTGCTCCATCAGCTCGCTGACGAGAGCCTCCGAGCAGCTCTTCCCCCGGCCGAGCACACTTATCAGGGCGTCGTCAACGCTGCGTTCCTGCTTCGCAAGCCGCTCGACGGACACTACTGGAGCCCTGTGATCGGTTGCGACACAGAGTTCGACGGCGTCATCGAGATGTCCGCGCTGTCTGGAACCCATCGCTACGGCGACCATTCGCTGGTTTACACAATGAAGTACACCACTCGGGACTCGCCTCTCTTCAGCGAGGATTCCGATGCGATTGCGGCCCGCTGGACAAGCCAGCTATGCGCCCTATACCCAGACCGTATCGCCAGCGACGACGTCCTGGCAGCCAAGGTCTTCGCCGCCCCCTTCGTAGAGCCGATCCCGTTTGTCGGTCAGTCACAACAGATTTCGGATGGCCATGTACCAAACACAAGACTCAGTATCGCCACAACCACTCAGCTCTATCCAGACGTCACGAGCTGGAACTCTTCGACTCGCCTTGCCGAGAGCGTCGCGCGACGAGTCGCAACGGCCGCAGTCTCGGTCGGCACGCGGTAACGTCACCACCCGCTTTCACGCACGCGTAGTGAGAGCCGCCGAGATACTCTCCATCGCTGGGGGTATCGCCTTCGCCGTCGCGATCAGCAACGACGTTCCGGTGGCGAAGTCCGTCGTCGAGCGCGTGGTGTTCGGTATCGGCATGGGGGCCTGCTGGGTGCTGCTGATGGCACGCGAGGATTCGACCAACCAACGGATACTCGGGCGTGGTCTCGAAGAGTTCGTTCGCGTGTTCGTGGCCACCGCCAAACTATTGGCGGTCGTCGCCGTGGTCGTGCTCGTACTCGGGGTTCCGATTCCTCGCCAGACGCTTCTGATCGCCATCATCACCGGCTTCGTGGGGTGTATGACCGCGCACGCAGTGAGCTCGCTGTACATCGCTTCGCGGCGCCGACGCGACGGGGCGTCGTCGACGCGTGTGTTGATTGTCGGCGGCCCGGAGTCCGCGGTTCGAATGAGCGACACGATGACGAAGAACCCGTCGTTGGGCTACATTCCGGTCGGAACTGTCGAGCCGCCCGCTCCCGCCATCCAGGATCCGACGATGATCGAGGATCCCGGCTATATCGTCGATGCCGCCCTGAGTGCCGCAGCAGACTACATCGTCATCGCCTCGTCCACCCCGCTTGAAGCAGAATGGTTGCGCGCGCTGCGTTTTGGCTTGTCCCAAGCCGGTATCGGCCTGTTGATTGCTCCGTCATTGGTCGGACTTGCACGTCCCAAGATCACCTTGGAATCCATCGCCGACGTCCCGCTCATCCACGTCGACGAGCCTGGCTACAGCAGTCGTTCCGGGTGGGGTAAAGCGCTGTTCGATCGATTCGTCGCCGCGACCGGACTTCTGCTCCTCTCGCCGATACTGCTGGTCATTGCGATCGCTATCAAGGTCTCCGATCGCGGCCCTGTCTTCTACCGTCCGGAACGGATCGGCCGTGATGGCGAGTCGTTCCGAATGTGGAAGTTCCGTTCGATGTATCAGGACGCCGATAAGCGGCTGGCCGAGTTGCGCGGCAGCGGCCCCCAAGCGGATGACATGTTCTTCAAGATGAAGAAGGACCCGCGGATCACCCCGGTCGGCCGCATCATCCGCAGAACGAGTATCGACGAGTTCCCACAACTGATCAACGTGATCCTCGGCGAGATGAGTCTTGTCGGGCCGCGGCCACTCGTGCACGGCGAAGGACACACGTTCCCTGGGTTCGTCGAGCGACGCCAACTCGTGAAACCCGGAATGACCGGCTTGTGGCAGGTCTCCGGCCGCTCGGACACCACCGACGAGCAGCGCGTCGAGTTGGATATGTACTACGTCGAGAACTGGTCGATCGAGCAAGACGTCCGAATTCTCTTGCGTACCGTCGTCACGGTTGCCCGTGGCGATGGAGCTTACTGACCTACGACGGACCGCCGAGCCCACTGCACAAGGGCACCGACTTGCGGCGACAGTTCACGATAGACACGCTCGAAATCGGCTTTCGGTCGGCCCATCGGGTCGAGGATGTCGAGGTGCGCGGAGTTGGTGTCGATTCGCCCACGTGCCGCCATGATCGCGTCGATACTCGGCGACGCGTCGGTCGTCGGGGTGTCGCCGTCGAGCGTCGACACCAATTCGACGAACTCGATGAGCGTGAACATCCGCTTCCAACGGACCGGCAGCATTCGTTGACAGGCGGCACGATGCTCGCGAGTCATGCAGAGCACGATGTCTGCGGGCGCCAGTATGCGCGGTTGCAGATACCTCGACTCGAAACCTGTTGCATCGACGCGATTTTCGGCGAGTACTTCGCTGGCGAAGGGGTGCATCGTCTGGCCGTTGAGTGCTCCGACTCCTGCGCTCGAAGCCGTCAACTCGACCCCTTGTTCTGCGGCCACAGCACGGCAGATCCGCTCCGCCATCGGCGAACGACAGATGTTGCCGGTGCATACGAAAAGCGCGTCCATGCGCTCAGCCTATCGCCTCCGCATACGGGGTTTTTGATCGTGAATTTCCTCGCGCAGTCGTCGGTAAACTCGGATCTCTCGGACGATTACTCCCGCAGATTTGTGCGCGAGTCACGTGTCTGTCGCTCGAACGTCCGACAGCATCAGTTAACCTCAACACATGGCAACCATCCGCTCAGTCGCATTTGTTGATGATCTGGACGGTCGGGAGATCGACCTCGACGACGTCCACACGGTTCTCTGGTCCTGGCTCGGCGTTGAATATCAGCTCGATATTTCCAGCGCAAATCTCGACAAGGTCGAGAACGGCCGTGTCACTGTCGCCAAACTCCTTGAGGCTTCCACCAGGATCGGCGGCCGCAAGCAGTCCACGGCGCCTCGGGTGACCACCAAGAAGTCATCCGGCTCGTCCAAGTCGGCGGCGTCGACGAGCGATATTCGGGAGTGGGCAATCGAAGAAGGCTACGAGGTGGGCCCGCGTGGACGGCTTCCCAAGGAAATCGTAGAAGCGTTCGAAGCCGCTCACTGAGCCACCACGCTCGGGGATCAGCTCAGATCCCCGAGCACGAACTCCCCAGATCCAACCGCCGTCCGACGTCGGCACCGCGCAGTTTCCAAGGCGAATTCCCTTGCCGCGCACCGAGTACGAAGCGTCCTTCCACAACAGGACTCCAGTGGAAAATCGCGACGTGTTTGCGCGGCACGACGTCGAAGGTGAATCGCAATAGCTTTCCATTGGCCAACCGCGTCGGTTGCCGGACAGAGAATGTCACCGGGTCATCGTTTGTCACCCGCGCGGTGAGTGTGTAGGTGCAACCCGCGCCGTATTTACCGGTTCCGCCGGGTTGCGCGACCGTCAAGGTGCGCACCGCGGCGTCAGCATGTGCAGGCATGACGCCGACCAAGGCTCCCGCCGTAATCAGGGCAACGACCGCCGCACGGATCATCGGAACTGGTCGCGTAATGCGTGCCATTCACTCTCCCCATGCGTATCGGCGGTGCAACGCGCTCAGACTATCGACTATGTGAGACACATAGGGGATTCACAGCATTTACCGACGTCAGATCGGCTCGTCGTTATCATTACGCGGCAGAATCTATCGAGTGCGCGTCCCCGACTTCTTCCACGCCCTTGTCCTTCTCAATCTTCTGTTCGCCTGCGGGTTGTGGGCGCTCATGAGGCCATCGGGGCGTGCGTCGCTGGTGCTGGCAGGCGTCGCGGTCGCCTGGATTATCTGGAACGGCCCCATCGAGGGAGCCACCCTGATCGCATTCTCCTCGCGACACGGCGTCACCGAGTCCGATCTGCTGTCGCTGGTCGCATTCTGGATCGCCGGCTCCTCCTACGAGCGCAAGCGCCGCAACTCGGCTGAGCCCACCCGCTGATCGAGCGCCCCACCGCTGGTCGAGCCTGTCGAGACCACCCCACCGCTGGTCGAGAGCCCCACCGCTGGTCGAGCTCCCACCGCTGATCGAGCCCCCACCGCTGGTCGAGCCTGTCGAGACCACCCACTCGTCGAGCACGCACCC